>JBBKWI010000208.1:0-28424 GCA_037968875.1 Candidatus Sericytochromatia bacterium | reverse complement strand
TCTTCGTCTTCGTCTTCGTCTTCGTCTTCGTCTTCGTCTTCGTCTTCATCTTCGTCAGCTTGCCAGCGACTGATGAGTTCGTCGATGAATTTTCTTTCAGTTTTAGCCAATCCGTCAGCTGCGGCGGCTTCTTCGATTTGATTGGTGATGCTGGCGAGCACATCATAATCAAAATATTGCCAGATCAATTCGATCGATTCATCAATCAAATCTTTGTCTTTGAGGTCGCGTTTGGCATATTTTAGGATAGCCGCTGCATTTTGATTGCCACCGGTTTGCTCCAGTACCGGTTCCAAAAATTCGGTGATGATCTCAATTTCATCTTCACTTATTTCTCCATCGGCACTGGCAGCGGCTAAAAACAACAAGGCTAATCGGCGCTCAAAAGGGTGATCTCCCATGCCTTCGAGTAATTCGGCATAGGTGTCTTCGTCCATTTCAGCGAGTACGGTAGCGACTTCTTCAAGTACTGATTCATCGTCGTCACTCCAGGCATCTTGATCAGGTGGCAATTCTTCAATTGCATCAATGATCCAGCTGTCGCCAAAGTTTTGCTCGGGATTCATCATATAACTATAGGGGATATAACAATAGCCTTTATCTCCCCATTGTTCCCCCCAGGAATTGCGTACAATAAAGACCTGATCTGGATCCGAATAACCGACGCAGAGCATGGCATGACCAGAATGAGATGCGCGTGTTACTTCCGTTTGAGTGGGAGCAGGCACCAGGCCGGGCTTTCTCTGCTTGTCAAAAGAATCATAGAGAGCCAAACCGAAGATAATCGGATGGGCTGAGGCAATCGCAAATTTCCAGGCTTCGAGATCAACAGGCACCCGACGCGTTCCTTTGATCTGATAAGTAGCGCCTTCATCATAGGCTTCTGGATCCGGCTCGTCGTTCACCAGTTCAGGATCAAAACTCCAGCTATCTTCTGAGCAGGCGCCATATTCTTTGAGTCCAGCAATGGCATTGCTAATGGCCAAACCCTGATCCTCAATATTGTCAGCATCGTCGACATAACGTCCGTTATAGTAAATATAAAGCCGGCTGACATCTTGTATGCTGCCCTTATTGCGCTTAAGTAGGTACTCATAAGCTCCCGCAGTTGCATTTGCTGTGCAGCTCGAGGTTTCGTGCTGATTTTCTACCGGAGTCATCAGATATCTTAGATCGACTTTAGCGGGCAGGTTTTTGATACTTGAACTGGCTTTGTTATAGACTTTAGCGCCTAATTTTTGGTCTTTGGGGGACGGTTTATAGCCTTTGACGGAACGTTGGCTGCCGTCAGCGGATTTTAAGTAATGCTTAGACATATTGGCCTCTTCTTATTGATTGATTTAGATGGGGGGAGAATTCAAAAAACCTGGACTTGTGTGCCTTTAGCTAAGGACCTCCGGTCTTAACTAGAGCCCAATGCTACCTATCGCGAAACCGACTCCAGCGAGTATGACTGCCAGTACACCACTGGCCAGACTGCCCCAGAAAAGCCACTTGCTACTGCTTTCAAGTCCAGCAACCAATTCCTCTTCAGTCTGGTGAGAAATTAGATAACGTTGTCCTTTTTCACTGGGGTGGACCAGTGTTAACTCACCGTCATGATCGACTACCGTTCCCAGCAAATACAGCTGACCTTCGGGCTCAAAAATCTCTTCTTGAAAATGATAGCCTGTAACCCAACGCTTTCGGGATAAACTAGGTGCATTGACGGACAAGTGCAAGTCATCAAAAATGAGTTGATTACGCGAAATACGGATAGCATGCTCAGGCTCGATTTGATCCAGACAGCTTGTGAGATCAATGTCTG
Source organism: Candidatus Sericytochromatia bacterium (assembly GCA_037968875.1). Lineage (GTDB taxonomy): Bacteria > Cyanobacteriota > Sericytochromatia > UBA7694 > UBA7694 > JBBKWI01. The sequence goes on along the minus strand of JBBKWI010000208.1, from coordinate 26,617 downwards.
CGTCTTCAGGATCTATCCAGATGCAGCCACTGCCATCATCGACCTGAAAGGAGATCCATTCTTGCTCAGAAAAAAGGGTTTCGCTGCCGCTAATGGTTCGGGTTTGTTGCTTGCCATCATCATCCCGATAAGATTCTTCTTCTTCCCATTCACGGCTGATGCTGGAACGATAATAGACACAATCACTTTGACTCAGGGGTGAACATAAAAGCTCGGGAGCAATCATTTGACCTTTGATCTCTGTGTAATCGCTTGAGTAACCGTGTCCGAGGGCTTCAGAGACAGCGCTAGCACGTTCAGCAATCTCGCTAATCTGCGAGGAAGGAACATATAAAATTTCTCCTAGCTTGGCCTGGGTACTGCGATAAATAAAAAAACAAACCGTGGCGATAATCGCTAGAATCAAAGCAATGATTAACATAAGTACTCTTTAGCATTGGCAAACTGAGAATTATCTGGACTTTAAAAGCGGATCCAGAGCATTTAATGGGCAATATTTAGGCAGGCTTTATTATAGATGAAAAACTGAATAATATGAGTGTACAAGCAGAATGCGAAAGTGCATAGGTCATGACTCGAATCTTTTAAGATAAGCTCATTCTGACTCGCTTTAGGGGGCCTGGAGAATTAAAAGGGCTCAACGATCTGAATATACCCAAGCTAAAATACGAGATCCCCTGCTTTCTGGATTTGGACAATCATTGACTCGCTCAAATAGAGTTTGGCGACCTTTTAAGGGCTTAATGCCTGAGCCAATGCCTTTTCAAGAGCAGGCCCGAAATCCTGATAAACCTGGTTAAATGCCATAATGGCTTCGGGTTTTTTTATATCTAATGGAAAGGAAATTTCAAAGGCCAGGGCGGGAATCTGCTGACTGCCATAGCTCCAATCAATGAGTGACCCGGTTGACTGCATCACGGTTGGTAATTGGCTCAGGGCTTGCTTGTGATAAGCCACAGGGACATGTTTTTGGATTGCTGGACGCAAGTATGCCAGGATTTCCTGGCTCTGGAATGCCATCACTGGATCACGCTGACTCTGAGGGTCTGTCAATAATTGGGCCTGAGTCTGTGCCATGCTTTTGAGTTGCTGATATTGGCTTTGGCTCAGGCTGTTCTCAAGATCTTTGGTAAAGGGGAACAAGACCATGCCTTGAGAAAAGCCAGCGACACCCGTGTGATAGTCAAAGACCAGTTGGGGTTGATGCTTGATGATCCAGGCTGCCAGGGCCTGTGTTTCGGGCTCTGAAAGTGGACTATTTCCATGAAAATTGCTGCCTGAGGGAGTCAGCACTTCTTCTGTCCGACTGGGATGCAGGGGGGTTGACCAGCCATAGCTCCAATTGCTATTAAGATTGACGCCAGCGGCATTTTTGCGGGTCTTTGCCAGTAATCCGTCGGGGTTTAAGGCCGGTACCAGGTGCCAGCGGGCATTTTTAAAACGCGCTTGCCAAACCGGATCTGTGGCGACGAGTTTGAGAATATCTTGCATTAAATAGGCGCAGGCCTGGACCGAATCGGGCTCGTCTCCGTGTTGACCACAGACCCACAGGATTTGATGCTGAGCAGTGGGGTTTCCCAGGGAAATGATCGGTATCACACGCCCCTGTCGTGACCAACCCAGGGTTTCGATTTTCAGATTTTGTTTTTGCTGTTGATTGAGATCGGCCATGATCTCTGATAGTCCCAGCCAGTGACCGGGTCTTAGCCCTTGACTTGGTGTTGATTGAGCCCAGCCTGCAGTATTGACAAGTATCAATAAGCAGGCGCTGAAAAGCAATCGATACGGGCTTGATTTTTTCAATTTACTTTGCATTTAAACGTAAGTTCACATTTTGCCTTTTGAGCGAGGCCAAGTCAGCTGCTCCACAACAAAACATGGCAATCCGTAGCTCTAACAAAAAGATCTCCAGTTCATTGATCACGGCCTGGGTGGATTCTAAAGCCGCTTTGAGTAGAGGTTGTGCCATACTCACCAAATCGGCGCCCATAGCAATGGCCAGAGCGGCATCCAGACCATTGCGGATCCCTCCAGAGGCGATCAGCAAGCTTTCAGGTACTGCCTTTCGGCAATCTTGAATCGCGCGCGGGGTAGATAGCCCCCAATGGGCAAAGGTTTCTCCCAAACGCTGTGCAAGGGGGTTGGGATTGCGTTGGGCTTCGATCCAGGCCCAGGAAGTCCCTCCCATTCCGGAGACGTCAATCCCTTGTACACCTGCTGTGATCAATTGCTGGGCACAATTGCCTGCGATGCCATTGCCACATTCTTTGACCCAAACCGGATAGGACAATTGTTGGCAAATCCCTTGAATTTGGGCCAGGACGCCACCGAACTCGGTGTCACCGCCGTGTTGAATGGCTTCTTGTAAGGGGTTGAGGTGTAGATAAAGGGCGTCGGCTTCGACTTGCTCGATTGCTTGCTGACAATGGCTAAGTTCAAAACCTTTATTAAGCTGTACGGCACCCAGATTTGCAAGCAAGAGAATATCTGGAGCAAATGGACGTACTTGAAATGATTTCAAACTGTCAGAATTTTCAAAGGTGACCCGTTGTGATCCCAGCCCCATGCCGATACCCAGTGCCTGGGCTGCTTCAGCCAGATGCCGATTGATTTTGGCACCCTGTTCCATGCCGCCCGTCATTGAAGCGATAATCACAGGGGCATTTAACTGACGACTGTTCAGACCGATTTTTAGCTTTTGGCTAAGATTAATATCTGCCAGATTGATTTCAGGTAAAGCCTGGTGCGGCAAACTATAGTCAGAGAAACGTTCACCAACGGACCGAATCTGAGACCCGGCAGCTAAGGCCAGATCAATATGGTCTTGCTTGCGGCGCACGATTTCAGACATCGAAACGACCTTCAATCACTGCTTGCATCTCACTTAAAATTTGCTCACGGTTGGCAAGATAAGGAAAGGCTTCAAAGTCAGGTATTGTCAATTGACCTTCAGCATTCAACACAGTCCAGGTTTTCTGAGCCATGGTATTGGGTGCAGCAATCACCCATTGCATTAACAAATTCTGTGATTGCAGACCCTGATAGAGATGCTGGATTTTTAAGGTTCGCGGCTTGGCTTCTTGCACATAAGGCCAGTCCATTTTGCTCAGGCGTTCAAGACCGTCAGCAGGCAGCTTAACTTGCTGTTGAATCCGATCGGTGTAAGCCGTCCACTTGCCTGATTCTGGTAAATCTGGGTGAGCAATACGGCGGTAAGCCAGGCGAGTAATGGTTTTGTTTTGCTCTAGCCATTTGTTCTCATATTTGGTGCGCACGGTGATTTCTGGGAAATCGCTGGCCTCAAAGTAAGGCGAGGCATCGAGTAAGCTAATGGCATCTGCTGTATAAGGCGGATCATCAGAAACAAACAAGAGCAGGCCGTCCGGGCGAATACGAGAGGCAAACAGTGGCAAGGTATCTTGTCTTAAGGTGCGGCGGCCCTGATGGCGTTCTTTAAACCAGGGATCAGGGAAGAGGATATAGAGATGATCCAGACGCGCTGGAGGAATCAATTCACGCAGCACAAACAAAGCATCTAACTTTGCCAGTAGAATATTTTGGGCGGGATTCTGTTTGCATTTGACTTCAGCCCGTTTGAGTACTTTGGTGACGATATCGAGGCCAATAAAGCCTTGTTCTGGGTGGCGAGGTGCCAACCAGGATAAAAAATGTCCATATCCACAGCCGATCTCAAGGTTAAGCGGGCCGTCTCCAAAGCGAGCTGACCAGCCTTGACTTAAAAAGTCAGGCTGTGAATAGAGTTCGGCCAGATGATTGATACGCAAGGGTTTGATTTGTTTGGAAAGAGATGCTGTGCTCACGATATTTGCTCCACATTTGCAGCCAAGATATAAAGCCCAGGATCGCTCCCGCGCAGTAAAGTTGCTTTAAGGCCTGTGTGTCGTGAGGTGATGCGCACGAGAGCCTCAGGCGTTTCAATAATGATGGCGTGCTCGGCAGCCCAAATTTCTTGCCATTGGGGCAGCCAGGTGCTGGGCGTTTGCCAGTATTTTTGTAAGCTGGCCAGGGTTTGCTGGGTTTCAATTAATATCTGTTTCATAAGTTTCCATTGTCTTGTTAAAAGCCGTGTTTTAGTAGCGAGGTAAGGCTGAGTCGATATGCACAGACCAGGCGTCGATGCCCCCGGTCAGATTGCGTACCTGATTAAAGCCTTGTTGCTTAAAATATTCAGCGGCTGCTCGGCTGCGCCCGCCATGATGGCATTGAAAGATAATCATTTGCTCACGGTCCCAGTCGGCTAGCATGGTTTCAGCCAGGGCTTCGGTCAATTGCTGCGACTTGGGCAGGCTGCAAATTTCGCGTTCAAAGTCTTCACGCACATCGATCAAAGGGGTCTCCGGGTGGATTTCTAGCTGATCTCTGGCTTCAATCACCGTCATTTCGATCGGATCAGATGCGGCTTGAAAAGGGCCTGTTGGGGGCATAGAAAATTCTCCTCTGTGCAGTTCGCTGTCTCACTAGTTTAACTGTTTTAGCGTAGAGCAGCCAGAAATCAAGACGAGTTTTTTGAAAGTCTGGGCCTGAATTGTCCTGTCAAGCCACGAAAAAGCCCTCTTCTAACTTTAATAAGAAGAGGGCTTTTAGAAATTTACTTTCTTTTAGAGTGGCGACCACTCCAGCAAATAGCCTGCTTTAGGAGCCATTTTCTCAAAGACAACCTGGCCGTTGCGGATCGCAAAGGTTTTGCCTGTTAGTAAATCTTTGAGATTGCCGTCAGGAACTTGTACCTGAGCGGTATTGAGTGGCACGTCTTGCGCACGGGTATTGTTGTTGATCACAACGATCAGTTTGCTACGGCTGTCTTCACGCAAATAGGCGAAGGTTTTGTTGTCGTTGTGGCGCATCAGACTGCGGAAGTCTCCACGACGCAGGGCGGGATACTGTTTACGCAGAGCAATTAAACGCTGGTAATAGGTGCGCAAGTCTTGATTCCATTGGCTGGGATTCCAGGGGAAAGCACCTCGGCAATCGGGGTCCATTTCGCCTTTCATGCCGATTTCGTCACCATAATAGATCACAGGGGTGCCGACATAAGTCATCTGGAACAGCGCTGACAATTTGACTTTATTGACGTCATTTTTGGCCATTGTTAAGACCCGTGGGGTGTCATGTGACCCCAAAACATTAAACATTGTATAGGTCACTGAGTCAGGGTGTTGATTGCGCAAGCCTTGTAGACCAAAATCAAACTGATCGACATTGCCTTTTTCTTCGACCAGGAAGTTAAAGACCTGCTCTCTAAAAGGGTAGTTCATGACGGCATCAAATTGATCGCCTTGCAACCAGGGAGAACCGTCGCCCCAGATTTCGCCGACAATGTAGAGGTCAGGGTTAACGCGTTTGACCCGTTGACGGAACTCACGCCAGAAATTCATGTCTCTGATTTCGTTGGGGACATCTAGACGCCAGCCATCGATGCCTTGCTTGGCCCAAAATTCAGCCACACTAAATAGATGCTCCCGGACTTCGGGGTTGTACTCGTTGAATTTGGGTAAGGAGCCAAAGCCCCACCAGGAATCATAATTGGGCTTGGGGTCTTGAACCACAGGGAATCCATGAATCAAATACCAGTTCCAGTATTTAGACTGAGGACCATTCTTTTTAGCGTCCTGGAAAGCCCAGTGCGTATCGCCGGAGTGGTTGAAAACGGCGTCTAAAACGACTTTGATACCCAGAGAGTGAGCTTTGTCGATCATGCGTTTGAAGGTCGCCATATCTCCAAAACTTTTGTCGATTTTCATATAATCGGCAGTATCATATTTGTGGTTAGAAGTCGGGGCTTCAAACAAGGGATTGAAGTAAATCGCGTTAATGCCGAGATCTTTAAGATAAGGTAATTTTTGGATCACGCCTTCAAGATCGCCGCCCATAAAATTAAAGAGTTTCGGTTTAGAACCCCAGGGCTCGGTGCCAACGGGGTCATTGCTTTTGTCGCCATTATAAAAGCGTTCAGGGAAAATCTGATAAAAGACAGCGTCACGGACCCAGTCCGGCGTCGCAAAATTGGGCGCTTTCTGGGCTGTAGCTGCCGGGCTAACCGTTTGCGAAGCAATGACATGCTTGGCTTGACCGACCGATAAATTGGATAAATCCTGTTGCGGTTGATTGGCCTGGGCTCTCAATTGGCTTGCTTGGTTACGCTGCAAAACGGCCGGGTTCAGGGCAGGGCCAGCACAGGCACTTAAAATTGACGTGCTCATTAGGATGCTTGCCAGAGTTGGAAAGAAACGCTTTTTCATGGACTAAACCTCAAGATACGGACAGAATTGGACTCTTGATTAAGTTTAACATATCGTTAAATAGAGAGCAAATGCTTAATTTAATCTTAATATTGTTATGGCGATGCTGAAAAGAATCTTGCTACTAATTGAGATCGTTTTTCAAATCAATTTGGTTGGATTCTGCTTATAGTCAGATCTTGAAAATGTTATGATGCTGTATATGCAACGCAGTTTCTTACATCAAGTGTGGGTCTCGACGATTTGGATCGGGTTTTTGGTCCTCGTGATCGCTTATTTGCCTTATTTACTCAAGGGATTTTTGATCTTTTCTGGATTCATGGCGCTGGTTGCGGTAGTTGGGCTGATCTGGTTTCGTTGGCGCTTTGGCGCTGCGATCAAAAGCTTTCGTGAGCAATCTCGCGCCTTTGACGATATTCTCAACCCAAATCCACGTTTTACTCAGCCAGAGCCCGACGACCCTTTTTCACAGTCTCAATCAAAGGGGCCGTCTGCAGGGCAGGGGCCGGTGATCCATGTTAAAGCCCAGGAAGTCTCTTCGGACGATAGTCTTTCCTGATTTGCTTACTTTGAACACCTTTTAAAAACTTGCAGAGCCAAAGGTATGCTAGCAAACAAACCTAGCAGCATTGCAATCGCTCCCACTTGTTTGCGTTGCTTTGGCTCAAGGTAATTGGCCAGCCATAAGCCGAAGGCCAGGCCGCCCAGGCTTTTTGCGCTGGCATAGAGTATGCTTTGCGTCCAGGATAATTCCAGATTTTGGGGCAATTGAACCGGGAGCTTGGCTGATGATCCCGTATTGCTGACACTGGATTTGCTCAACCAGCTACGAGCAGCTACTTTTTGATCCCGTTCAAAATTCTTGCCCTGTAGACCCGGAATCAAGGCGCATTCCAACTCAAACAAAGCTTTGATCCAGGCTTCGTCAGATATTAAGGCCACTTTGTCGAGGCGATTGATCATTCCCGGATCTTTGAGCCACAGTTTGAGCTTTGTCAGATAAATTTCCAGGGGAATCTGTTTAAAATCGAAATTGACGATCTCAATACAAACACGCAACTTCTGATCATCCGTAATTTGGGGCTTAAACTCAGCAAAAATCTGCTCTAAATCGGCTTTGTCCATACTCCCATTCATTTGAATTGAAATTAAATGGTTTTGTTTTAGCTCAATGCTCACGCTCATGGGGCTACCTCTTTTATTGCACCAGACAGGGGCTTGAGTGACTGGTATCTAATTTTCATTAATTTAGCATGGGATAGAACTTGATTACCAATGCTGGAATTTCAAATATACGAATAGTTTTGGAATAGCCATTTCGAACCCCCTATTCGACTGATCTCAGGTATGCTTAAGCCATGTTACGAAAACTGGTGTTCCCTAATCGCAAACGACAATCCAACACAGGCCCTTCCCGAACAGGGCTCTGGTGGGTGGTGATCGTGGTTGTTGGCATGAGCGTTTTCCCCTTGCTGGTGCTCTTGATTATCAATCTACAAAGCAGCGGGATCTAAGTTAGAAGAGATCGGTTTGAATTCCCAGGGTTAAAATAAAGAAATGCAGCCAGTTTTCACTAAAGCCATCGCCACTTCCTTCTCTGCGCTCTGAAGTGCCGACAGAGCCGCCGCCCAGGTATCTCAGATTCAAATAGGGTGAAATTTGCTGACCACTACCCATCACATCTTGCATGGTGAAGCCCCCACGCAAATTGGCGTCCAGAATCGCGCCGATCACTTCGTTGGTACTGCCATTTAAGAGAGACACTGGCGCATAAAACCCATCGACTTCGCTACCCCACCACCAGGCACTGTCAGCAATCTGATGCCGTGAACGAAACTTGAGAATAGGGACCGGCCCGACATTGCGGGCTGACACCAATTGCGTACCGTCAAGAGACTCAAAAGAAATCACGGCATTGCGCAATTGCAATGAAGCTCCAACTGCCAGTTCATTATTGACGTCGGGATCAAAGTCATACAAGTAAGATCCCCGAAAGAAAGGAAAGTCATAGCGAAAGCGCATCGGGGTACCAGCTGCAAAGGTCACATTATCGGCGATTAAATCGTTGGCCAGAGTCCGCTCGCCGACTAAACTCAATGGTTGATACATAAAGGTCAGACTGTGATGGGGTGAGAGCTTAACATCCAGACTTAACTTAGCTGCATTGAAAAGCGTGTCCTGGGCACCGCTTTCACGGTAATTAAAGAGCGTATTGTTTTGCGAGAATTGAATCGTGTGATCGATCACGCTCAGAAAACCGTATTCTGCGCTGAGTTGCAAATGCGGAAAGCCAGTAGCAAAGAAGCTAACGGCTCCTGTTGAGCGTTCAGGTTCTGTCGATTCATCCTTGTGTGTTGAAGCGGGGTTTGAGTCCAAGTCTGAATCGCGCGTGATTTCCTCAGTGGCTTCGCTATCATCGTTTGAAGACTCATCCAGGGACGGTTCATCCAGATTATCATCGGCTTCAGTATCTTCAAAGGTGTCCACTTTTTTATTGGTGTTAGGCTGTTTGTCCTGGGCCAGTGCTGAGCTTGCTAAAAAATTGATGGAAAGTAAACCCGAGAGTAGGGTGAGTGTGAGTGCTTTGTAGTGAATCATAGTTCATATCCTTTGTGATTTAATCTGGGTTGATGGCTGAAAAACGTTTGTGTTTTTCAAAAGTAATTTGATTCAGCTGTGGACTGATAAGGGTAGTGTACCGCTTGACTCAAAGTGCTGGCGTAAATTCTGTTAAAAACACGCTGTAACCGGCCTGAGTTCCTGTATAATACTTGCAATAGAAATAGATTTGAGGCCGTCTTGGAACAATATTTTAAACGTTTGCACTCGGATCATTGGGGCGTTCTTGAGGTCATGGTCACCGATCACTCACCGATCGATCTCTCTCGTTTGGGAATCTCCGATCGGCGCGATGCCTATTTGTTTATCCGCAATTATGGCTTTGATCTCAATCACCCCGACGACGCGGCCGAAGTTGAAAAAATTCAGCATGAAGCTTGCGAAATGATTCAAACTCTTTTTCTGGATAATCTGGATTCAGATTTTAAGCCGATTAAAATGCCGCCGATGATTCAAAAAGCGGATGTGATTGAGTTGCTTTTATTGGCTTCTTCAAATCCACGGGCAGTTTTACAAAAATGGGCTTGCGCTATGTTGCGTGTGATGCATACTCTGGCCCATGTCAGCACTGATCTTTCGGCCAATTTCTTTCCGGATATTCAAGATCAGATCTTACGACCTTATTACGAGCATATTTTCAGAGAAGAAGATCAGCTCTGGTTGGGCAAAGAGAAAGATCGTATCCCCTTGGTTGAGTTTGAGGTTAAAGCAGGCAAAGAACGCTCTTCTGCTGTATTGAAGCTTTTGCATAAGCGCGAAAACGTGGCAACGGATATCTTCGATCGGATCGGCGTGCGTTTTGTGACCCGAGATCGTCTGGATGCTATTCTAGTTTTGCGTTATTTGAGAGAAAACCATTTGGTAACTTTCCCCAATGTCAAACCCAGTCGCTCTGTCAATACCTTAATTCATATCGATAAATTACGGCGCACCTTCCGCGACCTTTATACCCAGTACAAAGACCAAAAGCTTGAAGATCATGAGTTTGAGCAAATTTTGCGCCACAGTGCCCAGTTTCGCGATACACTAACGAGCCGACAAATTCACACTTTGTTTAATCGCAATCCTTATACTTCGCGCCAATACCGGGCGATGCAGTTTACGGTGCGTCAATTGGTCAAATTACGCAATCCACTCTACCCTTTTAAAGACCAGATAGATATCGGAGCAGAGCCAGATGTCTTTTTACAGCGCCAATTTGAGGCGACTAAACCTTTTTATCGCTTTTTCTTCCCCTATGAAGTCCAGATCGTCGATCTAGACACCCACCGCAATAATATGAGTGGCCAGGCCCGCCATGATATCTACAAGCACCGCCAATTGGTAGTTGCTCGTAAACGGGTACTGGGCTCATTGCTCAAACCGATTCACGAAAAACCCAAAAAAAGCCGCTCTTCAGCGGATTCTAATTCAGAAGTCGAATCTGATTAATACTCTTGAATGAGGACTAACTCGCGATTCAAGCGATCTGCTGTCCAGGGTGTAGCCCAATGACTCTTGGGTCATTGGGCTTGGTTTTTAGTTAATGAAATTGCCCGCTTGCCAGCTGCTAGCATAATATCCTGGACTGAGATTGGTGATTGTTGAATTGGATTGATTACCCGCAGTGACTGTATTTAAGCGCGTCTCAATACCTGATGCAGTGCCGTTGCTTAAAAAGCGCTGGGCATAAATTCCGCCAGCATCTCCGTCCTGAGCAGCAGAAGTCCAGGACATCATAAAGCCACCCAGTGGGTCCATAGCGACGTCTACTTGGTTCTGACTTCCTGTATTAAAGGTGTTGACCTGGAATTCGCCATCAACTTTGCTCCCGTCGGCGGCGTAACGCTGGGCATCGATATTAAAGCTATTGAGCTGCTGTGCATCTGAAGTCCAGGCAATGACGGCATTGCCTGCAGCATCCATAGCTACGCTCGGTCTCGTTTGATTATTTGGGATACTTGTATTTACCCGATCTTCACCAGCCACAGCATCCCCGTTTTTATCATAGCGTTGGGTGTATACATCGTACTTGGGCGGGGCTCCTGTTGCTGTTTGGCCTTGCCAGGCAATCACAAAATCACCCTCTGCATCCATTGCGACATCAGCTGCTACCTGTGAGTTTTGAGTGGATGTATTGACTCGGAACTCGTCATTCACGACCTGACCGCTGTGGCTAAAGCGCTTGGCGTAGATATCATTATCGTTATTGCGATTTGAAGTCCAAGCGACGACATAATCACCGTCACCGTCCATTGCGACAGCGGGTTCTGTAGCGGTGTTTGTTATCGCAGCCGTGTTGATTTTGATCGCAGAACCTTGTGCGATCGCGTCTGGATTGAAGCGTTGTGTGAAAATATGGTTCTGGTTATTTTCAAAAGATTGCCAGGCAACCACAAAATCACCATCGCTATCCATCGCGACACTCGGTTTGCTTTGCTGATCTGTGGTCAGATTATTGGCCTGAAACTCGGCGCCGATCAGATTACCAAAGGCATCATAACGCTGGGCGTGAATGGTGGCGTTTCCCTGGATGGGAGTGGATTTCCAAACGACGATGCTATTGCCATTGTGATCACTGGCGATATCAGGATCTTCCTGAATGCCATTATTTAGCAGGTTGCTAATCAATCCCTCTGAAACCAGATTGAAGTTAAGCGCGGCTGAGCTCTGCCCTGCTGTGCTAACAGTGACTTGGGTGGGCCCATTATTGCGAGCGGGAACGCTGACCAGAAGTTCACTTGGGCTGGCTGAAATCACATTGGCTATGGTCTCACCAAATTTGACTGTATTTTGAGAAGGGGTACTGCTAAAACGACTGCCCGTGAGTGTGAGCTGGCTATCGACAGCGCCAATGCCCTTGCTCAGTTTGGACAAAATAGGGGCTTCAGCTGTTACGGGGGTAGCAGTAGGTGCAGGGTTGCTACCTCCCCCGCCGGCAAAGTTACCGATCCCTTCTTTTCCACCTGCTGTGGTGCTGGCCTGAATCTCAACAAGCTGGCTGATTTGACCATTGAAGATAGTTTCAACGGCGAGGGTATATGCGCTTGAGGCTTTGAGGTTAGTAAAAGTGTAATACTTGCTGCTTAGATTATTGCTGATCAGATTGCCGTCCAGATAGACCCGGTAGGCATGTGCTACTGGGAGCTCGGCAAAATCCCAAAGCAAAGTCAGAGTATCGATCGAACGCGCGGCAATTTGTGGGTTTCTGGGAGCCGGCACAGGGGGCGGTAAGGGGTTGGGCGACGAACTCACTGGGCTGGGGGTGCTGATGGGTAAATTCGGTGTCGGCATCGGAGTGGGGCTACTATTTGAATTGACCTCAAGCATCAAGCCGCCACTCAACGAAATCAGACTGGCTCCTGTTAAATCTGCGCTTAAAATGGGGCAGCCTGCTTGATGCGGAACTGCTTCCAGGGACTTAAGCAAGACACTGGCCTGATGCGCAGCGCTACTGAGGGCTAGCTTGAATTGGATTTGACCCAGGCTTTGATTTTGACTATCCAATAGGCTAATCGAGCCGGCTGTTTCCCCAGGCGGTAGATGGCTTAAATTGAATGTGATACCTGTTATCAAAGTGCTTAAATTAGCCAGTTCAGAGCGAAGTGTCAGTTCTTTATCGTTGACTACTATGCCCTGGTCCTGCAGCTGCTGTTGCCATTGGGGGCTGGGTGATTGAGCCAAAGTAAAGCGGGTTTCGATTCTTTTTAAGTCATTCAAACAGACCCCATTGCTCTGTTGCAAGACAAAAGCTTGTAAGCCGGAATCCCCTTCAATTCGGAATTGTAAGCTGGTCGTTTCTGGATTGTCAGGAAGCTGACTGCTAGCATTCGCAGGGGCATTTGAGGCGCTAGTACTGGTGGCGCTTGATGCTGTGGTGGTGGGTGACGAATGAGTGATGGGCGGCTGACAGGCACTGAGGGATAGGCTGAAGGTCAGGCTGAAGAGGGTCACATAGAGTGGAGCCAGGGCACGGGATTCTAGTCTGATCATTTTTTACAGGCTTTCTACATTTTGACTTAGGTATTCTGTCCATTGTAGGCTAAACGTCAACTGTATTATAAGTATTTTAGGGTTAAAACTTTATAAATATTTGGCGTAAAAAAGTAGATTCCAGGCAGACAGGCGCAAGCAAGAGACTGCGCCAGGTCATCAGCTGGCTGCGATTAGATCTTGGCCCCCTTAAAATAGGCGATGCGAATATGATTGCCATTGGGTTTTTGGCCGATATAGTAAAAAGCAATATCGTTTTCGGGTTCGCTCCAGACGGCCTCGTTTCGGGCTTTGAGTAGAGGGGATTCGATATCCAAAAAGATACCGACAGCATCCTGATTGCGGCCTGAGACGTATTCCTGATTGAGCATGAAGTAAGTTTCACGGCAAAGCAAAATGATCAGCCCCTGAGAGCGCGCATCTGGACTGACAAAGCCCCGGCAGGTATAAAATGTCATTTGCATACTATCGACAAATAACAAATGCCCGGTAATCAAACCCACGATGGCGCCTGAGCTGTGACGAGCGATTTGGATCACCTCGCCCACCCGTTCTGTGGCGCGCTCGGCAGACAATGCTCCATGCTGGGTCCAAAAACGGATAATTTCGGCTTGTAAGTCAGGATTCGTTGACTGACGAACATCTTCGATGCGAATTTGTTTTGCTAAGTCCTGGCTCATAGGCGCTCCTGTAAGATATTTCGCAATTGGTTGGCGGCTCGTAAGCCAGCAGGTTCATCTGAGAGGGTAAACAAAATATCGCGCAATTGTTGTCGGATCTGTGATTGTAATTGCCAGTAATTTTGATTGTGCAGTAATTGTTTGATTTGCTCAGGATCTGGAGACTCGATGTGGGGCAGATATTTGCGTAGCCAATTGTCGGTATTGGTCAGCTTTTCATGATTACGTCCGGGCTTGTCTAGTAAGAGTACTGGTCGATCCAAATAGACAGCGCCAAAAGCATAACCACCATAATCCCCAATCACAAAGTCAGCGCATTGCATCAACTCGGCCGTATCGGCTTCGTCACGATTGATCACGACCACGCCCTGTAATTTTTGCAAGACTTTATAGACTTCTTTGTCTTGCTCTGCTACCAATGGGTGGGCCTGGATCAAGACCTGATATTCTTTGCCTAGCTCACGCATCAAGTGCAAAGATTGTTTGAGAGTACCATCATAAGAGCTAATCGCTGGCAAGTACAAAATGGTTTCGGCATGGGGGTTGAGATCTAAGTCGGTGAGCAATTGAAAACGATCGACAGGGTGACGCGCGCGCTCATCATAACGGGGATAACCCGTCAGCAGCTTATTGCCTTCGAAACTGTACATCACTTCACTTTGCAATGGCCCCAAACACATAAAAGCATCAAAATAATGATTCCAGTCGGCCAAATTCCATTTGTCGATGCCCAGGCCTAGCATTAGACGCACATTATATTGACCAAACATGCGAAACAGATAAGCCCAGGAACGGGGGGTATAGCCGGGGTAAGGCAAAGGCTGTAAATAATCCAGATAGTGCTCAGTCACCAAAACTTCATAGCCCTTGCGGCTGTCTAAAAGTTCATATCCCTGACGCTTGTTAAAGGGCTGGCTGTATACCCACTTAACGAGCTCTGGGTATTTATCGATGCGGTGTACGATTAAATCGACTTCATCGGGCTGAAAGTGCTTTAAGATCGCTGAGTAATGGGCTTGTGCCATCGGGTTAATGATCGCAAAGGCGATTTTGGGATAACACTGATGGGGTCTGAGATCGACATATTTGGCTTTGCTTTGCATTAGATTCCTTTGCTCATCGCCAATAAGATGGCGGGTTGGTCTGCGCTTTGCTGTTGCAAATCTTGTTCCAAGAGCGCAATCATTTGCGAGACTTCAACCAGACCGCTCAAATCCAGGATACGTCGACCGATCAGGACATAGACGTCGGGAATCAGACCGCCAGCGTCGCCATAAGAGGTTAATCGTTCGATTAGTCGGGGCAATTGTTGCTTGACTTGCTTGGCATGGGTGGCTTCGTAGAGGGCGTTATTCAATTGTAATTTAACCACGCCCTGACTGTCTAAGACACGAACGTTTAATTGATCACGTTTGATTAAGCCCAGCATGATACTTTTGGTAATGTGTAAGCCAAAGGCTGACAAATGCTCGGTCTGGCCCAAAAGCTCAATCTTGTCGACAGTGCTTTTAAGCGCTTCAGCAGCGGCTTGCTTGAGGTCTTCTGCTCCCATTTGCGCCTGGGC
The DNA here is from genome assembly GCA_037968875.1 of Candidatus Sericytochromatia bacterium. Lineage (GTDB taxonomy): Bacteria > Cyanobacteriota > Sericytochromatia > UBA7694 > UBA7694 > JBBKWI01. The sequence goes on along the minus strand of JBBKWI010000208.1, from coordinate 11,522 downwards.
TTGACCCGCTTGCGAACGCAATTCAGAAGCGCCGGTAGCGATGGCGACTACTTTTTTATTGCGGGTATCGACTTCGACAGAGACTTCAATTGAGTCTGCCGTTGCCCCCATTGCGAGTACCGCTTCAAAAGCTTCCTGACGCAATTGAATCAGGTCTTCGTTACTGGGATTCAGCAAATTGCGCTCAACTGAGTCACGAATCAGTCCCAATGCAGCGCCAATCGCTGAGATCACTTCACTGTGCTCAACCATGCGATATTTAAAGCCCATGTACTTGGCACTGAAAGGCACAATAGCCGGTGCGCCTCCGCCCCCGCCAACAAAGGAGATCAAGTCAGAGTCTAGTTTGTACTCCCGCAGCAATTGCTTGATCGTCGGTTTGATTTTTTCAGCCGCACGGGTCAAAATAGCTGTGGCCAAAGTTTCTGCGCTGATCCCCATCTCTTGGCCCGTGCGTTCGAGGGCAGATTGCAGAGCAGCCTGGTTAGCTGTGCCATGTCCGCTGTCAGTGCCTAATTTCAAAAACTGAGATGCTTCTGTCGGGGTGATCGTGTAGCCTTGCTCGCCGAGGCTGAGTTTCAGGTAATCTTTGGGATCCCCTTTACGGGGTTGGATCTGGCTGATCGTAGCACCCGAAAAATCACTCTCTGTGTCGGCCACAAAGGCCGGGTAAGCCAGGTCGGCAATATGGGCTGAGCGCGGCCCCACGTCGACGACTTCTTTGCCTTTGATTCGTGGGATAGACCCGCCAGCAATGCCCAGCGTGCGGACATCTAAAGTCTGAACATAGAGGCGGTGGCCACCAATTTGGGCTGATTTAACCTGAGGTTTGCCATTGCGAATCACAGTGATGTCGCTAGAAGTCCCGCCGACTTCGATAAAGATGCCGTCAGAGACTCGGGCGTACATTAGCGCAGCGGCGACCCCTGCTGCTGGACCAGAAAGCATCGTTAAAATCGGGCGTTGGCGCATTTGGTCGATGCTCATAATGCCCCCATCGGAGCGCATGACCATCACTGGAGTGGTAATACCGGCTTCTCGAATCGCTTGCTCAGTTAAATTGGCGGTCTCGAGCATTTTGGGCATCATGCTGGCATTGATGACTGCTGTGCGGGTACGGACTTTGAGCCCATAAAGCTTGGATATTTGGCTGGCAGCCGTTGCTAGTAAGCCCATTTCTTCGGCGATTTCAACGACTTGCAATTCTTTTTCAGGGTGATCCACGCCAAAGACTTCGCTGGCGACGATCACTTCTGCGCCTTCGGCTTGCAAAGCTTTGAGGGCTTCGCGAATCCGTTCAGGTGTGAGCTGATCTTTGCCTGTATCCAAAAATCGATGCGAGACGGGCAATAGTTTACCCGGTGCTAACTCCAGATCAGCAAAGCGCGTTTCGCTTTTGGCGCGCCAGCCTTCAAGGCCTGTGCCCATAGCAATCACACCCACGGGGGCCACATCACCTTCGAGCAAGGCATTGGTCGCCTGGGTCGTCGAATGGGCAATCAGCATGATTTCTTCGGCTGAGATCTGATTTTCTTTAAGTAAGACCTGCAAAGAGTCAATTACACCCTGAGCTACACCAGCCTGGGCTTTGTGGGTCGTTGGTACACAGGCTTTGCCAACAAGTTCACGACTGGAAACTTCCACGGCGACGGCGTGGGTAAAGGTTCCCCCGACATCAATGCCAACTTTGAGCTTACGCATGTGCGCCTCCCATGAACAAGAGTGAAGAAATAATTAGGCCTAAAAATGCGGTGACCCAGGCATAAGGCAGAGTATTCCACATCACCTTTTGCACATCCACCCGCATCTCAGATGCCAGCCAGACATTCTGGGTATTGGTGGGGTCTGAAATGCCCTGAATCTGACCGACTGACATCAACAAGCCCATCACAGCTGCTGGTGGAATACCTGCTGCCATAAAGACCGGTGCCAGGCCAAAGCCCATGCCCCAGAGATTGAGAGGGCCACGATACAGTGCCAGAGGGGCAGCTAGAGTGAAACCAATGATATAGCCCAGTGGCGTGGTGGGAATGAGATTGCGTGTAAAGGGCTGAATCAATTGCAATACTGGCCAGTCTTCGGGTTTGATATCGCCACCTGGCCCCATAATAGCGACCAGAATCATGCCGATGCCGAACATCAAAATAACGGCAGGCATTACCACGCCCGCTCCTTCAATACAGGATTGAATTAAGGTGTTTAAGCGACCCCGGCGATAAGTGGAAACAAAAGCATAGAGCAAGCCAGCGATAAAGGCGGCAATGAAGTTCATCTGAAAGACCAGGATCAAAACCAGCGGTAAAATTGGAGACAGATAGGCACTCCAGTGCACCTCTATCTGATCGTCTTGCCTGTGCTTATAAGCACGCAAGAGCACGCTAATCAACAAAATAACCAGCAGAGCTGCTGTCGTATATTGCAAACCGCTCCAGACCAGGGCCCAGATGTTAGCCAATTGCGTTTTGAATTCAACACTAAGTACGTAAAACCAGGAGATTAGCCCGCCTGCTACGATTAGCAAAGCGCCGACACCACGTGCAATCAGGCTTTTTAGCTTGAGATCGTGTCCGTCCAGATAGAGTTGTACGGTGATATAGACCAGAGCCAGTGAGAACAGAATCGAAAATATCAGTAAGGCGAAGGGGCGTACCTGAGCGACATCAAGCTTCATTACACTGGTATACAAGGCCCAGTTGCCGACATTGAGCGTGCCGCCAATTGAAACTCCAAATAAAAAGATGCCGACCGAGGTCATCGGGCCGACACCTACTGCTGCCAAGACGGGCAAGACGATGGTTGCAACCATAATGATCGCCCCCAATCCGCCCAGTGTCGTAAACAATGAGATAATCAAGATCAACATCGTGACCGAAATCATCCAGGGTTGATCCCCTGCCAGTTCAGCGCCTTTTTTGATAAAGCTTTCGGCCACGCCTGTTTTTTGGAGAATGATGCTTAACATGCCCCCAAAAATGGCGATCGTATAGGCCGAAGACAACTTCAACGGACCCGCTCCTATGACATGCTCAATGATGTCGTTAAAGGGAACACCCCCAAAAATGGCGATTAAAATAGCCATTAAAGGCAAAGCCAGCAGCGCAGGCAATAGCCGATAAAACATCAGCAAGGTCATGACAACAAAGACTCCCAATAATCCTGCGATTTGTAGACTTTCCAGCATCTGCGGCCTCCGGTTTTAATTGCAGGTATTATAACGTGCTCTTTCTAGCTTGTGGATCAAGAGTTGAAACGAGCTCGGTTTTTCTAAGTTATTTTAAGTACCAGGTTGAGGTCATCATGTTTATTCGTAACTACCAGACAGCTGATTTAGACGCTGTCGTCGGACTTTTTCAACGTGCTGTGCATGGCGTCGACCCACAGATTTATACACGTGCCGAGCAAGCTCAGTGGTCCCCCAAACAACCTGACCTGGCAAAATGGGCCCAACGTTTAAGCAGCCAAGAAGTCTTTTTAGCTATCGCTAATTTACAAGAAATTGTTGGTTTTATTAGCCTGGAGCCAGATGGGCATATCGACTATACCTATGTTGATCCTGAGTTTCAACGTCAGGGGATTGCCAAATCGCTTTATTGCTTTGTCGAAGCATTGGCCATAGAGCGGGCTTATCCACGCTTATATGTTGAAGCTTCTAAACTGGCCCGGCCCTTTTTTGAGCAGCATGGGTTTCGTTTGCTATCAAGCAACACGCATCCCCGAGGCGATCAGGTCTTAATCAATTATAGCCTTGAAAAATTCTTGTCAGTTTAGATTTTAGTTCAAGTGCTGTTGTTTTGTTGACTGAGGCTGCCTACTGGCACATGCTTGGGCCTATCTGTAAACTAGCATTATGGAAGATTTTGGTTTAAGTGGGGTTCCGGGTACGGGGCTCTGGGGGCTCAAAGCCCGAGCTGAAGAGCACAGTCGCTCAGATGGTTTATTTAAAGATCCATTAGCCGCTGCCTGGTGGCCGCGTCTGGCTCCCTATTTTTCGGAAGCTTTGTCGCGCTGGTATACCCCTGTCTTACAACAATCTATCGCTTTGCGTACGCATATACTCGATCGCAGCGTGCGTGAACATATGCGACAGCCGGGAGCGGTAGTGATTGAGATGGGGGCTGGTTTTTCGACACGATACCATCGCCTGCAGCCGCAAGCCGATTGGTATGAATTGGATCTGAGCGAAGTGATTGATTTGCGCATCAGCTTAAAAGAAACCCTTGCAGCCCGTCATTTTTACCTGGCCGATTCATTATTTTCAAATGAATGGATGAATGAGCTGGCGAATTACCCTCCAGAAAACCTGCTCTTTATTGCCGAAGGTTTGCTGATGTATTTCCCATTGGAGCGAGTCAAATCCCTTTTCGTGGATTTAAACCAGTATTTTAAAGGCTCTAAAATTGCCTTTGATGTATTGGGTCAACGCTATTTAAAAGCTGCGCAAATTCCCGGTGAAGAAGTCGAAGCCCCTGTCTATTGGGGTGTGAAACGCATTAAGCAAGCTGGAGATCCTTTTGGCTTAAGCCTCATCTCTGATCTGAGCCTTCCGTCGCAAATGGCGACGGACCCTATCTACCAGCAGCGACTCTCACTGATCTCACGCCAATTGCTTAAAATTCCGTTGTTGACTCGTGGCCTGGGCGGAACCGTACTGGCCCGCTTCCCGGATTAAGCGCTTTAGATTTGGTCTTCAAAACTGGCTTTTTTGAGGGCCTGGCAAGAGCCAAAGTCCATTAAGGGGATCGGTAAGCTGGGATCCTCGCCCAATTGTAAATGACGTTTGTCTTCAGGGATCTGATCGAGATCCATAAAGCCCACCAGTAAAAAAGGATTAAAGCCAAAATCGTTGGCGATTTTTAAAAAATAAGCTTCTGAAGCATAGCTGTGCTTACATTTGGGACAAAAAACGACTGGCCCCTGACAAACGACGGCTTCCCCTTCTGGGTTGATCATCATCAAACTCTCGTGTTGCTCTGCGGGCAAAAAAGAATCACAGTTCACACAGCTTTTGGGGATCTCGATCTCACATAAAATCATATCCCGTTCTTTTAGGTCTTCACGCATGAGACTGCTCCTGGTGCAAGGTGGGGACTTGCTGATGCCAATCCGTGGCTTGCTCATAAGCATGGGCCAATTGATAGAGTCGGGCTTCATCCAAAACTTTGCCCATCAATTGCAAACCCACAGGCAGACCCAGGCTATCAAAACCGCAGGGCAGCGATAAAGCGGGTAATCCTGTTAAATTGGCCGAAACCGTCAGCACATCTGTGGAATACATTTGCAAGGGATCTTGTGATCTTTCTCCAAATTTAAAGGCCGTCACCGGTGACGTTGGGCTCAGGATCGCATCGACTGTTTCAAAGGCTTTGGCAAAGTCCTGCTTGAGTAAGGTGCGCGCTTTTTGTGCTTTGAGATAATAAGCATCATAATAGCCGCTTGAGAGCGCAAAGGTTCCCAGCATGATGCGTAGTTTGACTTCAGCCCCGAAGCCTTCGGAGCGAGAGTTGAGGTACATCTCTAGTAAATCGCTACTTTGAGCGCTGCGGTGGCCATATCGCACACCATCAAAGCGAGCTAGATTTGAACTGGCTTCAGAAGTCGCTATCAAATAATAAGCTGCCAGTGAATAAGGCACCGTTGGTAAGCTGATGTCGACGATTTCAGCGCCCAAATCTTGATAGATCTGAAGCGCTTTGTTGACGGCTGCTTTTACTTCTGGGTGAATACCTTCTGTCATCATTTCTGCTGGCAGACCCAATTTAAATCCTTTAATAGACTGACCTAAATAACGACCAAAATCTTCGGGCTCAAGTTTGGCTGAGGTGGAATCGTTGGGATCATGACCAGAAATTAAGTTGAGTAGCAGTGCGTTGTCTCGTACATCGCGAGTCAGGGGGCCAATTTGATCTAAAGAAGAGGCATAGGCCACCAGGCCATAGCGAGAAACGCGTCCATAAGTGGGTTTCATGCCGACCACGCCACAAAAAGAAGCCGGTAAGCGGATACTGCCGCCTGTATCTGATCCCAATGACCAGGGCACTTCATTGGCCGCTACCAGTGCGGCTGAACCCCCGCTGCTCCCCCCCGGTACACGCTCTAAATCCCAGGGGTTGCGGGTGGTTTGCAGAGCTGAGTTCTCTGTCGAAGAGCCCATGGCAAATTCATCCATGTTGGCTTTGCCTAAAATTGGCAAGCCCAGGTTGATTAGTTTTTGGCTGACAGTGGCATGATACGGTGCGACAAAATTTTGTAGCATTTTGGAACCACAGGTTGTTTTAAAGCCTTTAAAACAAATATTATCTTTGAGGGCCAAAGGGATCGGGTACGCGCTCGGCTGAGAGATCTGCGGGGTTTCAAAAATATCTAGAAATCCAGCGACCTGGGCTTCGTGGGTTTGGATGTTTTTTTGATAAAAGCTTAAAATCTCAGGGGCTGAGCTTTGGCCGGATTCGACAGCGGCCAGCCATGAAGTGGCTGTGGGTTGAGACATTGTCTAATCTCCTGGTTTGATTGGCTTCCAAATAAGGGTAAAAGAGTAGGCTTTGAGCGAATTAGCTATAACCCTGACTTAACAGATTACAGTATACCTGTTATTCTTAAATTAAGATGATCAAAAGATTAATTGAGTTCTTCAATTGATCTGTAGATTTAAAAAGCTTCAAGGATAATGCTAGTGTTTGAACGACCTAAAATTCTGGTGATCGATGATGACCCCGACGTCTTGCTCCTGGTAGAACGCATTTTACAAGAAGAGAACTATTTAGTTAACCGAGCTGTAACCGCTGAAGAAGCGCTCGATAGTATCGAAAATGATCTGCCCGACATTGTCATAGCTGATATTACTTTACCCGGTATGAGTGGCCTGGATTTCTTTAAAATGGCCAAAGAAAAACACCCCCGAATCCCCTTTGTGTTTTTATCGGGTTTGACAGATGAATTTGATAAAGTGCTGGGTTTAGAGCTCGGTGCCGAAGATTATATTACCAAGCCTTTCTCGGTGCGTGAATTTAAAGCCCGGATCAAAGTTGTCTTACGCAGACTCAAGCAGCCCCAGGCACCCAGCCCTGATTTACCCCAGGTTAATGCTGAAGATGCTGATTTGACGATTGATACCCTCAAACGCCAGGTCTTTGTGCAGGTGGAAGAAGTTAATTTAACCAAAAAAGAGTTTGATATTCTGGTTTTACTGACTTCACGACCTGGTCAGGTGTTTACGCGCGAGCATATTCTCGACGTGATTTGGCACGACGATTCCGGAGTATCTGATCGGACTGTTGATGTACATATCGGACGTTTACGCGAGAAGATCAATGTACGCCCAGATCATCCTCCTTATATCGAAACTGTACGGGGTGTCGGGTATCGTTGTAACACCAGCATCGCCGTACGTGTCATCACTGAATAAAACCTGACTTTAATCTGTTTGTTAAATTCTTTTAACAAAAGACAAGGCAAGTCAGAACTCAGCGATACTTATACCAATAGAATGCTTCAGGAGTACCTACATGAATATTAAGGCCAGCCCCGCAACACCACTCGTCACAGTCCAGGCCCAACCGCCAGCCAAGCCTGCTGCGGCCCCCGCTCAACCGCAACCGACTGCAGCGGCAGCTCAACCGCAACCTACCGATGCTGCTCCTGAAAAAGAAAGCAAAATGGGCCTGCTGGATTACCCCAAAGAAGGTTTGCTGGCTATGACCAAAATGGCAGCCAAAGGCCAGGCCAAAAATATCGTGGAATTTGCTGAAGATCTCAAAGACATTAATACCGCTGGCAAAGACTTTGTTAAAAGTGTCAAAGAAGGTGATGTCTTAGGTGTGGTGCGCAATGTCGGTAAAATGGGTTTTAATGCAATCAGTGCCCATATTAATGCAATGCAAGCTGGCGCTGCCGGTTTTGCCGGAAGCGTCTCAGCAGTGATATCAACCCCGTTTGTAGCTTTAGATTATGGTGCTGAAGCGGTAGGTAAAGCTCTCAGCGAAAAAGAAAATGGTGTCGTTTCTGGTATCGGCAAAGGATTTCAGTTTTTAGGCGGCGTTAACAGCGATAAAGGTGTCTTTGATGCCGTCTCTGAAGGCAAAAAAGAAGGCATCAAAAGCGCTCTCAACAATCAATAACCCCCAAATAAACGATAAGCGCTCCGTCTAAGATTTGACGGAGCGCTTTGCTATTGAAAAGATATGATGAGGGCCTAGTGTTTGCTGCGGTGGGCTACAAAATTATAATTTTTGCGCATATGGGTTCGCTGATGATGATGGCGTAATTCTTCGATAATCATCGCTTCCTGAAATTTTTCGAATACGTCAATCTCATTTAAGTCCAGGCCCTGTTGGTAGCTCATTTGCTTCATGATCGTCCTCCGCAATTTAATACCCTGATTCTAGTCCGAATCCTGTAAAATGGGGATCTAAATCATATAAAGAAAGTATAAAAATTATGAGTGAGTCCCCACCCCTGAGCGATACTGAACTCGAAGCGATACATCTAAATGCGGCTGCCATCGAGCAGGATCTTAAACAAGTCTTAATTAAGTTTCGCAGCTTGATCGAGAGCACCGAAGACCCCGGCTTAAGCGAAGCTGAGTCCTTTATTTATGATGCCCTGGACTGTATTGCTGAGTTTCGTAATGATGTAGAAGCCGAATAATCCGGCGCTTATAGCAGGTATATTTAACTGAATAAGATAGTTTTGCTTTGAATTTTTAAAAGTCAATGTTAAACTTATCTTAAGTCATAATCTGTCCGATTGGCTTGAACTCGCTTAAATTGTATTAAATGCCCTGGAGGCCCCGATGCGCCACGCCCTACTTACGCTAACCGCTCTAACTTTGACTCTGGCTGCCTGCCAATCTCAACCTCAACTCATTCGCTCGACTCCGGCAATAAACCCTGCCATTCAGGCTCAATCAGTTAACGCGATTGATGACAGTGACCTCTCTGGAGGCTTTCGCCCACAAGTGGCGGCTCAGGTTGAACGCGAGGCTATCGGGTCTTTTCAAGATCGCCAGGTTTATGCTACTCGCCAAATCGCGAGTCCAGCTAGTCGCGGCAATGGTCTGAGCGGTGCGCTGACTTATGCTGACCAGCATGGAGCGATTCGTCCTGCTGGCCTGGCGACAGTTAGCTTATATGCCAAAGGCAGTGAGCGTGCTTTGGCACAAACCCAGACCAACCCACAAGGTCAATGGGAATTCGCCTTGCCCGCAGCAGGGCAATATCAGGTACGCTATACCTTAGAGAACAAATACTGGAATATTCGCAATTATGTCTGGGACGGCCCTGCGGTTGAAGTCTCTTCAGCAGGTGCTCCGGTTCAAACCGGAACGACCCAATTGGCTCCTGGCACTGAAAACGCCAAGGCGGCCTGGATTCATGAAGTCTTTATCAAGTCCCTGTCTTTGTTTGATCGTGAACAAGTTTCACTGGAATGGTGGAAGCAACCGATTCAAGCGATCTGGCCGGGCCGCGCTAATTACTATACCAATTACACTGTCAATCTAACCGGTGCAGAGCAATGGGACGTCAATGGCCATGAAATTGGTCATGCAATCTATCACCAGGCCTTAAATGCCCGTTCACGGGGTGGCCAACATAAAATCGATGATTGCTATCACGGCACCCTGGCGCTGTCAGAAGGCTTTGCTAGCTTTTTCTCAGCTGCAGTGCATTTACCCAAAAACGATCCCGATGCACGCTTTGATCAATACTTAGTCCCCCGTCGTGCCCCGATTCGGATCGAGAATGTGCCCGATGATGTTTGTCCTGGATCCACCAATGAGTGGCGTGTTTCTTCGGTTTTTTGGGATCTCTATGACACCCATGCCGATGGCCAGGACAATCTGAATCTGGGTCTCAAAACCATTTTTGAAGCTTTGGGTCGTTCGTCGCGCCCGACTGCTGAATCTGCTCTGGATGCTTATCAATTGCTGAAAGAAGTCGTGCCCGCAGCACAACACGCTCAAGTAGATACGATCTTCAAGCAAAACACGATGGAAATTCAATAGACTTATCGCTGAGTTAATCTAATGGTTTTCTCAATATAAAAGTCAGAGGTAAATCTTGCGTATGTACATCAGTAAAATCACCATTTTGGCCTGCGCTTTTAGTATCAGCCTAAACTTGAGTGCGCTAGCTGCCGCCACCTTTGCTCCTTCAGAGACATTATCAAATGGCTTGCCGCTTGAGGTGCCTGTTTTCGACGAGAGCTTTGCGGCAACGCTTGATGAATTGGTGCGTTTACCGTATTCAGAAAACGCCTGGATGGGCTCGTTTATTCCAGGTCTCGGGCAGATGAGCATGGGCGAACCCTTACGTGGTGGCTTGTTTATGGGCGGTTTTGTCGCTGCTATTCCTGCTGGTTTTGGATTGGGTTCTGTGCTTTTGCCTGGGCTGTGGCCAGCTCCACAATCGAACGGAACCTTTTTATCAGGGCTTGATTTACGGAGTATAAATGCAGGTATTCTTGGCGCTCTCGCATTAGCCGGCGGGGTATACATCTGGAATCTGGCAGATGCTTATGCCTTGAATATCGAAAAAAACAGTCAGCCTAACCAACGCGTGGGATTCTCACCTGATGGCCAACTTACCTGGAGCCATTTGTTTTAGCTTATAAACGTTTGGCGCCACGATAACGACTCTGATAATAGCCAGAAGCCAGGCTGTCATAAGAGACATCACGCCCGGTCTTGGGGGCATGGATAAAGAGATCGTTGCCAGCATAGATGCCGACATGTGAAATGCCCGCCGTATAGGTTTCAAAGAAAACCATATCTCCTGGTTCGAGGGCGTTCAGTTCGATCGACTGACCTTGTAAAAATTGCTTGTCAGCTGTACGGGCCATGTTAAAGCCATGCTGTGAATAGACGTAATAAACAAAACCCGAACAATCAAAGCCTTCACTTGGACTGGCACCAGCCCATTTATAAGGAGTGCCTAAATATTGCGTCGCGGTTTCAAGAATCGCACTTTGCTGCTGGCTGCTACCAATCGCGGGCACATCGACTTGCCATCGGGAGTCGACTTGTTGACGAGAAGGTAAGCTGGCTTGTTGGGTGGGTTTCTGTGGGGATTGACTTGGCTTCGCTTGCGGGCGGCTATTTCGCTGAGCAACTTTGCTGGGCTGCTTGTTTTGCTTGGCCCAGCGGGGAGCTTGATCCCAAGAATCTGATGCAGCACTGCGTTGTAAGCCGCAACCATTCAATAAAATAAAACCGAGAGAAAGACTGATAAAAGATTTCCACATTTTTTTATTATGCACGATCGTGGCCAAAAAGTCTGTGATTTATTACCGCTTGAGTTCAACGCAAGGCAGAAACTTGATAAGTGTGACTTAATTTTTCTTTAGAGTCAGCTGTTCTCTCACCATTAACATGAGGCATACACACGATTGTCACGCAATCGTTAATTATGTTTGATTAAGGTTTTTTTACCATCTTGACACTTAGTTTTATCGCTTATATGATTAATCATTCCTTTTTCAGGGCAGCCCGCATCTGAAGATAGATAAAATTCTATATATACAAAGGG
>JBBKWI010000207.1:0-61281 GCA_037968875.1 Candidatus Sericytochromatia bacterium | reverse complement strand
GAAGCCCCTGGTCGTCAGGGCCGCGATGAGCAATTCGATCCAGCATTTCTTGCAAAAGTGCAGCAGTTGGCAAACGCTTGCCTAAAGAAATAATACCTGCTATTCCACACATACACTTTTCCATTCTATGGGTTTAATTTTACCCTCATGTTTGGCACTGGTGAGCCATTCTAAAATATACTATACTCCGAAAAGTTGATGCGAAGGCATAGAGAAATCAGTTATGATGACAGCAAATAAGCTCAGGAGTCAATCACAATGGATGTTGGCAGTCAGATTCAACTAAATAGCGAAAGCTGGAGCTTTGCCGACGCCTGGGACCATTTTGATGAGCATATTCAACAGTCAGTACCCAATTGCCAGGAGCAGCGCGAGTATATTGCAGCACTGTCACGGTTTTTCTTACATCAAAATGCCCGTATTTATGAAATTGGCGTCTCGACGGGCGCCCTGGCAGCTGCAATTTTAGCGGATTTACCTGAACGTGAAATTGAATACATCGGCTTAGATGTTGAGGCTAGTATGGTAGATGCAGCCCAGGAACGCCTGCAATCTGACCCTCGTTTTCGAGCAGAGCAGACCAATGTCGCTAATTATGTCTTTGAAGACGCCACGTTGGTGGTTTCGTATTATACGCTTCAGTTTATTCCGCTCAAAATCCGTCAGCAAGTCTTGTTGTCGATATATCAGGCACTGGCTCCTGGGGGGGCTCTGATTATTTATGAAAAAACAAATGGTGAAGGGGCGCATATTCAGGATATGCTGACCCAGCTCTATTTTGATTTTAAAGCCAATCAGGGTCTGAGCCCTGAAGCTATTCTCAATAAAGCGGTGTCTTTAAGAGGGATTTCAATGCCCTTGTCCCTGGAAGAAAACAGGCAACTCTTATTAAATAGTGGTTTTCAGACGATTGAATTGATTTATCGGGCCTATTGTTTTGCTGGCTATTTGGCGCTAAAAGCTTAAGCTCTAATCTAAGTCCATTTTTAGGCGGCTTTGGGCGCGCAGGATGGCGTTTTTTCGGCGTCGCTGCTGGCGTAGGTTCTGAAAAACTTGCGCGCGTTTCAGGCTTGAAAGCCGTAGCCAGCGTCTTTGACTTTGATCAGCGCTTTCATTGATAATCGGGATTTTCAGTTCTCGGCACCACCAGCGTAGCCATTCTTCCCTTCGTTTGGGGTGAAGCAAGATTTGATGGCTAGTTACGGTGTTTAATAATTCGGGTAAGTCAGACGATAAGAGGCGAGCAAGATCAGAGGCAGTGGCGTGGGGTTTAAGTTCTAGTGATGCCAGTGTCCAACAAGATAAGATTAGGCCTGAGGTCAAGTCTGTGTTTTGGCTATAATAAGTCACCCACTTGATCAATTCTAATGGCTCTGGTGTCGTTTGCCACTGGGCCTGCCAAAAATCCCATAGCACAGCTTTGATACAGTGACTCAGATCAGGCAGGAGCTTGAGACGCTCTGGGTAAAGCTGAGCTGGAAAGCGATGCAGGTGAATCTGCATCGCTTGTAAATCAATCGATTGCTTTAAATTCATTATATGGCCTGGAGTACTTTATCCGGCTGATTTGTGTCCAGGGCGAGTAGACGCCACTGACTCTGACGAGCAGGAAGGGTTTGGCCCTCTAGCCAGTCTAAGAGTAGCCAGGCTCCCCCTTTGGCTGCCTGCGCAATCCCTTCCCACGCTGAGGTATGCTCAGGATATTTTTGTAACCAATTTAAGCTTCCTTCATCGCTCAACAAGATAATGCGGTGCGTCTTTTCTAATCTTTGCTCTGAGCGCGTGCCAGAGTAGCGTTGAGTGAGACTTTGTAGCGGGAGAGCTGTTGCGCCCCCGCTATAATGCAAAAGTGCTGATAGTAATTGCTTTTCATCCAGGCTAAAGGCAGTACTTTGAATTTGATCCTCTCCACTCCATCGGGTCACCCTAACTGGAATACGTCGTTTGAGTGCTGTGAGAGTAAGCAGATATGCGGCGGACACAAGTTCCGAATAGATCTGGTTGGGATCGGCCAGAGATCCCGAAGTATCCAGATAGAGATCCAGGTGGCTAAAGGACTTTTCTTGTCCCGTGGCTACTGTCTGATGATCTGGTTTTCTACGAAAGGTAGTCAGACCAGGGATCAGCCTGGGGCTGCGGCTGAGACTTTCTGCCCAATCAACTTCTTGAATCGGATCATCTAATTGCCAGGAGGTCAACTCCTGCGGGGCTTCTGGGGACCAAGCATGTTGAGCACGTCGTGGCCTTGATTTTATCCAGGGCCAGACCCGCTCCCTATAATATTGTACTCGCAGTGCCTTCCCTTGCTCCGGATTGGGATGGGGCTCGCTAAAAAGGGCTGGTAAAACCTGTGGTTCGAGATACTGGGGGGCCGGTATCTCAAGCCCAACCTGAGTTAATAATTGCTGAACGCTGCCTGTGGACTGGGCTTTACTTGCAAAGCCCCAACCGGCGCTTATGGACTGGGCATCCAATGCCAGATCTGGTAAATGGGGCTCTTGCTGATCCAGGCAAGCGTAGGCCAGTCGGGTAAAGGCGTCAATGCCAGTTTCAAAACTTTTATCACAGAGTTCAATTAAATCAGCAGCGAGCAGAGCCAGGTCACTGGTTGGTGTTTCATTTAGACTGGGGTCTGAGCCTGAAAAAAGGGCTGGCATATCCCAGAGCAAACCATAAATCTGCCCTTGCCAGTGGCTGAACTTGCCTGGTTTTGAGGGGGTGATCGCCTGGAGTAAACCCAGGATGGGGTATTGATTTAGAAATAAACGGTGGTTGACGAGCAGATCAAGGTAGGCATTTAAAATGATTCTGGCTTGAGTGGTCTGCTGTGTTTGGTTCGCTATGGGCGCTAATACGCTGAGCTGAATTTGCTCTGACTGGAGGGCGGCATGGGTATAGACCAGCATGCGGGTATAAATCTCAAGGGAGCCGGGGCTATAAATCAGATGCCCGATTTCATGCGCCAAAAGCATCGTTAAATGGGAGCTGAGCTGCCGTTCATGCAGCCACTCAAGATCCACCTGAATTTGTTGTTGCTTTAAGTGAACCTGAGCCAAAAATCGGGGTTGATTTGCTGTTGCCTGAACAATTTTAGGCGGGTTTAAGCGCAAATAAGGAGACCAGCAGGCCTGGGCGTTTTGCCAGGCCTGCGCAATCAAATCAAACTTAGACGGCACTCGCGACGAGCTGAGGGGCAGCGCCACTAAAGGGCTCGAGCATTAAGCGTGCCCGATAGTAAAAGAAATCGTCATGCCCAAAGAGTGACTTAATCACTTCAACAGGTTTGACGGAATCAGGGCCAGCGATTTGCAGGTGCATATGCAAATACAATAAATCGTCGTCCCAGTTAAGCTCTGGCAACCAGGTTTGTAGATCTTCTGCTCGTGTCAGCTTGAGGCTGCCAATCAGTGGGCGAATATCGACTTCGCGGGTGCGGTCTTTGCGGGTGCGCTCGACTTCCAGACTTTCCTGTGACAACAAGAATTCAATGCGCTGCTGTAAGGTCTCATCAAGGGCACTCTCTCTGACCTGACACAAGTTTTGGGCCAATTCACGCGGAATACCCACCAGCCAAGATGCACCATTGATTAATTTGGCGAGCTTGGTCGCGTCCGGATCAGGCCTGGTGACCGATTCAAAGCGAATGCCTTCTGGGCAAACTTGATTGAGACGCTCTAAAACGTCTTCCGGGCTGCGTTCTTCAACGAGATTAAATTCGAAGACTTCGCCAAAGCTAGGAATTCCCAAAGAAAGGGCCGGTCCAAAGCTCATGACTGGCTTAGGGTGGTAGCCCTGAGAATAATAGGCATTGAGTCCTGCGCGGCGAATAATACGTGGCAGGGTCCGGATCAAGTCTGAGTGCGATAAATACTGAGAACGATCCAGTTTGGTGTAAAAAGCACGGTAGGTGATCGGATCCGCTTGTTCAAACTTTTCGAGCTTGGGTTTGCGCAATTCACCGGGCTCAGGATCGGGTAAGACAAAGGGCTTTTCGACTGCATCTAATTTGATCAGATAGTCTTTACGTTCGTCACGCATCATTTTCATATCGCAAGAGACACCGCAGTCATAGCAAATCAGCTTGCGTTCGTCGGCTTCGTGCTCAATCACATTGGTGTGATGCACTTTGGCACGAAAAGGCTTGCCACAAGGGGGAGACAAACGGTCTTTGATGGCGCGTTTGTATTCTTGAATCAAAAATTTGGGCTCGACGCCGACATTGATATGACCCCAGGGCAGTTTTGAATCGAGTGGTATGGTACGGAAGTAGATGTATTTATTAATGCCTAATTCTTCCATAGTTTCGATCCAGGTATCAAATTTGAGACACTGGCTCCAGCCTTCAAAACGAGCGCCTTTATGCCAGACCGCTTCAATTAAGGGGCCGACTTTGCGGTCGCCACGTGAAACGACGCCTTCCAGATGTGAAATCAGGGATTCGTGCCATTTAAAACCGATGTGGTATTTGCGTGATAACTCAAGTAATAGAGTCTGTTTGCGTTGAATTGCTTCCAAATCGTCCATTTGGCACCACTGGAAAGGGGTGTGGGGTTTGGGAATAAACGAGGAGACGGATGCCGTGACATTGATCATGCGCCAGCGCTTATAGTATTGCTTGGCGATTTCCAGCATACGATTCGAGGTTTCCATAATTCCGATCACATCTTCATCGGTTTCAGTGGGCAGGCCAATCATGAAATAGAGCTTCATTTTGCGCCAGCCGCGTGAAAAAATATTTGTGGCAGAGAGAGCGATGTCATCTTCGGTGATGTTTTTATTGATGACGTCGCGCATACGTTGTGTCCCGGCTTCAGGAGCAAAGGTTAGCGAGGTATTGCGCACATCAGAGATTTCGTCGAGCAGATCTCCGGTCAGACCGTAAGCTCTCAGGGAAGAGACCGATAAAGAGACGCGTTTTTCTTTAAGGCGTTTCATCAATTGCTTGACCAGCGGCGAGACGCAGCTGAAGTCGGCTGTCGACAAAGAAGTAATGCTGCTTTCGTCATAGCCGGCTTTGTCGATACTCTTCATGACCGCATCAATAATTTGCTCGGGGTCGCGCTCCCGTACGGGGCGATAGATCATGCCTGCCTGACAAAAACGACAGCCTTCAGTACAGCCGCGGGCGATTTCCATCGTGGTGCGATCAAAGATCGCCTCGGTCGTGGATACCGGTGAGTCATATGGATAAGGGTAATCGTTGATATCTTCGACCATCGTACGCATGACGGTTTCAGGCACGCCTTCGTATTTCACGCCATTGATAATCGTAAAACCCGTGCTTTCTTCTTCTTCGGTCAGATATAGCTCAGGACAATAGATTCCGCCTAATTTGGAAAGAGCGATTAAGATCTCGGTTTTAGTGGCGCCGGCAGTACGCATGTCGACATAGGTGCGTGAGAGCAAAGGGAAGATTTCTTCGCCGTCACCCACAACAAATGCGTCGATGAAATCAGCCATCGGCTCAGGGTTAACTGCACATGGGCCGCCTGCGATGATCAGGGGGTAAGATAAATCGCGGTCGACACGCTTAAAAGGGATATCGCAGAGATTGAGCATGGTCAAGACATTGGTATAGGTCATTTCGTATTGTAGCGAGAACCCGAGTATATCAAAGTCTTGTAAGGGCTTGATATTTTCCATCGTATAAATGGGCTGCTGGTGTTCACGTAATTTGGCTTCCATATCAATCCAGGGGCAATAGGCCCGCTCTACCAGAATGTCGTCTTGATTATTTAAGAGCTTGTAGAGAATTTTCATGCCCATGTGCGACATGCCGATTTCGTAAATGTCGGGGAAAGCCAGGGCGACTTTCACTGGCGTTTCTGCCCAGTTTTTGGTGACAGAGAGATATTCTCCACCTAAATAACGAGCTGGTTTTTCTACTTCGTGAATAAAGGACTGATAGGGATGTTTCATGGGAGTCTCCTTAAGACTGGGCGTATTCAATGCCGAGAATCTACCCAATTATAACGTCTATGGCTCATTCATGGGGGGGAGACTAAAGGAGAAGTCTTTGATTTGGCTCAAAAATCCAGCTGATCTGAAAAGCTTGAGCAGGATTAGTGTTCAGCAAAGCCATAGAGCCAGCAGGCCGTCGTACGTCCTTGATTACGCAGGGTATGCACTACACCCGCAGGGATACGCACGGTTTCTCCGATTTTCAAACGCTGGGTGAGATCAGACAGTTCGAGCTCAAGGAAGCCTGTAATCGGTAGAATCAATTCATCCAGTTCGTGGCGCTGATCGAGCCAGGCCATACCGGGTGGGTCAATCCACATTTTGCAGGAAAAGCCTTGCTGCTTCCACTTGTGTTCGACTTCGCTCTGTTGTAGGCCGATCTCCCTGTTGTCTTCTATAATTATTGAAGTCATAATTCCTCTTTGTTGGGTCAATCTTTAACTGTTCTTATTATAAGGGCTGAACCCAATAAATACTGCAAACTGGGTATATAAATTATTTGGATTTTAATGTTTTTTTTATGTCTTAAGTCTCATCTTGACTTACTCTTAGGGTTTTCTTCCACCATTTGATCAGATCTGGCAAATCGCGTAAGGCGGCCTGTGTTTTTAGAAATTGACGCTGGGATTGGGCGGGGAATCCGCCTACTTTTTCACCCGCTTGTAGATTTCTGGTAATCCCGCTTTTACCCGAGGCGATCACACCGTCTCCAATCTGAAGATGTCCAGCCACACCGCTTTGTCCTGCCAATATAACTTGATCGCCCAATTGACAAGAACCTGAAATTCCGGCTTGCGATACAATCAGGCAATTTTTGCCAATTTGCACATTGTGACCGATTTGTACTAAGTTATCGATTTTAGTACCTTCGCCAATTCGGGTGGGGCTGATCGTACCGCGATCAATACAGGTGTTGGCACCGATTTCGACCCGATCTTCGATAATCACGCTGCCGACCTGAGGAATCTTGGTGTGCTGGCCCTGATGGAGATAAAAACCATAGCCATCTGCTCCAATCACTGCCCCGGCATGGATCACAACGTCTTGCCCAATATGGACCCGATCCCCAATCACAACACGGGGGCCAATCCGACAGTTAGCACCGATCTCCACATGATTCCCTATACTTACCTGGCTAGAAATTTTGGTGTTTTCAGCAATCTGACTGTGCTCTCCAATCACCGTAAATGCGCCCACTTCAACGGGAGCCGTCAGCTGAGCACTGCTGGCAATCTCAGTACGTGCTGAGATTCGATGCTCGCAAGAAGGCTCTGGGTGGAATAAGTGTAGCAAGCATGACAAAGCATGACGTGGATCTGAGACTAGCAGTAAATTGCGATCGCTATCGATGGGGGTAGAGCTGACTAGGGTTTGTGCTTTGACTTGCGTCAGATCTATTTTATGCTCGTGTAAGAGCACAACAATCTCACTGGACTGAGATCTGAGCGGTTCGGCGATCCCGGTGACCAGGCACTCGGGATCGCCAATGAGTTGCGCATCAAGTTTTTCGCTTAGCTCTAAGAGCTTAAAGACGCTTGCTGAGTGGGAGTCTAAAGAAGGAGGGCTTTTCATAGAGAGCCTGACTATTTCATAAAAAGAAGCAGCCTCTCTTGAAGCCGCTTCTTTAATTGATTTTGGTTTATCGCTGAATTTAGGACTTGGGCATTGCTTTCATCACGTCTTCGGTGATATCGGTGCCGCCATATAAGACCAATTGCTTATTGATGACCATATCCAGACCTTTTTGCTTGGCAATTTTCTGAACGGTTTCTTCAACATCTTTTTCGAGCTTGTCTTTTTGTTTGCGAATTTGGTCTTTTTTGCCTTCGAGCTTTTTCTCTTCGGCTTTGGCTTGCTCTCTAATTTCGTCTTCGTATTTGCGTTTTTGATCGAGAAATTTTTCTTCGGTCAATTCACCTTTGACGACTTTTTGTTGCAATTGTTGCAATTCTTCCAGCTTTTTGTTACGAGCTTCTATCAAGCGCTTTTCAGCCTGGGCAACATCACCCTCGGCTTGTTTGAGGGCTTTCAGCAGAGCTGACTGCGATAAAATACGTTGCACGTCAATCGTGCCTATTTTGACATCAGCAGCCTGAGCTGCGGGAGCAGAGATGCTCAGGGGGGCTGCCATTAAGAGGGCGGCTGAAAACGCTAAAATTAATCTTTTCATTTGATTTAATCCTTTTTAAAATTTCTGTCCAATACTAAAGTGCAATTGTCCGGCATCAAAGAGAGAGTCGAAATTTAACTTAGAAAAATCTCGAATACCATAATCTAGACGCAGAGGACCCATCGGTGTGTTCAGACGAATGCCTAAACCGACGCCGTATTTAAAGGGCAGGCCCTGGTTTAGATCTTCACGGGTTGTTGATATAGGCCAAAATTCACCAATATCTGCAAAGACAACACCTGAGACTGGATTAAAAATCGGGAAGCGGAGCTCAGCAGAGCCAATTGCAAATTGCTTTCCGAAAAGAAATCCATTTTCAGGATAACCTCGAATGACATTAAATCCATTTGAGTAAAACTGTTCATAAGGCGGGTTATTTCCTAAAAAAGTTCCGCCACGGACACCAAGTGCCAGGGTCAACCAGTCCGTCAGGCCGATATAGGTGCTGCCATTACCAGAGAGTCGCAAGTAGGCGCTATCACCCCATACAGGCTCGGCTGAGAGCAATCCATAGATGCCGCTTTTGGGGTCGATAATAATGTCACGGGTATCGTAAGAGAGTGAGCCGCCGACTGAAAAGAAGACATCCGTTGCGGAAAAACGGTTAGAAACCGAGAGTTCTCTTAAGGGGGTGCGATTTAAGTCGGTTACGCCGACTTGCTCAGCTCGGGCTGAGAGCGAACCGCGCCAGGGTGATGTTAGGTCTCCAAATAAGGGGCGACCAAAACTGAGTGAGGTACCCACACGGCTTTGAATAATCCCGCTACCTGTGGGTAGTTGGAATATATCCTGAACCCCAGAACCAAAGAAAAGCGGGATCCGTTCTGAAAAGACGCTGGCTCCAAACGAGGTTCTGCCCGGAAACATCCAGGGATCATAAAAGTCAACGCGTCCCAATAGGGTGCGTTGGGCCTGATTGAAATTGCTTTGTTGCGTGAAAAGACTAAAGACATCTAATCCCAATTGCAAATCCACACCCAGGCGACGGCCTTCGCCCATTAAGTTGTCTTTTAAGATTTTAAAGGTGCCAACCAGTCCATCCCGGTTATTAAAACCCGCACCCAGATTAACCTGGCCCGTTGGTTTCTCTTTGACTTCGACCACGACGATCCAATGATTGGGGTCGGTTTCACCGGGCTTGGGTACGAAGTTGACGCTTTCAAAGAAATTGGTATTGTATAGGCGACGCAAGTCCTTGGTGAAATCATCTGAATTAAACAGCTCGCCTTTTTTGAGGGTGATTTCCCGCAAAATGACATATTCCTTGGTTTCTTTATTGCCAGAAACCTGAATATCTTCAACGATGCCTTCGTTAATCCGGAGTTCCAGGTTACCATCCATTGAAAGCAGACCTTCGACATCATTGAGCTTGGCTCTAAGGAAACGAATATTTGCTAGTACATAGCCTTTTTCGCGATACATTTCCAGAATTTTTTGCTCGAGATCGCGAATATCATTAAAATTAGCGGTCTGACCAATTTGGTCGCGAAAGAGCTCTTGGATCTCAGATTTATCAAAAACTTGGAGATCATTTAAGATTTTAACTTCTTTGAGCACCGGGTTTTCTTGCACCAGTACCACCAGTTTAAAACCGCCGGGAACGGGATCACGTCTGGCGGTAACATCTAAAAAATAGCCCAGGCCATAGATGCGGCGCAAATCATTGCGGATTTGCTCGGTGGTGCTTTTGTCACCGGCTTTGGTGTACATCGAAAGTGAGACGGCGTCTTTGAAGTCTGTTCCCTGAATTTCGACTTCAACGACTTTAAATGTGTTGTCTTGAGGGGTCGTTGGGGCGGAATCAGCAGGTGTTTCCGTGTTGTCTTCGATTTCCGTTTCATTTTCAGAAACAGGGGTGTCGGTTTCTAATTCGGCTTCAGTTGGAGTTTCCGTTGGGGCTGGAGCTTCTGAAGGCTGTATTTCTTGTGCCAGGCTTGCTGAAGTAAATAAAGAGCAAGCCAAAAGTGCGGAGAGGGAAAGCTGCCTGATCATGAGTAATCCTTTAATAAATCATAGCGGGAATGTGGACTCAGTATAGCAAACCTTAGGGGTCTCACAAATTAGATTTATAGATTTCTTAACATTTAAGCCCGCTTTTGCGAGAAAACTCACAAACTTGTCCACAGCTTCTTCCACAGTTTTGGGTTTGAATAATGACGCGGTGAGTGAAAACGTGAAAGGTGCATTAGTAAAGGATTGGACAGATAAGATCCAAAATGATCATAAGTACAGCTTTGTGGATGAAATCACAAACTTTTGTGGGTTTTCCACAGTTATTTGAGGTGGGAGACTAAGTCGTTCACCATTTTTTCGACTTCGGCTTCTTCAAGCTTGCGCTTTTTGATGCGTTCGTAGGCATGCATAATTGTCGAATGATCTCGCCCACCGAAATGCTCACCAATCTTAGGGAAAGAAAGATCTGTCAATTCACGGCAAAGATAAATGGCGATCTGACGGGCCAGATTAATTTCTTTTTCGCGACTGGTGCCGGTTAAATCAGTAATCTTTTTATTGAAATATTTAGCGGTGACTTCCTGAATCAGATCCGTATTCAAGTCGCGATCAGGGATCTGACCGAGTACTTGTTGGGCCATCGAGACGGTCGGTTGGGTTCCTGTCATCGATGTGTAGGCCATCAGGCGCAAGAGGGCGCCTTCTAGCTCACGTACATTGCTCTTGTATACGCGAGCAATATAGTGATGCACATCATCCGGAATGTTCAATTCGCCCATATCCGCTTTCTTCTTGAGAATTGCAATCCGGGTTTCAAAGTCAGGTGGCTGAATATCACAGATTAAACCCATCTGGAAACGCGAGCGTAAGCGGTTTTCCAGGGTTGAGATTTCATTGGGGGAGCGATCAGAGGTGATCACGATTTGTTTGCCGGCACCATGTAATTCGTTAAAAGTATGAAAAAACTCTTCCTGGGTCGATTCTTTGCCACCAATAAATTGAATATCATCAATTAAAAGTAAGTCGACACTGCGGTAGCGATTCTTAAAGTCCAGGGTGGTGCCGTCCCGAAAGGCATTGATCAGCTCATTTGTGAAACGTTCGGAAGATAGGTACATGACTTTGAAATTTTCACGCTGTAACATGATCTGATTGCCAATAGCGTGCATCAGGTGGGTTTTTCCCAGACCCACGCCACCATAAATAAAGAGCGGATTATAAGCATGTCCTGGCTCGTCGGCGACACGTAAAGCTGTGGCATGGGGGAACTTATTATGAGAGCCCACAACAAAATTAGAAAAGGTGTATTTGGGGTTTAAATTCGATTTCTGCGTGTTTCGAACGACTGCGACAGCGGGTTGTGATGGTTGTGAGGGCTGTTTATTATTGCCAGCTGCATTATTAGCGGAATGACTAGGTGCAGGCGGTTCGCCGACCTGTTTATCTACTTTGAGCTCCAGGCGGGTATTGCTACCCGTCACTGTCTGAATTGCGGATTCAAGTTGGCTTTTGTATTTATTGCTAACCGTACGTAAAGTAAAGGCATTAGGCACACCAATCACCATTTTAGATGCGTCTGCTTCTAAGAGATGAAGTTGGGTAGAAAGCATGCCGTAAGCTGCGGGGTTGTTCAGCTCAGCTTCCAGTACCTGAAGTATTTCTTGCCAAGTCATTTGAGTGTCGTCGTCCATTAAAAAGTGCCTCAATCTGGACTGTGTATGGTATCATATCTGTCAGATAATCACAAAGTCCATAGGCAGTGAAATCATCCATCAGTTTGAAACATTCCTGCCTAAGTCATTGTCCAAGACTTAAATTTGATATAATCTAAATAAAATAAATTGTTAAGATTCTAGCGGAAGGATATTTCAACCAGTGAAACGCACTTTTCAACCCAATAATCGGAAACGCCATAAAACCCATGGCTTCCTCGTTCGTATGCGCTCTGTCGGCGGCCGTCGTGTCATCAAAAGCCGTCGTCGTAAAGGCAGAAAGCGCCTGGCGGCTTAAGAACTGATGCTGCCTCAGCAAGAGCGGCTTCGATTTCCGAATGATTTTCAAGAACTCAGACGTCAGGGACGCCGTTATAATCGGCCGTCTCTGACCATGGTCTTGCTTAAAGAAAATAGTTCCCGTTGCCTGGCTGGCTTTATTGTCAGTAAGAAGGTCAATAATCGAGCTGTCATTCGGAATCTTGTCAAACGACGATTTAGAGCTGCTTATGCTGAAATCAGACATTTACTCGCTCCGGGCTATATTATTTTGTTTATTGCCCACCCCTCTGCTATACAAGTTGTGCAGCAGGATATTCAAGATCAGATGATGCAAGTTTTTAAAAACAGCAGTTTGCTGTCATGCTAAAGCAGGGCGCACTCAAACTGATTCAGCTTTATCAGTTGACGTCTCCGCTCAGGCCTCCCGTTTGCCGATTCCAACCCACTTGCTCTCACTATACCCATCAGGCAATTTCAAAATATGGTTTTGTAAAAGGCTGTCTGCTGGGAATCAAACGTATACTTAAGTGCCATCCGTTTCATGCGGGTGGATTTGACCCACTGGAATAAGAGTTTTAGGTTAATATTTTATGCACCCGATTAATTTTCTCGTAGACAAGATGATGTTGCCGGTACTCCAAAGTGCCTTCAACGTTACCGGCAGTTATGGCTGGGCGATCGTTTTCCTGACGGTTTTGATTCGTTTGCTCTTGCTACCCCTGACCATGCAGTCTTATTACTCCATGAAGGGCATGCAGCAATTGCAACCCAAGCTCAAAAAAATTCAGGAACGCTATAAAGGCAAGCCTGAAGAGCTGAATAAACAGATGATTGGACTCTATCGTGAGCACAAAGTCAACCCACTTGGTGGCTGTTTGCCCATGATCTTACAGATGCCATTTTTGTTTGCGCTCTACGCCTCTCTAATCGGTGAGAAGTTTACTGCCATGCTGGCTGCCAGCGGCAATAAGTCATTTTTGGTATTGACTGATTTGTCTCGTATGGGCGTTTGGGACAAAGGCACAATCCATTGGGATAACGCTATTTTGTTGGCTTTGTTTGCCGGTAGCACGGTTTTGCAACAACGCACCATGACACCGCCGCCATCGCCAGATGCGGATCCTCGCCAGGCAGCCATACAAAAGCAAATGGCATTTATGATGCCGATTATGATCACCTCAATGTTTTTGATTATTCCCGTACCCACCGGAATCTATTTGTATCTCGTGATTTCAAACCTAATCGGTATTGCACAATATGCTTTCCTGAATGTACACTCCAAACGGCGTGAAGAAAAAATGGCCTTAGCTCAAAGCTCTCGCAAAATAGATATTGAGCTCGACAGTGAAGACAAACCTGTCGTTCATGTTACAGCTAGCGCAGCCAAGTCCTCGATTGAAGAATCTGATTCGGATGCTAATCAAAAGCACCGGGTCAAAAAGAGCGTAAAAAAGAAAAAGAAACGTAAATAATAGAGGTGTGTGGTATGCAGATTAATGCCATTGAAAAAGAAGGTGAAACCGTTGACGAAGCCATTCAGTATGCATTGGATGAGTTTGAAACGGATATTGATTCAGTAGAATACGAAGTATTAGACGAAGGATCACTAGATGAAGACGACAATGAAAAGTCGGCTTTGGTTCGTGTCTGGAGAAAAAATCCAGAAGAGGTTTCACAAGCTAAAGCAGCACTTCTGAAGATTTTAGGGAGTCTAGAGCTCGACGCAGAACTGGAACTTCACTTTAATTGGGACACATTTTCTCTAGAAGTGAATATCATTAGTGATGATTCCGGCATTTTGATCGGTCGTCAGGGGCAAACCCTGGATGCCTTGCAATACCTGCTGCAACTGGCTGTAAACAGCAAAGACGTCAATATTGTCTTAGATGTGGCTAATTACCGTGAGCGCCACAGAGAGCATTTGGTTCAAGTGGCCGAAGGCATGGCACAACGCGTCTTGCGTCAACGCCGTCGCATCACCATGAAGCCGATGGATGCCCGCGATCGTAAAATTATTCATGAAGCCGTTAAGCCTTTTCCTGAGCTGTCTTCTTCTAGCGTTGGGGTTGAGCCCAATCGCCGGGTCGTGGTTTCTTTAAAGCGTGCGGATTACTCTCAAGATCGGGCCGGTGGCCGTTCTCGCTATCGTCATAGCCGCCACCGCTACAATAACTAAAGATGTCTGAAACGATTGCTGCAGTCTCAACTCCGCCAGGTTATGGTGCGATTGGGATTGTGCGTTTGTCAGGCCCCGAGGCTTACTCGATTGCCCGTCAGCTATTTACTTCTGCTGGCGGGCAAAATGCTGAGTGGCAGTCCCATCGAGCTTATTTTGGGGTGCTCAAAGCGGAAGATAAAACCGTTGATCATTGTCTGATGCTCTATATGCAGGGGCCGCGCTCTTTTACGGGTGAAGACATTGTTGAGTTTCAGTGTCACGGAGGCCAAACCCTGATCGAGACCGTGCTGCGCTTGTGTTTGGCTAAAGGCGCGCGTGCAGCTGACCCTGGCGAGTTTTCACAGCGCGCCTTTTTGAATGGCAAGCTTGACCTGACCCAGGCTGAAGCGATCATGGACTTAATTCACAGCCCCAGTCAGCAGGGGGTTTATTTGGCCGCCCATCAACTCGAGGGCCATTTATCCAAACCGATTCGAGCTGTGCGTGAAAGCTTATTGAGCGTGCTTGCCTCAATTGAAGCCAATATTGATTTCCCTGATGAAGTCGACCCTCCTGACTTAAATCTCTTGCAGGCCCAATTAATTGCTGCCCAGGCTGAAATCGATCGCTTGTTAGCCACTGCTGATGCCGGACGTATTTGGCGTCAGGGGCTTAAATTGGCGATTATTGGTGAGCCCAATGTCGGCAAATCAACGTTGCTCAATCAGCTCTTGCGCTATGAGCGGGCGATTGTCAGTGAGATCCCCGGCACAACCCGTGACACGATCGAAGACGATTATAATCTGCGTGGGATTCCTATTCGTTTGATTGATACCGCTGGTTTGCGTGAAACCGAAGACCAGATTGAGTCGATTGGCATTGCACGCACTCAGAAAGCTTTGCAAGCAGCTGATTTGGTATTGGTGGTGATTGATGCGCGTCAGAGCCTCTCACTTGAGATTGAAACGCTCTTAAAAGCCAGTGAGGTGCCCTGGCTACTGGTTTGCAATAAGCAAGATCTGCTGAGTGAGTCGCTGCTGCACCCTGACGGTATTGGTATTTCGGCCTTGAACGGAGCGGGTCTGGAATCTCTAGAAGAGCAGCTCTTTCAGCGGGTTTCTCAGAATCATGTCTTAAACCAGGAGATTAGCATCAATGATCGCCACCGGGTCTGTCTCTTACGTGCACAAGAAGCCTTAGATCGACTGACCGAGACGATTAAAAATAATTTGCCGACGGATTTTTGGTCAATCGATATGACCGAAGCGATTCAGGCTTTTGGTGAAATCCTGGGTCAAAGTGTGGCCGAAACGGTGATCGATGAAGTTTTTCATCGATTTTGTGTGGGTAAATAAGCCATTTTCAGCAAGTTTCAGCTCTGTTTTGCTATCATATAAAGTATGAGCCAGTTTCATATTAGCGCCCAAAAACCAACCATGAAAATACGTTTTGAAAATCAGCCTGCTGAAATTTCAAAACCTGTAGTTGCTGTGGAAAAGTCTGTGGCGCAAACTGAAAAAGACAAATTACGCTTATCGGGCAAAGCTTCTGACCCACTGGCACCTGAAACATTGGATCTATTTGAAGCGGAAGCCCAGCCTCGCCCGCAGGCCTTTATGGAACGCATCAGCACGCGTCACAATGAAGTTTCTTTTGGTGGCTCAACAGTGCAAGTGGCGGTTGGCCTGGAGTCTCAGGCTGCTGAGCTTTTAACTTCTGCGAATGAACTCAGCATGGTAGACGCAATCAAAAAACGGCTTGAGCCAGGTGCTGCTTCCAATACGACAGCATCCAGCAACGAAGTGATTCGGACTGGGGCCAGTATTCAAACCAGTGAAGCGGTTCAGCTTCAAGTCGGCGTTGCGTCGCTTGTCAATACGGATCTCTTGCTAAGCAAATCAGACACCCAGGCCAAAACGATGCAGCATGGGGTGTATGCTGGTGTCGCTGTCAAAACAGAGTCTGTCTCTACGCGGCTGGCTTTTGATACCGCTTATGGTCAGCCACGGATTGAGTTGGGTGCGGCAATAAGTATCTCAGCTGAAACGGCTACGATCGGGCTGAGTGTGTCTCAGGGGGCGCAGGCCGATCAGAAAGGCTTACGCTTGGGCGCAGAGGTTAAGGCCGGTGCCAGTGCTGTGTTGGGTCTTAATATCAACCAGCCTTTGCATGAGGGCAGTCAATCGTCTCAGGGGACCTCAGTTGGGGTTTATCTCAATACGCGCTTTGACTAGCTTAGCGAATCTCTGGCTTTGTTTTCATTCACTCACTCCCGCTTGACTTTGGCTCTTTGTTATACTCCAGAGTAAAACAATGAAAAGAGTCAGCTTTTGCAATTAAATTACCCTTCTGCTCACCAGGATCCGATTCAAGACGATTTTCACGGGACCTCGATTGCGGATCCTTATCGCTGGTTAGAAAATCCAGCGACCCCTGAAGCCCGTAGCTGGACGGAGAGCCAGAATCTCCTGACACAGGAGCATTTGAAACACCCTATGCGTCAGCAAATTCTGGATCGCTTAACCACGCTCTGCGACTATGACCGGCAATCAGCCCCTGAAAAGCATGGTGATCGTTATTTTTTCTGGAAGCATACGGGCTTACAAAACCAACCCGTCTTGTATTGGCAGCGCCGTTTTACAGAGTCACCACAAATACTGGTGAACCCAAATATCCTGAGCAAAAAAGGCACTGTCTCTGTAGTGAGTGCTGTCCCCAGTCGCAATGGTAAATATTTGGCTTATAGCTTGTCTCAAAGTGGTTCAGACTGGCAAGAAATTCATCTTCGCAAAGTCGAAGGCCGCAAAGATTTGCCGGAGGTTTTACACCATGTAAAATTTGCGGGTATTGCCTGGCATCCCAATCACAAAGGCTTTTTCTATAATCGTTACCCGGACCCTGCTACGGTGCAGGAAGCAGATCAAAGCTATTATAATAAAGTCTATTGGCATCAGCTGGATACGGATCAAAGTGATGATACCTTGATCTATGAGCGCCCTGATCAAAAAGACTTTGACTTTTTTCCGCAGGTTTCAGAAGATGGTAAATACCTGGTAATTACCGCTTATCTGGGCACTGACCGCCGTAACCGGGTCTATTATCGGGAGCTGGACTCTGACGCTAATTTCAAACCTTTATTGGACGAGGCTGATGCTCATTATCGTTTTATTGGCAATCAAGATCAGATATTGTACTTCTTTACAGACAAAGACGCTCCCCGAGGTAAAGTGATCGGCATTGACCTGGATGCCCCTGATCAGTGGCTAACAGTAATTCCAGAGCAGGAAGATGCTCTGACCAATGTGATCATGGCAGCCAGGCATCTGGTTTGTGTTTACTTACATCATGCCCATCATCGCTTGTTTACTCAGGTCCTGGAAGGCGGTCGTCTTAAAGAAATTGTTTTGCCCACGATAGGCTCGATCACTGTGCTCAATGGCAAGCTACAAGATAATGAGTTATTTATTGGCTTTTCTTCCTTTCTATTCCCGACGCGTAGCTATATGTATCATTTTGAATCAGACGATTTAGATGATATTTTTGTGCCCAAACTCGATTTTGATGCGGATGCTTATGAAACAACGCAGGCTTTTTGTGAGTCTGTTGATGGCACCCGGATTCCGATGTTTATCGTGCAGCGCAAAAACCTGGATACAGGTGCTGAGACGCCGACTCAGATGTATGGCTATGGGGGCTTTCGTCAGGCTTTAACACCAACTTTTAGTGCCACTCTTTTACCCTGGTTAGAGCAGGGCGGACGCTATGTGATTGTCAATCTGCGGGGTGGATCTGAGTATGGTACCGAGTGGTATCAGGCGGGCACCCTGGAGCGCAAGCAAAATGTCTTTGATGACTTTATTTCTGCGGGTAAATATCTGGTAGCACAAAAACTCACAAGCCCAGCGAAACTGGGGATCCGCGGGGGCAGCAATGGCGGCCTATTGGTTGCTGCTTGTATGTTGCAGGCGCCAGAGCTCTTTGGGGCTGTGGTTTGCCAGGTTCCTGTGATCGATATGCTGCGTTATCATCGCTTTACGATCGGGCGCTATTGGGTTTCAGACTATGGCAACGCCGAAGAGAATCCGGAGCATTTTGCCTTTTTAGTTAAGTACTCACCTTTACATAATGTCAAAGTGGGGCAAGCTTATGCTCCTACTTTAATTACCACGGCTGATCACGACGATCGGGTGGTGCCTGCCCATGCCAAAAAATTTGCAGCCACTTTACAAGCTGGTGCTGTGGGGCTAACTTTGCTAAGAGTAGATACAGATGCCGGCCATGGTCTTGGTAAGCCAATTACTAAGGTGCTGGAAGAAATTGCTGATATTTATACCTTCCTGGCTTTGAGTCTTAAAATGAATTGGAGCTGAGATGAGTCAGCGCAAATGACTCAATGAAATTTCATGAAAAACGGCATCACGGCAAAAGAGATGAATCCATCGAATTCAGATAGCCTGATTGACGCCAATGGTGAATTGCTAATCAACGGACTAGTCCTGAAATATCACCGCAGCGGTTCAGGTCCTCCGATTATTTTAATCCATGGGCTGGGGCTTTCTTTGCGTGAATGGCAAAAAAACCTGGAAACCTTGGCAAACTGGGGCACTGTCTATGCCTTAGACTTACCCGGCTTTGGCGAAAGTGAAGATCCTGAGCATACGTTACAAACGCGCAGTCTGGCTCAAACTGCGCTGAACTTTGTCGAGGCTTTGAATCTCGGGCCGGCCGTTTGGATCGGGCACTCATTGGGAGGGGAAATCTGTCTCTGGGCAGCAACCTTGCAACCTCAGGCGGTGCGTGGCATGGTTTTAGCTGCTTCTCTGGGTCTAGAGCCGGGGCCAAGTTTAGGCCGTCGCTTTCTGGGTTTATTATTCGATGGTTTTTTAGAAGTGCCGGGCTTTATGTTTAAGCTCTATTTTGCTTATTTTCAGGCTGGCCCCTGGAGAATCGTACGCACGATCCAAAAATCTCAGACTCATGATATTTTACGCCAAATCACAGCTCTGGATATGCCAGTTCTGGTCGTTAATGGCAAATGGGATCCGATAGTCTCTTTGAGTGAAGGTCGTTTATTGGCTCGGCGACTGTTACAGGGAGAGTGGCAGGTGTTGGACGCGCCCCATGGACTGGTCTACACCTGCGCTGATGGCTTTAATCAGCTGCTGGATTCATTTTTCACTAAGCATTTTGGATATACAGATGCATTATCAAGAGGGGCTTGATGCATTATCAATTTGATATTGTGCAGCAAAAACAAAACCTGGGCAACCATCATCAAGTGCATCCAGCGATGTATATGCCATCTCATGCCGAGTTTTTGATAGAAAGCTTGAGCCGACTGGGTTTTAAGCCGGGCTTGAGCTTTGGTTTAGACGATTTTGCAGTTCACTCTTCTATTCTTAATCAGTCACAGGCTGAGGTTTTGATTGTGTGTGGTGCAGATCAGCATTATCGTGAAGAGTTTGCGATAGCCTGGAAAGGGGTCCAGCGGCTTTATTCAGTCAAGGTTCTGGTGGTTTCGGAGCCCATTTTTTCAGATTTGGCTTATTGGCAAAGTTCGCAGCAAAACGCCTTGCTTCAGCATCAACAATTTTTGGAAATGTTTCAGCCAGATATTGTTTTGTATCTCTCTCGCTATGATTGTTTACAGGCTCAGCAAGCCTATCCAGAAACCTTAAGTCTCTTGTATTCATTGGCAGATCCCGAGTTTTTAAGCCAGCCTCGGCTACCCTGGGAGCAAAAACAGCAGGCTGCCCTTTGGTTAGGTAAACCGGTGGCCTGGATGATCAATCGCTCTCCTGCGCAATGGAGTCGCCAGCAGCAAGTCGACTTTTTTGTGCAACAGCAAGACTTACCCTTTCGGGCTTATAGCCATCAACTGACCTTTCGCGAGTGTTACTTGATGGCTAATCAATATGCCTTCCAAATCCAACCCCGCTCGGGCTACACTTTTCATACGGCCCGCACGGTTCAGTCAGCTATTGTGGGCGCAATACCTGTTCTTTTGCTTCACCCCCAGGAGCAAGAATTATTGGCCATAGAAGCCCCTTTTGTACGCCCAGATCACAATTGCCTGGTTGGCTGGGAGTCGGACTATCAGAGTGTGATCAAAAAAATGTTGGATCCTGATTTAACGGCTGAGATTCAATCTCATTTATCCGAGCTTTTACAGGCAGGCACGATTGGCAGTGGTGTTTATGATCTCGGTTGTGCTTTACAGACGCATTTGAAAGCTTAGCTCCAAATCTCTTCAGCGTTAGTTCCAAAACAGCTTTATCGACATTCAGGGCTTTTTTAGCTTATAGTTGAATACTTTAATATAATTGCACATATTAAAGTATTAGCATTCTTTCCTAAAGAGTGATAAACTGATTTTAGTTGAATGCGTCTAAACTTAATCGAAAGAAAAGTTTAGCTCTTGTTTTTAAGTGCTTGACAGCACATACAAAGACAAGATATAACGAATACAGTCTCAGCACTCTCCAACTCAGAGTGCTAAATTACAAAAGTAAGACGGAGGTTTTATAACCCAATGGCTAAGACATTTTTAAAGCCCCTTGGCGACCGTGTGGTTGTACAAGTGGTTGAAATGGAATCAAAAACCAGTGGTGGCATTTTGCTACCCCAAAACGTAAAAGAAAAGCCCCAGGAAGCTGAAGTTCTGGCTGTAGGCCCTGGCAAATTATTAGATGATGGCAAGCGTGCAGCAATGGAAGTCCGTGAAGGCGACCGTGTTGTATTTGCAAAATACTCTGGTACAGAAATCAAATCTCAAGGTCAAGAGATGTTGATTATTTCTGAAAAAGATATTCTAGCAATCGTTGAAAAGTAAAAAGGAGAATCAATCCAAATGGCTAAACAAATAGTTTATCGCGAAGAAGCGCGTCATGCTCTTGAGCGTGGTGTGAATGCTGTCGCAGATACCGTAAAAGTAACCCTTGGTCCCCGTGGTCGTAATGTTGTACTCGAGAAAAAATTCGGCGCGCCTCAGATCGTCAATGACGGTGTGACCATCGCTAAAGAAATCGACCTCGAAGATCCACTAGAAAACACCGGTGCTCAACTGGTTCGTGAAGTTTGTAGCAAAACCAATGATGTTGCTGGCGACGGCACCACCACTTCTGCTGTTTTAGCACAAGCAATGATTCGCGAAGGCCTCAAAAATGTCACCGCTGGCGCCAATCCTATTTTGGTTAAACGTGGCATCGAAAGAGCTGTTGCAATCGCTGTTGAAGAAATTAAAGCAATTGCTACCCCTATTGAAGGCAAAGTGGCTATTTCTCAGGTTGCTAGCATCTCTGCTGGTAACGACATGACTGTTGGCAATTTGATTGCTGAAGCCATGGAAGCTGTTGGCCAAGATGGCGTGATCACTGTTGAAGAGTCTAAAGGTTTAATCACTGAACTCGAAGTCGTCGAAGGCATGCAGTTTGACAAAGGCTACATTTCTCCTTATATGGTGACTGATTCCGAAAAAATGGAAGTCGTTTACGAAGAAGCTCACGTCTTACTGACTGATCGCAAAATCTCTGCTGTCGCTGATCTGGTTCCTGTACTTGAGCGTGTTGCTCGTTCAGGTAAGCCTCTGGTGATCATGGCTGAAGATGTTGAAGGCGAAGCGCTGGCAACTCTGGTTGTCAACAAATTACGTGGCGTTCTCAACAGCGTGGCTGTAAAAGCCCCTGGTTTTGGCGACCGTCGTAAAGCGATGCTCGAAGATATCGCGATTCTGACCGGTGGTCAGGTTATCAGCGAAGAACTCGGTCTGAGCCTTGACAATTTAGATGTGGAAATGCTGGGCTATGCCCGTCAGATCCGTGTCACCAAAGACAAGACCACAATCGTAGCTGGCGGCGACAATAAAGAAGCCGTTGATAAGCGCGTCGGTCAAATCCGTCGTCAAATCGAAGAAACCGATTCTGAGTTTGATCGTGAAAAACTGCAAGAACGCCTGGCTAAATTGTCTGGTGGTGTTGCCGTGATTCAGGTTGGCGCAGCCACTGAAACCGAGCTGAAAGATCGCAAGCACCGTATCGAAGATGCGTTATCTGCGACCAAAGCAGCCGTTGAAGAAGGCATTGTAGCCGGTGGGGGTACCACCATGTTGCAAATTGCTAATGTTGTTGAAGCTCAACTGCTCGCTCAAGCGGATACCCTCAACGACGACGAAAAAGTCGGCTTCAGCATCGTGATCAAAGCTTTGGAAGCGCCTTTGCGCCAGATTGCTGAGAATGCCGGTGCCGAAGGCGCTGTTATCGTACAGCAAGTTCGCTCTTCTGCTAAAGGTGTTGGTTACAATGCTTTGGAACGTACCTTTGAAGATATGATTCAAGCCGGTATTGTTGACCCTGCTAAAGTTGCGCGTGCAGCAATCCAGAATGCAGCCAGTATTGCAGCCATGTTGCTGACAACTGAAGCTCTGGTTGTTGAAAAAGCCGACAAAAAAGGCTCTGCTGACCCTATGGGCGGCATGGGCGGCATGGGTGGCATGGGTGGCATGGGCGGCATGATGTAAGCCTGTCCCCTTCCCCTTTTTAGAAATTTGGGATCCCTTTCGGGGGATCCCTTTTTCTGTTTTTGTAAAAATCCCTGAGTCCATTGAGACAAAGAAAATAGGTATAATAAGAAGATGTCGCAAACAACGCCCACTTTGCCAGTGACGATTGGATTGGTACAGCTCAGTGAATCGATTGAGTGGCTTCAATTTTTGCCTTATTCAGCTGGGCTTTTAGAGGCTTATGTCAAAGCTTATGCCTCTGAGCCCCGGCGTTATCTCTTTCTGATGCATATTTTCCGTCGTGCAGGTCTGGCTCATGATCTGCAGGCTTTGTCTCTGGCGCAGATTGTTGGTTTTTCGGTTTCGATCTGGAATATTGAATACTCACTGGCACTGGCACAAGCAATTAAGCAAAAAAATCCAGCATCTGTGATTATCTTCGGCGGTCCCCAGGTCCCCAACCATGCCGAAGCCTTTCTGCGGCAATACCCCTTTGTGGATCTTTGTTGCCATGGCGAAGGGGAGCAAACCTTTCTGGAGGTGCTAGAAGCCTTCCCCTCTCAAGATTGGCAGCAAATAGAGGGGCTTTCTTTTTTGGATCTTGATGGAGAATATTATCAGTCGAACCGTGCACGTCAAAAAGACTTGACGCGCAGCGCTTCTCCTTTTTTAGCTGGGGTTTTTGAGCCTTTGATGCTTAGTTATCCAGAGATCAAGTGGATGAGTATTTGGGAAACCAATCGCGGCTGTCCTTTTTCATGTGCTTTTTGTGATTGGGGCTCTGCTACGCAGAGCAAAGTGCATCGCTTTCCGATCGCGCGTTTGCTCAAAGAGATGCAGTGGTTTGCTCAAAATAAGATCTACGAATTGTTTTCTTCCGATGCTAATTTTGGTCTCTTGCCACGGGATCTGGAAATCACAGATGCTCTGATTCAGGTCAAGCAGAAAACAGGGTTTCCCCAAGTTTTCACCACCCAATCGACTAAAAACGCAACGGATCGTGCTTTTGAGATTCAGACACGCCTTTACCGATCTGGCATGAGTTCAGCTGCGACTCTTGCTCTGCAGACTGTGACCCCTGCTGCTCTGACAGCCGTGAAACGCGACAATATTGATTTGGCGAGCTTTCAAGAATTGCAACAGCGTTTTCGTGACGAAGGGGTACGGACCTATACGGACGTGATGGTGGGCTTGCCAGGAGAAAATTGGCCCAGTTTTAGCCGAAGTATGGGCCGGATCATTGAGCAAGGCCAGCACCACGAGCTCAGAGCCTGGAATACCTATCTCTTGCCGAATGCGCCGATGGCAGATCCCGCTTATAGGCAAGCCTATCAGCTGGATACGGTTTGGATTCCTTATCTCAGACCGTATACGGCTCCAGATCTGCAAGCTGAAATTGAAGAGCGGCAAGAGCTCCTGGTCGGCCATAGAGAAATGAGCAGAGCAGACTGGGCACTAATGCGCCGCTTTGGCTGGATGACCCAAATTCTGTACTTTTCAAAAGCCCTGCAAATTGCAATCTTACTAATCCATCGTTTGGCTGAGATTTCAATTGAAAAAATAATGCTCTCTTTCTTTGACGTTTCAGATCAGTTGACGCTATTATCAGGGATAAATCATTTTCTCAGCCAAAAAACGACTGAAATTCTGACTGGTGCTACGGATTATTGTTTGGGGCTAGGAATAGGCGGTTCTGAGTCTGTTTGGATGGAAGTGCATTATTTTGTGATTTTAGAGCTCTCTCGCAGTCCACGTTTAGATAGCTTGTATGCTGAATCAGCAGAGGTTTTGGAACAATTGCTTTTAAGTGAGCAAAAGCATTTACCTGAAGGACTATTGGCTGAAGCGCTGGCGCTTGATCAACTTATTTTTTATCGCCAAACCCATGCTGGCTCCCAGGCTCATCAAATTTCCACGAAATATAATATCTGGGAGCTGTATCAACAGGCTTTACGTGCCGATACAGGCCTGATTAAACAAGGAAATTGGATTTATCAGTGAACTTGGCCACAAATCACAAAAGTTAACTTGTCGTTAGCCTTAAAGATAACATATAATTGTCTTAACATTAATGTATCGAGTTTTTTAAAATATGTATCTACTGAGTCACCAAACCGATCTAAAAACCTGCTTGCTTGAGACTTCGAGTTTTGAACCCGCTCAGCCAGGCAGTCTGACTGAAGTTGTGAGATTTTTATCTCAACAAGAGCCGCAAGCTATTTGTTGGGATCTGGGCTATCATTTTGAGGGTGAAAGCCCGCTGAGTGTGCTCCTTCACCTAAACGCAGTATCTCATTTGGCTGTGATTGTCGTGGTGGGGACGCCAGAGCAGATCGCTGCTTTGCCAGATGCTGCTTTACCTTATATTTCTTATCTTTTAGAATGGCCTTGTAGCCCATTTAAGCTCAAACACTTATATATGCATTTGAACCGTCAGCAAGAACTGAGTCAGGAAATCAATTCAACGCAACATCGCTTGCTGCAGTTACTCACCGAAAATCGCGGGCTCAGGCAGCAAACCCAATTACAGCAGATAGATCAGCAAACCGGCTTATTGAATCGTCACGGGTTTTTGATGGCGCTTGAAAAAGAATGGCGTCGTGCCCATCGTCATGCTTACCCTATTTCAGCTTTGCATATTGCTTGTCAGACAAAGAATACAGACCAATTAATTGATCTGTCCAACCAACTCAATGCCGTGCGTCTTGGAGATTGTGTTGGACGTTATTCAGAGCACGATTTCATGATATTATTGCCGATGACCTTTCGTGAAGGTGCTGAAGCCTTTTCGGCTCATCTGAAGCATCGCTTGATGCGTTTATTGGCTCTCTCTGATGCTGATGCGCAATTGACAATCCAGTCGCAG
The DNA here is from genome assembly GCA_037968875.1 of Candidatus Sericytochromatia bacterium. Taxonomy (GTDB): domain Bacteria; phylum Cyanobacteriota; class Sericytochromatia; order UBA7694; family UBA7694; genus JBBKWI01. The sequence goes on along the minus strand of JBBKWI010000207.1, from coordinate 35,682 downwards.
ACTGAAATCCCCCAATCTCATCAGGACTCCGAACAGTTTTTAGCTGCCTTTTTTGACGTCAGTGTTAAGCTAGAACTGCTTTCTCTTTCGGTCTAAGTATGTTGGGCAAGCCTGTAGTCGTCTTGTCTTTGACGAGTCATTTTGCGCCGATTCGGCCTCTTGGCAAGCTTTATCACCCTCTAATGACTCCTCTCTTATCAGAGTCTAGCCTTTGGTATCTCTTAAATAAGTATAAGCAAATTGGCGTTGATACGATTTGTTTGCTCTTAAGCCCGGAGCTATTATCAAATTTTAAAAATATCAAACCGGGTTTATTGCGCCTGGGGCTTAATCTCAAAGTGATAGATATCCAGGCCTCTGATTGGAAAACACAAATTTTGGATTGGGTCAGCGATGAAGACCCCGTTTTTGTTTCGACAAACCCCTTGTTAGATACTGAGTGCTTTCGCCATTTTTTACAGTTTCATCAGGCGCAGCAGTCGGATTGTAGTTTTAAATTGAGAAAGTCCGCCTATGGGGCATATCATCAGTGGTATTTGGACTCCGACTGTCAGGTTAGCTTAAGTGACAGCCCTGGTGCTCAGGCCTGTTATGACAGCTCAGAATATATTCTGGAAGCTGATATCCTGGAGGCGCTCTTAGAAAATAGTAAGAGCCTGTCAGTTCCCGGGCTGGCAAGAGGGCTCAATGAGTTATCTCAATATATCTCAGGTTATCTCACGAGCACTTCTGACTCTGAAGTCTTACGTTGGGAAAACATCTCAGATTATTGGCAGCTTCAGCAGCGTTGGTTAAGTGAGCAATCCTTTGCGCCTCAGGGCAAGCATCAGCAATTGACTGAAGGAGATGCCTGCCTGTGGGTCGGTGAAGATGCTTTCTGGGATTCCAGCGTTCGTTTCAAGGGGCCTGTCGTGATTGGGCGGCAAGTTGTGATTCAAAAAAATGTCCAGATTACGGGTCCCGTTGTGATCGGGGACGGTGTACGGATTGATAATGAATGCCAGATACTGCGATCGTGTCTCTGGCCCCGAACTCATCTGGCAGAGAAGGTTTTACTTGCCGACTCATGTCTGGCAGAAGGAGTTAAGATTGCTGCGGGCTCAATCATTAAGCAGCAGTGGGTGGGCTCTCATTCTCAGCTTTCACTGCAGAGTGATTTTCCCACTGATACTTACTGGGGAAACTATAGCTATTGCCTCTAGTTCTCAGTTTCTTGCGTCTTCGAAGACTCATTATTTAGCTTTGAAATCGCTTCTTTATGGTTCAAACCCTGCTGCCGAACTTTGCGATAGGCATCCAATTCGTTTTCAGAAAGTTGATCAAGATCTTGTTTCTCGTGGACTTGCTCCATGGCTTCCTCGTGATTAAAGCCTTCATCACGAAAGCGATCATAGACTGCTTGTAAATCGGGCGCTAACATGCGTGCTTCAGGTTGCTGATCTGAAGCCTTGGTTTTAGGGACTGTGGCGTTGTTTTGAAAGGCATTTTTAAAATTGGAGAACAAGCCTCCCATAATATTTTTGAGTTCGGAATTAAGGCCTTCAATATTATAAGCCCGTTGGATATTGGTCTGGTAATCTAGATAGGCCTTTTCAATTTTGCCATAATCAATATGGTAGTCCAGGGCATCTACCATTTCAGCCAGGACCTGCTCGTCTAAGACATTGATCACTTTGCGTAAGGTGACGATCAATTGATCGGCTTGATCTGAATCTTTAAAATAGCGCTGGAGCTTTTCTTCAAGTTCAACGGATGTTTTGAAGATGCGCTTGAGCTCAACTTTATTGATGCCATATTTCTGGGCCATCTCACGCATTTTTTGATTATCAGCCAGACTGGGGCGGATCACAAATGCATTGGCATATTGCAAAGGGCGCAATACCGAACTCAGGGTTTGCTTCAGGCGTTCACGACTTTCAGGGTTGTCTTTAAAATCGTTGATTTGATTATGGAGCTTTTCTTTAAAAGCAGCCAGAGCTGCTTCCGGGTTTTGGCCTCCCAAAGCCCGTCGTATCATATCTCTGAGTCCAGCCATGATGGTCTCCCTTTTTTTGTTAGTATAGCAAATGTCAAAGGCTTAAAGTAAAGTCTTTACAAGTGCGTTTAGCCCAAATATATCGAAACCCAAAAAATACAAAAAGGCCAAGAGAGTGACTCTTAGCCTTTTTGTTCAAAGTTTTATTTAATTGACATGGCCTGTGGCAGTTTTGCCAATTGAACCGGTGTCAATAGCTTTTTGATTGCCAGAAAATTACTTAAAGAAGCAGCTTGCAGCTGAGATTCCATTAGCAGTTTTTCTTGTAAAAGCTTGTTTACATAGCTTGGATTAGAGGCTGGTGACATCAACTGCTGCTGAATTTCCAGAGATTTAATCTGGATATCCGCTTTATGTTTGATCGCTAGCTTACTGTAATCCATGCGGATTTTATTGATCTCTTTGATTTGCGTTGGGGTGAGGTTTAATACATTCCAGTTAATAGAACCAGGAGTCGCCGCAGGTTTCGGAGCTTCTTGTTGTGCCATTACGGGCGCAACCATGACCCCAGTACATATTAGAGCGCTTAGCGCGACCTGGGTTAAAAATTTATTTTTCATTTCCGCTAACCTACCCTCCTATCATTAAATTATAGTCGATTTCAGAAATATTTTCTAGTGTGGCTTCTATCACAAGTGACGAGTCCACACTTAAAGTGTTCACATTTGAGCTAAACAGCAGGTCTTCCGGCTGATGCTCAACTTGAACGATGTAGTTACTTGGCACAGCCGCGGTAACTCCTATGGTTCCTGGTTGGGTCTGGTTTAACAAGATTTGTGAAACCGTTACCATAACCCCAAAGATTGCAATAGCTGCCACCATTTGGCCTAGACGTGTTCCCAGAATTCCCGGCAGTGCAAAGAGTTTTGCTTTGGCTGTTGGGGCGAGAGTCTCTTGCTCTGTGGCTAGCATAACGCGAGCAACAAAGTTGGGAGGAGCCTCTATCTGAGGAAGAGCCTGAATGGCTTTTGACAGTGTTTTTATCTGTTTAATATCAAGACGTTCTTGCTGCTGGTTTTGTTCCAGAATTTGGCTGATCTTAGCGTCAAGCTCCTGATCGTGCCAGGCAGACAGAGTTTCAAAATCTGCCTGAGCGTCAATTGTTTGCATCACCTGCGCAGCAAAGCCAACAGGGGCTTGGATCTGGGGCAAGGCTTGCATTGCTTTTGAGAGCTTTTCAAATGGGATTGCTTGCACAGGAGTAAGCTCTCCGGCCTGCTCGCCATCATAGATTGCAGATAGGCTTTCAAGATCCAATTGTAGAGCCAGGCTATCAATTTTTCGCATCAGATTGGCAACAAAATTGTCGGGAGCCTGGGCTACAGGCAGAGCTTGCAGCGCTTGTGATAAGCGTGTCAAGTTTTCTGTCCAATCTGTTGACAAGCTATCGGCTTCGTCCAGTCTTTGGCTCAGCTTATTGATGAAATCAGGGCTGGCTTGATAAACAGTTGCCTGCTGGAATGCCTGAGACAATTGAGTGAACTGAGCTTGCCAGTGAACATTTGCCTGACCCTCTGCTTCGCCGTCATAGATTGCAGATTGATTTTCAAGGGTGTCAATCCGATCGATTTGGGTCATGACTGTGGCGACAAAATCAGCTGAAGGTTCATAGGCCGGAAGCCCCTGGATTGCCTGAGAAACAAGTGCGAAGTTTTGCAGCCAGCCGGATTTGGGGCTGTTTTCGAAATTGGTTTCTTGATCGTACCAGGCAGATAGGTCGCTAAGATCCTGAGCCTGGGTTGGCAAGGCTTTGAATACTTGTTCTGCAAAATTGCTAGCTGCCGCCGGGGTCGGCAAACGATGTATAGCATGGCTCAGGTGGCTGAGATTGTTCAAATGGGTTTGCGTCGCGGCATTATGCTTAGCTCCGCTGAATTCGCGCACTGCCTGAAACTGACTTCCGCCGTCAAAATAAGCGCTCAGGGTTTCGTTGTCTGGAGTGAGGGTGGCGTCGATTGCTCGCATGACCTTATCGCTAAAGTCGATAGCCGCTTCGGGTTGAGGTAGGGCTTGCATGGCTTGACTTAGACTGGAAAGATTCTGTACCCAATCAGCAGACTGAGACATCACTTCGCTGCTGTCGAGATCAAACTCTTGATCGTACCAGGCAGAGACGCATTCAAAATCAGCGTTGGGATCTTCTTGCTCAAGGTCTTCAACGGCAAACATTAAACGGTTTAAGAAGTCGTCGTTGCCAGATTTGGCGGTTTCTTTTTGTTGTGAAGCACGGCTAAGCGCTTCTAAATTGCGGAAGTGAACCTGGGCTGAGAAGCTCCGGTTTAGCTGAGACTCAATTTCGCCTGAATTTTCTGAATCAAATTCATGATCTAAATAGGAAGAGAGGGCTTCACGATCATCAGGTGTCAATGCATCATTCATGATTGGGTGTGCTCCTTATCTTTTATATACTTAGATAATTTGATGACTAATTTTTCACGGGCTCGGGCAATCCGAGATTTAACGGTTCCCAGCGAAATATCCATTGCAAAAGCAATTTCTTCATAGGTCATGCCCTGGATTTCACGCATGATAATGACCACGCGATGGGCTTCAGGCAATTCCATAATTGCTTCTTCGAGACGCTCTTGCCATTCAACTTGTAAGAGTTCTTCTTCAGGCAATAAACCCGGCGCTTCCATTTCGAAGGGAATGCTATCGCCGTTATCCATCTTGAAAGAATCATCTAATGAAAAAGCGATATGATTACCTTTTTGACGCATGCGATCCCGAAAGGCGTTGAGAGCGATGCGGTGCAACCAGGAGCGAAAAGCACCCGGTGATTTTAGCTTGCGAATTGACTGGTAAACTTTAACCCAGACTTCTTGTGCCAGGTCTTCAATCTCACTGCGATCTTTCATCAGCCGATAGAGGATCGCAAAGACCATATTTTGGTAAGCTTGTACCAGTTCCATGAAAGCTTGACGATCCCCGCTTTGGCAGCGTTGAATCAAAAGCTCTTGTTGTTCTTTGACTGATGTATCGACCATATTATCTGTAACCTGTCTTTTTATCTATACTTATGTGACGGGGATCATGGTGCTAAAGTTCCTGATCGGCGGCATCTTTAAAAAAAATAATTCGCTTTGCTTGTTTATTGAGAAGGAGCTCCTTGTGTTGACAGTCCGATTGAAACAATTAAATTCCCGCCTGCGTCGCTTTGAAAGCCTGTCACAGCGGTTGAAACAGGCCAGTCGCTCACTCAGTATTTGGCGTTTAAGTCTCTTTTTTGTCGGCCTAATTTGTACGGCAATCACTTTTGACTTAAGTGGCTGGGCGTCCCTTGCAGTGGCTTTGCTTTTTACGCTGGGTTTTGCGTATTTTGTGAAGTGTCATCAACAGATTCGTCAGCAGCAACGTTTTTGTAAGCAAGTGCTCAAATCTGTGCAAGCTGATTTGGCACGTTTGCATTTAGACTGGACGGGAATTCCGGAACTGCCTTTGACGGAAGCGCGTAAAAACCACCCTTATGAAATCGATCTGGATCTGACCGGGCCAATGTCGCTCTTGCGACTGATACAGACCTGCTTTACAGTCGAGGGAGCTGAGCGTCTTAAAGATTGGCTATTAGAGATTGATCCTGAGCTAAACCTTTTGCCTTTGCGGCAAGCCCGCGTTGCTGCTTTGCGGCCACTGTATGCTTTTCGCCAGCGCCTGCATTTACTCGTACAAGAAAGTGCACTGGGCTTGACTCAGGTAGCTGGTCTTTGGCGCAGTTCTGAGGTTCTCAATCTGTTGGAAACTGAAAGTGAGTGCCGTTTAAGCAAGCCGCTCTTGCTATTGACTGTTATGGCCGTTCTCAATGGCGTTTTATACGGCGCTACCCGTCTGGGTTATTTGCCTGACTTGAGCTGGCAAATCTCGCTAGGGGCCTATGTTTTGATCTATTGGACCCAGCGACAGCATTTTTCAAAATTGTTTCAAGAGGCGCAATCTTTGCAATTTGGTCTCGGACGTTTATTGCCAGTCTTAGAAACCCTTGAAAGACAGGTACCTTTTTTACCCGCCAGTTTGCATGACTTATTGGCTCCATTTGCAGGCACTCATAAGCCTTCGCTGCTTTTGCGTAAGCTGAGCCGGGTGGTGGCTGCTGCGAGCTTGCAGGCCAATCCACTGGTCTGGGTTGCTGCCAATCTGGTTTTGCCCTGGGATCTTTTCTTTGCCTGGCGACTGGAGCGGATCAAGCCCGAGTTTAGGCAGCATTTGCCAGCATGGCTAGATTGCATTTGGGAGCTCGAAGCTTTGAACTCCCTGGCGCATTTTGCATGGTTGCGCCCGCATTATATTTTCCCTGAGCAACGCGGGGCGGGGTTGGCCTGTATTGATCTGGGGCATCCTTTATTGCCTGAGAGCCAAAAGGTGCGTAATAGCTTTGTGATTGAGCAAGCCGGAGATGCTTTTTTGATCACGGGCTCAAATATGGCAGGTAAAAGTACATTTTTGAAAAGTCTGGGCGTGAATCTGGTGTTAGCACAATGTGGCTCAGTGGTAGACGCTCAGTCTTTTGCAGCTGCTCCGATGCGCTTATTTGCCTGCATAAAAGTCTCTGATTCAGTGACCGACGGCCTGAGCTATTTTTATGCTGAAGTTCGACGTTTAAAGGCCTTACTGAATGCGATTCAAGCTGAACATGACTGGCCTGTCTTCTATCTGATTGACGAGATTTTTAAAGGCACCAATAATCGTGAGCGTCTGTTGGGTTCGCGGGCGTATATTGAATCTCTCTTACAGCAACCTGCTCTGGGTGGCGTCACCACCCATGATTTAGAGTTGGTCACATTGTCTGATGATCATCCACGTTTGACCAATTACCATTTTCGCGAGTTTATTCAAGATCAGCAAATGGTTTTTGACTATACCTTGCGGACAGGGCCCTGCCCGACAACCAATGCCTTGAAAATCATGGCCTTAGAAGGCTTACCCGTTCCGAGCGAATTTGTTGAATAAGCTTAAAGGCAAATAAAAAGAGCCGCTGAAATAATGTGTTCAGCGGCTCTTCTATTTGTTTGCTTTTTTAAACGGTGGCTTTCTCTTCAGCAGCTTCTTCTAAGCTGATGCCCAGACGGGTGCGCTCACAATGCAGCCAGAATTGGTGGATGCCTTTGTAGTGCATTTTTTTGTTGGGCCATTCTTTTTCGAATTTGAAGTAGCGCTCGACAGACTCAGAAACGATACCGTCAAAAGCTTCGCCTGCGAAGTATTCATAAGCTTGCTCTTCAAAGTTAGGCAATTGCTCTTTACAGAATTTTTCGAAGTCTTTGGTCTGAAAGGCTTCGTCAGCCAGATCAGCGTAAGCATCAATTTTCTGTTTGTAGCTCCAACCTTTTTTCTCGGCTTTTTGCTGGATTTTGAACATCTCTTCCCAGTACTGAGCGAAGAGAGGTTTCTTGCGGCCTGTGACAGCAATGAAAATCAACCAGCGCGCCATGGCTTTGACCAATTCAGGGAAGTAGAAGTGCAGAGAAGTCACATTGCTATCGGGGTAAGCATTGGCAAAATCGATTGGGTGAGCGACGCCATCACTGTCAATCAAGATTTCACATGAATTGTGATCCCAATTGTAGAAGGCATTAATGATTTTGGTGATTTTGCAAACTTCGTCAAATTGCTCTGGGGGCAAGAAAGCATGCTCCACGGCAGTGGTTTCGTTGCGTAAATAACGGTCGTGGCTGTGTTCAGCACCCGCGTTATAATGCATAGGCATCATTTGTGGCCCAATGCCGACGATACGCACAAACTCATCGTACTCAACTGCTTTTTGTAAATTGACGGGCTTGTCTTTAATCTTGTGATAAGCCTCATGTAGTTCTTTTTCATCGTTGACTTTCATCACGTCAACCCAACCACCGCCGTCTTGAGGCTTCATGTATGAAGGGTAGCCGACTTCTGCGCCAATCGCTGAGAGGTCAAACATTTCATAGTCAGGGAAAATCAGGTCAGGTGCAATCCGTTCTGAATTCAGTAGTTCGCTGTAATCAGCCTGAGGAATAGCCCAGGTTGGAGGGATATGCATACCCAGCTGACTCATATGGCCATAGCTGGTGTTTTTATCAATTGACTTAAAAGACACCATATCGTTGATCATATAAGTTTGGGGCATCACCAGATGAAAAAATGAATTGTGGTGAGGGTTCCAATGGGCTCCCCGATTTAGAATCGCATTACAAGAGGTTTTTGCACCTAAAACATCATACGGGCGCGCCACAATCCGGCGGGTATTGAGTTCGTAGGTTTTGCCTTTGTACTTGATATCCTTGTCTATAGAGTTTAAGAGACCTTCTAATGAGGCCCGAAAAGAAAAGGAATTGGGGTCCATGATACCGATCACGACTTCTTGTTTATCAGACATATAATGACTCCTTCAATCTGGGAATTTAATCCATCTATTCTACCATGATCGGCTTTCAAAAAACGGATTTTGAGACGGGGGTGTTGTGATCTTTGTACCTAAAATTTGCTGAACGGTTATTAAACTCATTTTGGGCTCAAGTCAGATTTGCGACCGTTTTAAGCATTGCTCAAATCCCTTGCTTGATCTGGACTTTTGCTGACTTTTGATTCACTGAAAAGCCCTGGGCATGTTAAAATTAAAGTTAAATATTCAGCTAATATTCTTAAAGCCAGTTTGCTTTTTGAAGCATTAGCGATTTCAGAACTAAAGGAGAATTTTTAATGTCACAAGCTATTGAAGAAAAAGGGACGATTTCCGTCCAAATGGAAAATATTTTTCCGATTGTCAAAAAGGCTCTTTATAACGATAAAGAAATCTTTTTACGGGAGTTGGTTTCAAATTCTGTTGATGCGATCAATAAGTTTCGCAAATTGATGGTGTTGGGTGAAGCCGATAAGGTTGAAGATACCTTCGGCATTCAAATTGATTATAATCAAGAAGAAAAATGGTTGAGTATTAAAGATAACGGCCTCGGTATGACCGCTGACGAGATCAAAAGATATATTAACGAACTGGCTTTCTCAAGTGCTCATGACTTCATGAAAAACTATGAGAAAGATCAGGAAAACTCCCAGATTATTGGTCATTTCGGCCTGGGATTCTATTCCTCATTTATGGTTGCTAATCGCGTAGAGATTCATACCCTCTCTTATAAAAAAGACGCACAGCCTGTGACATGGACCTGCGATGGCAGTCCAAATTATGAACTCAGCTCTGGCGAGCGCACTGAACGTGGAACTGAAATTCGTCTCTATTTGATGGATGATGAGTTGGAGTTTGCGGAGCAAGCGCGTCTGCAGCATCTGATCCGCAAGTATTGTGATTTCTTACCTTATGCCATTCAGCTCAAAGAAGAGCAAGCCAATAAGCAAGAGCCTCTCTGGAATAAATCTCCCGCTGAGGTGACTGAGCAAGAGTATTTAGACTTTTATCAATATCTTTTCCCTTTCTCACAAGAGCCACATCTTTGGGTGCATCTCCATGTGGAAGTTCCTTTTGAATTGCGTGGCATTTTGTACTTTCCGCGTATGGCGCATGAAATGGATCCGGCTAAAGGCCAGATCAAGCTCTATTGCAATAATGTTTTCGTTTCGGATCAAACAGAAGACCTGCTGCCCCGCTTTTTAGGCACCTTGCAAGGCGCGATTGATTGCCCGAGTATCCCATTGAATGTCTCACGCAGCATGTTGCAAAATGACGCTTCTGTGCAGCGTATCTCCAGCTTCATTGTCAAAAAAGTCGCTGACCGCTTAAAAGATATGTACACCAAAGAGCGTGAGAAGTTTGAGACAGTCTGGGAAGATGTGCATACTTTTATCAAATTCGGCGTCATGGAAGATGATAAATTCTATGACCGCGTTAAAAGCATTCTTTTGTTTAAGTCTTCTAAAGGGGACTACATCACCCTGGAACAATACCTGGAGCGTAATCCTAAGCTGGAGAAAAAGGTTTATTACACCTCTGATGCCAGCGGTCAACACCAGTATGTCGAGATGTTTAAAAAGCAAGATATCGAAGTTTTGTATTTAACGACACTGATCGACACGCACTTTATTCAATATCTGGAATTCAAAAACCAGGAGATCAAATTTGCGCGGGTCGATTCAGATATTTCTGAGTCACTGATTGACGACGAAAAAGCCTCCCTGGTGGACCCCAAAACCAATAAAACCAGTGATGAGACCATACAAGAATTGTTCTCGCATGAATTAAGTCAAGAGAAGCTGGAAATCAAAGTTCAGGCACTCAAAACCGAAGAGGTCCCTGCTCTGATTGTCTTGCCTGAGCAAAGTCGTCGCATGTATGAAATGACGAAAATGATGCAGGGCGGTGGCAATGCCGAGATGGCTGAGCAAATGCTGTCTGAGCACACGTTGATTTTGAATAGCAATCATGTCTTAATCAAGACTCTCAAAGATTTATCGGGATCCTCTTCTCAAAAAGAGAACGTGAAACTGATTTGCGAGCATGTCTATGAATTAGCGATGATGTCACACCGCCCCTTAAGCAGTGAGCAAATGGAGCGCTTTATTGGCAATTCTAACCGCATTCTGCAAGTGATGGCGAGCAAACTTTAAAGACGCTACGGGAGCCTGCGGGCTCCCGTAAAAAATGGAGAAACAGATGGAATATGTAGATTCAGTTTTGGATCTGGTGGGCAATACCCCGCTGGTCCGTTTAAATCGAGTGACCGAAGGAATCGATGCTAAGATTCTGGCCAAAGTGGAATACTTTAATCCAGGCGGCAGTGTCAAGGACCGGATTGGTGCTTACATGATTGCTGCAGCCGAAGCCGACGGACGACTCAAGCCCGGTGGCACAATCGTAGAGCCGACATCAGGTAATACAGGTATGGGCCTGGCTTTGATCGCTTCACAAAAAGGCTATAAATGTGTTTTTACTTGTCCTGATAAAGTTTCTCAGGACAAAGTCGATGCTCTCAGAGCTTTTGGTGCTGAAGTCGTGATGTGCCCTACTGCCGTTGCTCCTGAAGATCCACGCTCTTATTATGAAGTTGCCAAACGCTTAGAAAAAGAAATAGAAGGTGCATTTCTGCCTTTTCAATATCACAACCCAGCGAATCCTCAGGCACATTACGAGACCACAGGCCCTGAAATCTGGCGCCAGACCGAAGGCAAGATTACCCATTTTGTGGCGGGTATGGGCACCGGCGGCACGATCTCAGGCGTAGGCAAATATCTCAAAGAACAAAATCCGGATATTCAGATTGTTGGCGTCGATCCCAAGGGTTCGATTTATTCAGATCCCAATGATATTCATACCTACAAAATCGAAGGCATTGGCGAAGATTTTATGCCTTCGACTATGAATATGGATATTATGGACGAATGCGTACAGGTTTTTGATAAGGAATCCTTTGATATGACCCGTGAATTACCTAAAGCAGAAGGCCTCCTTGTCGGTATTTCTTGTGGTGCGGCTGTGGTCGGTGCTATGCGCTATGCTCGTCGCCATCAGTTAAATGCAGATGCAGTAATGGTGATTTTATTGCCCGACAATGGTCGAGCTTATTTAAGCAAAGCCTTTAACGAAGAGTGGCTCAAGCAAAACGATCTGCTTTAAGCATCGCTTTTCAGTGTAGTTGTTTTGGTTCTAAAGCATGGTGTTTTGGAAGCTGAGACTGCTACACTGTTTTTATGAAAAACCGATTACTAAGCTCACTGTTGGCGCTATCTTGTTTTGTGCTATTCGCTTGTGAAGAACTCCCCACGACTCCTGACGAAACCACTGGATCATCAGCTTCTGCTAAACCTGCGGGCATTAGCTTTACGGATGTGCCTACCATTCGCGCTAAATTAGCCGGTGATAGCTCCAAAACCTGGAAGCTAATCGAGCGTGTTGAAAATAACGTCAGGGTCGATGTTTCTGGCACTTGCTTTAAAGATGACCAAATCACGATTCAACTAGACCAAAAGATCATTTTTGATGTCGGTCTGACACCTTGCATAGCCGAAAATAATCTGGCAATCAAGAGTCAAACTGGAATCTGGCAATTAACGGATCGGCCCAGTTTATTGATCCAGGTCATCGATCAGCCGCCCTTTGAGGTCCGTTTTCCGACCCTGGATGATCAGAATCTGGTCCTGAGTTTTCGCGATGCAGGGGATGTCGATATACTTGAAACCTATGTTGTGATCGATACGGCCAGCCCGGATCTAGCTGCTTTGAAACCCGGGGCTTAAGCTACCGTGATACCTGCCAAAAGCTTGAATTGATTCAATTGCTGCTGCAGATGTTGCCAGCCAGAGATGGCGATCATTTGATTTTTAGAGCTCGATGGCGCAGAATCGAGCATTTTGTTTAGGGTACGCATGGCGACTTCAAAAAAAACAGCTTGTTCATAGGGTTCAATGGCGCTTTGGCCTAAGCGGTGGGCGATCAGGGCGTGAGTCATATCTTGAAATAAGAGCTGGACTTCTTTCCTGAAATTGCGTAGGAGTTGAATTTCGTGTTCAAGGGCTTTTAACTTCTCAAGATCATGTTGTAAAAATGCCAGTTGCACTTGTAATTTATCTGTCTCGGGGAAGCCTTTCTCGAGTTGCATCGCTAGCATTTGTCCCAGGGTTTCGAGGCTGCGTTGACGAGAGTGAATTTGCTCAGGATCTTGCAGCACGGCCTGACCCATTTCCATTTCTAAGAGCTGATGATGAGCCTGAAGCAAGAGCAATAGCTGCTGAACTTCCATTACGGGGCTATCATCAGCAGCGCCATTATTATCCTGTTTGGCCAGCTCTTTGAGAATCTGATTGGCCTGGGTGGTGGACTCCAGTGTTTTTAATAAATTTCGTGCACTCGACTGCTGCCTATTCTGGGTCAGAGTGCGCTGAGCATAATGCATGGCGGCAAACTCGTCGCCCGCCAGTACTAACCAATAGGCCAGCCCCATTAGTGCTTCGGTCCATTCGGAGCGCAGCGAAAGGGCTTCTAAAAAGGCGTCGGCGGCTTCAAAGTGCCATTGGGGATCGGGTTCTTCTTGTAGTTTAGCAAGGGCCTGCATGCCACGATACCAGGCTTTCCCCTCGGGGGTGTCCTGTGTGACTTCACCTTCCAGGGCCTGAAGCTGCTCCCAAGCTTCGCTCATAAGCGTATTCCACTTTCGATTGATTGATCCAGTATAGCGCTAATTGCTGTTGCTATTCATGTCTTTGACCGTAAAGCCTGCCTGCTTGAGCTGTTCGAGCAGGCCATCAGTCCCCAGCAAATGTAGGCTACCCACTGCAATCACGACGGCTTCACTCTCTAAGACAGGTTTGAGTTTAGCCAGCCAGGCTTGATTGCGATTGATAATCAAATGCTGATAAAACGCTTCTGATTCTGCCCGTGATTCTGCATTGAGTTTTTCCAGCTCAGCCAGATTCCCGTTATTGTAAAGGGTGAAAATATTGACGAATTCTTGCTCGGTTTGGGCTTTGCTTTGTCCCAGGGTTGTTTTTAGGATCCTGATATGCTCGGCTTCAGGCACTGCCTGCATCTGATTGAGAGGCTCAGCAGCTGACTCTAGATAGCGTAAGGTGCGTACACTTTGCTGGGCTTCTTTGAGCAAGAGCACATCCATGATTTCAAGCTCTTTGGGGATCAGTCCCTCAGGTGCCGAGCCCAGGAGCAGGTTGATAAACCAGGGCTTTAAAACCGGAAGAATACTGGCAGGGAAGCCTTTGCTACTTAATCGTTGACTAAGTTCTAAAAGGGCTTCGGCTGAAAATACAGTGCTGAGGTCTTGCTGTTGATTAACGGCCTGTGACAAAGCTGCTTCAGCTGCTTTGGCGGCCTGGTCTAGGTCGGCTTCCAGATAAAAGGCCTGGGCTTGCCGGATCGCCAGCGTTAAGTCTGCAGGAAATTGATAGCCATCTGCCAGAGGGGCATGTACTGTGCCGACCAGGGTGGAGACGGGCGCACCTTCGCGTGCAGATGAAATTTGCCAGCGTAAGCTGTTTTTGACGCGTGCCTGAGAAGCGTCGGGACGGGTTGCCGGGGCTTGGCTTTGCTGATTGCCTGGTAGGCTTAAATCTCCCAAAGATGTTTTGCTATCGGTTGGAGAAGTCCCTGTCGGGGCTTCTGCTGTACAGGCACTCAGAACCAATAATAAGGCCAATCCTGCTTTTTTACTTGTCTGTGTCCAATTCATCATGATCCTCTTTTTAGATTAAGTCTTTGCGCAAGGCGTCACCGGACTCAAATAAGTCGCGGTATTGTTTTTGCTGGTTTGTACTCAGATTTTTGGGTACGATAATTTGCGCGGAAGCATAGAGATCGCCTGAGGGTTTGTCTTTAATATTTTTCAGACCTTTGCCGCGCAAGCGAAAGGTTTGGCCGCCCTGAGTACCAGCGGGGATTTTTATTTTGACGCGTCCCCCCAGGGTCGGTATTTCTAGCTCTGTGCCCAGCACGGCTTCGGTGACTGTGATTGGCAATTGGCAATGCAAATCGCCGTCGGCTTCGACCTCAAAAAAAGCGTGAGGCTTCAATTGAATCAGTAAAAATAAATCCCCCTGTTCTTGCCCACGCATGAGGCCTTCATTGCTGACGCGAATTTTGGATCCCGTGCGTACCCCAGCTGGGATTTTTACTTCGAGTCGCTTCTCGGCTTTGACGCGCCCCTTGCCCTGACAATGGCGGCAAGCTTGATTGCTAACACGACCTTTGCCACCACAGAGTACGCAGAGTTTATCCTGCTGAATATTAACCGGTTTACGGGCCCCTAGAAAGGCTTCTGTAAGTGTGATCTGGAGGGTTTGCTCTAGATTAAGGGCTGTATTCTGAGTGCTTGACTTTGCGTTGTTTGGGGCTTTGGGATTGGCTTTGCTTTCTTCTTGCTCTCGTCCGCCGAGATTGACGGAGTCCACGATCTGATTGAAGAAATCTTTAAAGCGGCTTTTGGGCGCATCTTTTTTTTGCGTTTGATTGTCTGGTATAGAGCTTTTGGGTGCGCTAGAAGTATATTTGCGCTGACTGGCTTCAAAAATATCACGAATATTCTCAAAGCTTTGATTGGCAAACCAGGCCTGATCGATATGACCTTGATCGTAAAGCTTGCGACGCTCTGGATCATTGAGTACTTCGTAGGCTTCAGCCAGGTTATTGAATTTCTCTTTGGCCTGGCTTTCTTGGCTGACATCTGGATGATATTGACGTGCAAGCTTACGAAATCGCTTTTTGATTTCTTGTTGACTGGCATTGCGATCAAGATCAAGAATTTTATAATAATCTTTGTGGGCCACGCGCTGACAGACTATTTAATGAACTTGGGGGGAGGAGCTTGAACCCAGAGGGGTTTATTGGCGTCAGGCGCTGATTTGACTTCGGGTGCATTGGTACCTGGAGCGGGCTTAAAGCTCGCCTTGGCGTCACTACCCGGAGCTGTATTTGCTGCGGAGGCTGGTGCCTCTTTGTCTGCCGCTGGTTTGTCTTTCATCGGTGCCATCATGCTATTGGCAGCAATGCTATTGCCCATGGATTGCTGGGCGGCAGGAGCTGGCATGGGAGATTGTTGAGCCGGAGAAGCGGGCGTGGTGTAACTGAGATCCAGTTCTGGATAGGCGGCATTCAGGTGAGCCACGACAGCGGCACGAATATCATCTAGCTCGGCAGCAGTCACAACACCTTTACGAACCATCAGCTCTAAAAATGTGAGTACATCAACTTTGTTTTCGATCACGGCTTTCGGAATATTGAAATTGCCGATTAGACCTGGAATAAGTGCTTCGTTCTCTTGTGCCATGCTGTCCCCTTCATGTTTCAACAAAATGAATAGCTGTGCACCCGGGCTTCGACCATCGAGTGGGTGACGATACTCGTTTCTGGTAGCTCCCGAACGGTGTTCTCACTACACCCGCTAAAAAATGCTTACCGTTGCTTCCTTCCGGACCTGGCGGGGTTCACACACATAACGTCGTGTGAGGACCTTTCGATCATCACTATCTGATAGAGTCAATTTCATCACTCTCAGGCCTCAGCCTGGGAATTGTACCTCGCTAAAGCGGATTGCGAGTAAAGGGCACCGCTAACTCCCCGTCTAGCACAACTGGGCTCATTATATCGGATGCTTTACGCACTTGTCTATGCGCTCGCTGCAAAACAAAGCATGAAAAAGCGGGCAAGGGTCACCCTTGCCCGCTCACAAATTGCTTTGCAGACTAGATATGTTGACTTACCATATCTTGCAGACGGCTTTTGGGTACAGCACCGACCAGTTGATCGGCGACCTGACCTTCTTTAAACAGTAAGAGTGAAGGAATGCCGCTAATATGGTAGCCGGTTGCGGTCTCTTGATTATCGTCTGTATTGAGCTTTACCACTTTTAATTTGCCTGCGTGCTCATTAGAGAGCTCTTCGACAATGGGGCCAATCAAGCGACAAGGGCCACACCAGGGGGCCCAAAAATCGACGAGTACAGGAATGCTGGAGTCTAAAACTTCCGCTTTAAAATTTTGATCAGTGACTTCAATTACAGCCATTTTTTATCTCCTTATTGTCGGTTGGAATCAACCGCTATCACGCCAGTACAAAAGCGTTTAGATCTTTTGATTTACCGGCTAGTTGGGGAAAGTATAACATAAGATTAGCCTCTCAAAATCTGCTTGATTTGAGAAATCATGGCGGGGGTTCCGCTGATCACCTGTCCGCTCCAAATGGAATCTTTTTGCTGCCAATCCATAAAGATCCCACCCGCTTCTTTAATTAATACCGGCAAAGGGGCTGAGTCCCAAACCTGCATGCGTGGATCCAATGCCGCTTCGATGCGCCCGCTGGCGACTAAGACAAAAGAATAGCAATCGCCCCAGTTACGAAGATGCTCCCGAGTCCCTAGCCAGTCGTATAATGCAGGGCTTTGTTTGCCAATCAAATCCCATTCGTGGGCGTGAACGATCGCTTGATCGATTGGACGTTCAGAAACAAAGCAAGGCTTACGGTTCCATTTGCAACCCTGGCCTTCCAAAGCTGCAATATGCTCTCCCAGGGCAGGCAAATGAATCACACCAAGCACGGGTTTGTTTTTGTAAGCCAGTGCCAATTGAATGCCGAAAACTGGGATGCCACGGGCAAATGAACGCGTGCCATCAATCGGATCTAAGATCCACTGCCAATCAGACTCTGGGCGAAGTGCGCCCCACTCTTCGCCCAGGATGCCATGTTCTGGATAGCGCTGGCTGAGTTGCTGGCGTAAAAAGAGTTCAATTTCACGATCGGCTTGTGTCACTGGAGAATGATCTGATTTGCGCTCGACTGGCAAAGGCTGTTGAAAATAATGCATTGCCATTTGGCCTGCTTCGCGTGACAGGGCTTCGGCTTCAGCTAAAATGGACTTCATCTTGGACTCCCTACTGATCAGCTAATGACACGCTGGACTGACTGCTGATTTCCTGATAACATACAATACGGTAAGACTGATTGCCTGGTAAGGCATTCAACTCCAAGAGCTGGCAACAAAGGAATCACAATTATGACTAAATTTAATGAGCTGTATGGTTATCTATCGGATCGACAAACGCCCCATCTTTTTGTGATTGCAGAAATTCTGTATAGCGTCAAAGAGAGCCTGGATACCCATAATCAACAAATGAAAGATTTGGGCTCTAAGCTGGATCAATTGATCGATATCTCGAAACAACAACTTGAGAGTACCAAAGACGCATGAAGCGGATCTTGACCGGCGGCCTTGCTTTGGCGCTTAGCCTTTTGGCTTGTGCCCCGCAGATCAACTCGACTCCTGGGCGGGTGCAAGGTCTCAATTCAAGTCAAAGCAAAGGGCTGAGTACCGGATTGATTCAGGCTTCTGATTTACCGGCTAAAGAGTTTCAGGCTCAGTTGGAACAGGTGCAAGCTTATGCCGATCAAATCTCTCGTCGCCGCCAAATAGACTTTTTTAAAATTCATCCCAATCCGATTGGGCTGCGTTTTAAGCAAGGCGACAATCAAGCTGAAATCTTAAGCTTTATTGGCACAGCCCTTGAGCGCAATGATCTTAATGTTGAATTACGCTTACTCAGCGGCTCCAATTCCAATCTTAACCTCAACTATTCTGGCCCGGTGACCTTAAACTCAGTATCCTTGCAAAGCTCTGAAACCAGCCCTTTGACTGTAAAATCAGGCAGTGGTTTTCACTTTGAGCTGATTCAAGGCTTACCTCCAGAAAGTTTTTTACGACCTTACGAGAGACATCTTGATTCTCTCTCGCGTTATTTGCGCTCCCGCTATCAAGCCCAGCCGATTGAATTTGACGATGGACCATTGATCTATGCTGTTGAATTGAATCAGGAGCTGCAAGGCTTTGTCTTTTTCAATCAACGTAATATTTTACGTCTGGGCGATCGTAAATATGCCGATGTGCAATCTGTTGCTTTTGTTGGCTTAGAACGTCAGCTTGCTGCTGCTTATACACTGGTGGGCTTTAATCCCAAAGCGGCAAAAGCCGGAGTGGCTCTCCCTTATCAGATAGAGTCATTACCAGAGCTGGGATCACTGATTCAGTTTGGTGAACTTTAGTTTTTAAGTGACCAGGGGATCCTTTTTGCCTTTGTTTTCGTCTCTAAGATCAGAGAGCAAATCAGAATAATTGCAATTTGGGGGGCAAATGCGTAAACAAACGATTCGAATCTGGACGCGGTTGATACTCAGCTTAGGATTTGTATGTGTCGGGTTTTCTGAGGTTTCCTACGCCAAAGAACAGTCAAAAACCACAGGTGATACTTTATTAGTCCAGGCACGTTTAGGACAAAAGGTCGCTCAACGTGAATTAGGCAAGCAGTATTTTAAAGGCCAAGCTCGTGCCCGAGATCTTCAAGCGGCTTTTTATTGGTTGAAGCTTGCTGCCGATCAGGGTGATGCCGATGCCCAGAATTTCATAGGCTTTATGCATGATACCGGCCAGGGCGTTGTTGAAAATAAAGCCGAAGCAGTCAGATGGTATCAACGCGCGGCTTACCAACAAGATGCCCAGGCGCAGTATAATCTGGGTAGCTTGTACCAGGCCGGAGAAGGATTGACCCAAAGTGATATCTTGGCTGCCAGCTGGTACAAATTGGCGGCCCAAAAAGGCCACCGAGATGCCCAGTTGCAAATCGCGAGATTCTTTCATGCGGGGCAAGGGGTTGAGAAAGATCTTGAACAAGCCTTGTATTGGTATCAGGCTGCAGCTGCCCAGGGGGACACTGTTGCGCAAGCACAAGCCCAACGAATTGCCGCTTATTTACAGCCGCCTGCCAAAGTGACGAAAGCATCGTTAAACACCTATCAAAATACCTTGCGTCAGGGGCAGTTGAGCCCACTCAAAACCGTGCTTCAAACTGACTTGAATGCTATTTTGAAGGCAGATCCCAGTTTGGCACAAGCCCCTGTCTGGGCAAATTTGCAACAAGATCTGAAATCAGGTACTGAGCGTGCTTTATCGATAGCTGAAATTAATCGTCTGGGTTCAGAATTAGAGCAATTGATCCAGCTTGCCAATCGGGCTGCTCGCATACAATCAAGTCCTTTATTTAAGGATGTCGCTGCTCTGGTTTTCTACAATCAAGCGGCTTATGCCGAGTTTTCACTTTTACAGGGCACCCATCTGACGATCTTGCATCATAATTATGAGCAAACTGCTATGAACGATATTTCAATGGAGGCTCTGAAACCACTATTTACGCCAGATAATCAAAGTGATTTCCAGATGGTTCGTCAATATATCAAGCAAAAGCAGAGCCAGTTAAGTGGCAAAGATTTAAACAAACAGGCCTTAAAAACCTTTTTAATCGATGCCCCTCAGTATATTCCCGCTCCGCGCTTTGAGAAACGTTATCTGGAAATCGAAGCTTCATATCGTCATTTAGCTCAATTGCAAGCATTGGTGAAATAGCTTTCAAGCTCAAGCTTGCAGCGAGCTGCTGTATTTGAAGCGCAGTTTGGTTGAACCGGATGCTACAATGTAAGGATGAATGAGCCCTATAAAAAATCAGCATTAACTCAGGCTGTTGAACGCAAAAATCATCTAAAAAAGAATATTGCGGAACTGGTTGAGCAAACTCAGGATGTTAGCTCGAGCTTCAATATTGCATTATCGGCCTTGAAAAATGGTAATTTTGAAACTGCAATTAAAAAATTCGAGCAAGTGCTTGAACTCGATGAGTCTGAAGAGATGCAGCGCCAGGTTTTGCCCAATGTGGGGCAGGCTTATCTCCAGAGTGGGGATATTCCGACGGCTTTGAAAGCGTTGCGTTCGGCACTGATGCTCAACCAGCCGCCAGAAATTAAAGCCTTTATTTATGCCAATTTGGGCTATATTTATACGCAACAAAATTTTCATGGTTTTGCTATCCGTGAATATCACCAGGCAGTCACCGAAAACCGGCTCGATAGCACCAGCTGGCTAACCCTGGGTATGCTATATGAAAATTCTTATCGTTACCCTGAAGCCCGTGAGGTTTTTGAGCGCCTATTAAAATTAGAGCCCAATGATCCCTATGCACTCGAGAGTCTGGAGCGCCTCAATCAAGCTCTGCCCGTGGTGGCACGTCATGAACCGGTTAGGCTGGTCAAGCTCTTGCCCACTCTGGGACTGATTGTGGCCCTGAGCTTTGATCATACTTATGATGGCTATTTCCCGATGGTTATTTATATTTATCCAGAATCTCCGCTGAAGTCGCAAATGCAAGTGGGCCAAAAAGTCTTAAATGTTTTTGTGACGGGTTCAGAAGAAGTTGCTGAAGATGATCCGCGCGATTTGATGGAACTGCTCGAAACCGAAGCCAATACGGAAATTAGTTTTTTGGTGGGCGAGTCAGAAATCACCTGTCGGGCGGTCACGGCGATTCAACGAAAAATGGATAATAACGAGCGTACCAAAGTCTATAAAAGCTGGTTGCAAACTTTTGATAGCCGTTTGGCCTGGTTATGGGCCGCTCCTGTTGAAGTTCGCGAGGAGATCGGACCTATTTGGGGCATGGAGCTGGAGTCTCTGGTGATGGAGCTCAAACCGTTGAAAACATCCTATATTTACGATTTTGCATATGCCATGCTGATTGAGCATTTACAGGCATTTTCAATAACAGAAACAGATCCAGAGAGTACCGAAAGCAAAGCGATTGAGATTCAATACCAGATTCACCTGGGGCGCTATTTTGGCAAGTCTGACTTTGGCCAGATTCAAGCTTTCCCGGATTTAATTCGCCAGTTTAAAGAAGTTCAATTTGAGTATATGGCGAATTTATTGGCTTCCCGGATTTAGATCTAAAAATAAAATCATTCAAAAAAGAGTTTTTATGCGTTCTGTACGAGAGTTTTTAAAACAGTTCCCCTTAGCTATTCATCTCTATCGTTTTATCAACGCCATTTGGTTAGAAGATCTTAACCAGGGGTATAAATTAAGCTATAGCTACAAATACTTATGCTGGTATCTCTGGCAAAAACCGCGCAAACAAAATAGAAGAGTCCGTTTGTTGAATGGCATGAAAACCAGGGTCTATTGGGACTCTGACGCTGGCGTGAGTCATTTGTTTACTCACAATGTGGATTTTTATGAGAGCTTGTTTATACGAAAATTCTTGAAGCCGGGTGACTTTGTTATTGATGCGGGTTGTAATGTTGGCAATCGGACTCTGGCGCTGGCTGATATTATTTCTGGTGCTTTAATGATTGATGCCAATCCAATCTGCATAGAGCGCTTGCAAGAAAATTTTCAGATCAATCGGATCGATTTAAGCGCTTATCATTTACTGGCTAAAGCGGTGGGGGCACAGCCCGGTTGGGTTCATTTTTCAGATCAAGGAGCCAGCTCATGTCAGAACCATATTATCTTAGAAAAACCAGCAGAAGCAAAAACGCGACGCGTGGAAATGGTGACGTTGGATGGGGCTATGGCTACAATTGGACAAACACACTGTCGCTTTATAAAGCTTGATTTAGAAGGCTTTGACCTGGATGGCCTGCAGGGCGCCAGGCAGACACTTGAAAACGCTGGCGTGGCGCTGGTTGAATTTGAGCGTTGGAAACATTTGCCATTGGAATCGTTTATAGCGTTTTTCTCTGACTTGGACTGGCAAGTACTGTGTCTTGACCGAAAGGGCCGAACGACCCAGCAGTCACATGAATTAAGTCAGGCTAGAAATTTATTTGCCCTGTCTCCCCAGGCCTGGAAGCAGATTTCTTTGTCTTAAATGCGAAAACGTAGCTTCTCATTTTTTCAAAAGCTAGCCAGTTCTTTTTGTTTAGCGTAATTTTTTGAGTTTCTTCTGGCTTGGCTTTTGGCTTGGCGAGAAAGTCGGCCATAAACCCAATAGCAGACCGAGGAACAACGCGATCAACATTAGCATTTTCATACTGAATTGTCGCCTCATTTTTATTTGTAAAAGTTTGTCAAAACTTCCGCCAAGATGCTCACTTACCCCAATTAGCAGGGGCTGTACTTGTTCAACGTTTCCCACCACAGTGAGCTCGGTGCCGATAGGATAACCACGCCAACGGCGATTGGGATCCTGGGGGTCAGTGATGGTTTGGTAATTCCCATAGGGAAAAGGGCTTTCTATATTTACATTAGCTTGGAAGTCTGGCATTTGCAATTTGATCTGATTGGGCAAATCGTCTTCAGACTCCCAACCGGAAGATTCTGAGTCTGAGTAATAGCGTTCTTCGATGGCTGTGGCCAGGCCCGGAACGACCTGGGGGGTGTCATCGCTAATTTGCCCACTTAAAATGACCCATTGATCCGGTTTTAATGTGGCTAAAGCCTGATCCGTCAATAAGGGGGTTTGTTTCAGAAATTGCTCTTGTTGTCGGAATTTGTTCATTTGGCATGAAACGGGTATTGCCACTATTGCGACCAATAAGATCGCTCCTTTGAGACGTGCCGAGTTGAGACTTATTTTCATTTGCTAAACATAATCTCAGGCTCAAAGCGAATCATTGCAAAAAACTCAGTCCAGGAGCCATTAAAGTTAGAGCTGGGGCTAGAGCCAAAATGAAACTGCTGCCGAATGCCTACTTCGCCGCCGAGATAAGGCAAGAAGCGACCATAAAAGCTACCCGTTAAATGCAGGACGGTCAAATTATCAGGAAACTGGGTGTCAGCAGCATCTGCAAACACAGGTGTCAGTGGGAAGACCCCGGCATTTACGAATAAAAATAAAGGAAAGGGCAAGGTGTCATCGAATCGCACTGCCAGAATAGATCCCAGGCCAAAACCGACCCGACTTTGGTTGGCATGGTAATAGATATTATTACTTTCTGGAGCCGGGTTGCGATCATTCAAATTAAACTGAGCTGACATCCCCAGATAAGGCGCAATTTCAATACGGTCTTCGATTACCTTGAAAAAATATCCCAGGCCGGCGTCCACAAAGTGGGTTGAGCGGGTGTAGTCCTCTTGTATGCGTTCATCCATTACGGGTTGCGAAAGAAAGGTGTAATCCCCAAAGACAAAGCCATTGGCAAGGCTACCAGCACTTTCTCCCAGACGGTACATCCCCCCGATACGAGGCGCATGGTAGACCACGCCACCTGCCGTAATCTCTTTTAAAGGGGAGTTAGGCACCTGTAGTTTTTCTGAGACCAAATTAATCTGGTAGCCAAGATGTGCATTGGTTTTCATGACCGGCTGATGCACGCCATCATTGAGATTCGTTGTGGTATCAGTTTGATCTTGTGCCTGAGCGAAATGTGGGCAAATTAAGAGTAAACAGAGAGAGAGTAAAGCAGCTTTCATGCAGAGTCCTTTTTAATTGCAGTCTCGATAAGACCTATTTTAGCATGCTGAAAATGGGATGCGATTTTTAGCTGAAAAAGCTAGTAAAACCCAATTTCGGTGAGCTCTAAATCCACCTCGAAGTCGTGCTCTGCTGCAGCCACAGCGATAGCCGTTAGGCGTTCTGGATTGAGTGCATGACTGGTGCGGATCGCTCGAAACCGCTGAAAAGGAATCTGAAAGGTTTCCCATTGATCCCTGGGGCTAAAAGCAGCCTGATAGTATTGCCAGGGCATACTTAATTCGCGGGTTTGCAGACGAATAAAGAACCGCTCTGGGACCTCCCCTTCGAAATTCTCAAAACTTGTTTTGGATTTGGCACAGAGAAAGACGCCCTCAAAATCACTGGCATCAAATAAATGGCGGGAACGAATTAAAGGCAAGCTGGCTTCAATATAACCTGCTGGAGGATTGTGATTGACCTGCCCTTGTAAACGCAAAAAAGTTTGATTTTCAACTTGCTGATGAGACAGTTCAAGCTGAGAGCTTCCGCCCATAGCCTGGTCATTATTGGCGACCCAGCTTGATCCCAGACATGATTTTTCGCTAGTGCTAAAATTATCGAGTAGATAGGACATTTAAGGCCTCAGCAGGGATCAAGTGATCTTGACGGTAAATTTCTTTCAGATCTCGATCGACGATTTTGATGCGTAATTGGCTGGCCAGCTCTTTACCAAATAATTGGCCGGCGCTCAGGCCCCCATAGATAGATAGACCCAGCTGAGAGCGAATAGACTCCTGAATCTGATTGCTTTGGGGACGGCGAGACCACTGGGTATCAATATACGTTCCAGTTTCCAGGTAAGGTCCGATCAAGCCAGCAATTTTTGAGTCCAGTGAAATTTGAGGCAAATGTACTCGCGCCCGTGTTTCGCCAGTGAAATTGGCTTGTAATGGGCTGACCTTTGCTGTGAAGTCTTCTTGTAAGTCGCTCTGAATCCGAGGTGTTTCGCCCAGGCGTGCTTCGAGCTTCAGGCTGGGCTGGAAACTGCCTTCGACTTGTGTCGCCAGTTTTAAATTACCTTGAGCTGACTGCGCCATTTCTAGAGCTGCACCGGGTTTGACTTTGAAAATAAGCGGGATCGGACCGACCCACAGCGGGAAGTTGGCTGCTGTAAATGCAAATTTTCCGACAGGCTTCAGTTCGGGTGCCAAAGTGCTGGCCAGTGAATCAAAGCGATAGCTATTTTGAATGCGTGTGTCTATCTCAAAGCGGGGCGCCATTTCAATCAGTAATTGTTTGTCTTTTAAACGAATTCGGGTTTTTGAGAAGTCGGCCTGGATACCTAAATCCACAAGCATTTCGAATTGACCGAATTGAATCCGCTGTTGTTGAATGCTAATCCGCTCTGGGGCTTTGCTTTGGCTGGTAGATACATCGAGTTCCTGGTAAGCGTCAAACAAATTGGCTGCCTGGGTTTCGACCTGGGTTTGTTTGCCGTCAAAGCGGCTGGATCGGACCCGTCTGAGAAAGTCTACGTTTTGGCTAGAGCGCCCCATCAGGACTTGCCCTTGCTGAAAGCTGTGCTGCCCTTCAAAAATCAGACGATCAGCTAAAACTTGCACAGCAATAGCTGACTTGAATACTTGTGTATTGAGCTGGGGGATCGCACGTGATTGACTGAAACTGCCGAGCTGTGTTGTCGCTGCTTGCGGGAGCAAGTGAGGAGAGTTGGTCTGGCAAGCACTCAGCAGTGTGAGTAGCAGACAGGCTGAGATCGGTAATTTCATAAAACGCTCCTGATTTAACGTGTTCTTAATCTTTAGTTTAGAGCATTTGAGCTGAATTGTCACCTTATCTGGGCAGAAGATTTTGAATCGGCTATACTATAGGCCAGATTGAGATTCCAAGGAGTGTTGTGTTGATGATATCTATAGCAAAAAGAATATCCCTGAGTTTTGGACTTGCCAGCCTTTTATTGGGGAGTCCAGCTCATGCTGATTTAGAGTCAAATTTAAAACACACCCCGCAACGAGCCGCACTGGTGATTAATGTCAATACGGATTATCAGGAATGGAAGTACTTTTTGACTCGAGCGCCATTTGCGGCTGGTTTTCAAGAGATTCAGGCTGAGATCTCCAAAGACTTTCAAAAAAATATGGGGATCGACTTTGAAACTGAAATTTTACCGATGCTTGGAACCCATCTCACCCTGGGCTTTTATGATGAAAAAGTGAGTGCTGACAATCCATTTCCTTTGCTGATGAGCTTTGATATAAAAGAAACTTCTGGTTACTCTGTGCTGATCCAGCGCTTACAAAAATCTGCCCAGACGAATGCAGCTAAAACGCTGCTGACTGAAAATTATCGCAACTTGACATTGTATGGTCTGCGCAGTGCTAAAGAAACTAACCCGCCTTATTTCACGCTTTCCGGGCAAACCCTACTCTTTGGCAGTAAAACTTTGATCAAGCAAGCTCTGGACGCGGCAGCGAACCCGGCGACTGCGATTACCAGTTTGACTTCTTTTAAAACCACCCATCAGGCTCTGAGCAAACAAAAATTGTGGCTCTATCTAAAGCCTGAATTTGCTGAAGCTTTTATGAAGTCGGGATCTATGGACAGCTTCAAAGTTAATAATAAGGCCCTGCCAGCAAAAAAACGGGTGCAGGCCAGTAAAAGCATGAAGGTAGCGCTTGAAGTCTATGAAAGCCTGGGTTTTGGCGTTGATATTAATGCCAATGGTCTAGTGATTAAAGGCCTGGCCAATTACAAAGACAAAGGCCTGTCGGCCAATAAACAAGCTTATATTCAAGATCTGTTCAAACTTTGGAAAACCGCTGGTGATCCGTTAAGGCCTTTTCTGCAGGGCGCGCCAGCACGGCCTTTGTTTTTTGCCAGTCTGGATGGGGTTAAGCTCTATGAACGGGCATTTGACTTGTTTGGTTCGACTGATGCCGATAGCAAGCAAGTTTTCAGTGCGATTGAGCAAGGTTTCCAAAAATTCACAGGCCTTAACTTTAAGCAGGATTTACTACAACATTCAGACGGCAGTGGCGCGATCGCGGTCTTTTATCCTGAGGGCACTGAAGTTTTTGACAGACCACCTCAAATGGTGATTTTTATGGGTTCGCAAAACAATGCGGCGATCTTGAAAAATCTGACTCAAAAGTTGAAAATTGACTTATCTGCTATGGCAGCAGACAAGCGCAGTGCAAAAGTAGCCAAAGAAATGATTGAGTTCCCAGCCAAGCCCAGTGCGACCTACCAAAATGTTCCCTTATTTATCGCCAAAAACAATGCCACTGCCAAAGGCTTGCAGCAATCTTTATTTGTACAGCCAAGCTATGCCAATCTCGGTAAAATCTGGTTATTTGCCTCTAATCCAGAAGCCTTAAAATCAGGGATTGATCATTTGCAAGGCAAAAAGAAAAATCTTCTCGGAAATCGTTATTTTAATCAAATGAAAAGTATGTATGGCATCGAAGAAAAAGGCAGTTTGTTGTTTATGGATTTATCGCAAATGCTCAATATGGCAGAGTTTTTAGCGGGTGGCGACGATGAGTTGAGAGCTTTGAGACCGACTCTCTCGGCTTTTCGTTCAATTATTGCGGGGGGTAAGCAATATGGCAATACCCTTGAAGGTACGATGATTTTAGATGTCAATATGGATAAAGTCGATTTTGAATTGCTCAGTGAGTTTTTTGATAAAACAGCTGAGCAACCTTCTGCTCGCTAAATCTGTGTACTTCACTTGAGTTTTGTATTGCGCTGGACAAGCATTGCCTGGTTGTATAGTCTGTTGAGCTTGCAGGGCTACCACCGATTATGGCCTCAGCTCTGGCTGCAGCCAATTTGGGTTTGGAGTCTGGTTTATGCGCTTATTCCAGCGATCGGCGTCGCGGGCCTGGGCTGGGCTTTTGCGCGTGATAGGCGTGAGCACTCACCCGTTTGGGCTTATCTACTGTTAGTGAATGGCCTGGCTTTATTGTTGATCAGCTGGATCCACCTGGGGCCACCTGTAGCACATTAAAAGTACTAAACGCGGCGGTAGCTACCTGTAATTAAGACTAAACCGGCTAAGTTTGCTTGTCCTGAGACAATTAATCCTCTGACACGTAATTGGCTGCGGTTCTCAATTCCTGGTAATTGTTGGATTTGTTTGCGTTCAGGTGTGCTCAATTGAATTTGCTCGCCATTGCGTAATTGTAAGATGGCGCCCCGTGAGCTTTGAGTGTAAATCCCGGTCAACTCGACTTCTTCACCTTGTAAGCCTGCGTTGAATTGAAAGCCAACCCCTGCTTGCACTTGAGGCAGGCGACTATTGAATTGAGGCATGGGCATGCTCTGAGGCATAGCGCTAAAATTGGGCGCTTGATTTTGGCAAGCGCTCAAGAGCGCGAGTAAAGTAAGTGAAGTGAGAGCTTTAACGAACATTTGATATTAACCTTATTAAGTGTGTGTTTAACCTTTGATAAATTAATATTAACTCTACGGGGGTAATATGTCAATAATGTTCAGTAAATTATTTTATCGGATATATATTACCTACAGGTTATTTTTTTGATAATTGTGTCTGCGCGTTGTAACCAATTGTGCTCTGTTAAGACGGCTTGTGAAACAGATTGTGCACATTGTTTTCGCAATTGAGACTGGGTAAAGAGTTGTTTCATCACATTAGTAAAGGGAATCTCTTGATCAGGCGCGACGAGTCCCAAATTTTGTTGGCTAACAAAATTAGCCATCTCATGACAGTTGGTGACAACGACAGGCAATCCCAGAGACAAATAGTCCATTAATTTTACGGGCATCGATAAATGATTATAAGGGTTAAGCGGTCTGGGGACCACGCCAAAAGCAATTCTGTCTAGATAAGGAATCAAATCGTCGAGGGTGCCGTCTATACGCAAAATCCAGGGCGCATTTTTCCATTTCGGGGGAATTTCTGAACGACTGAGAGCGAGTAAACGTACGCCCGGGATCAGCCCTACCAGACGGGCCATGGATTCAAAAATCAAATCGCCGCCGTTTTCGGACGAGAAATTACCTGCGTAGAGCACCAAATTGGGGGATTCACTGGGGCTTAAAGGCAGGTATCCCAGCCGAGCTGCTGGTGGTAATATGGCTTGATTCGGAAAATCAAAAGACTTTGCTAGTGACCAACTTGGATAAAACTGTACGCTGGCGGTTTTTTTATAGACATATTGGCTGACAAACCAGCCTTGATATAGAATCTTCTCTTTGATACTTTTGCGCGGTGACAGATTGAAGAGTTGGTAAGCATCTCGAATAAAAATACCCAGGGGGATCTTGTGGGCCTGCAAAGTATAGAGCATACGAAAATCAGTCAAATTAGAAGTCGAAGTAGCAGCTTCTAAATAAGCCAGGTCATAATAATTGCGGGGGAAGTTCTGCATGTGTTCAATTAAGGCCGCTCTTCGGCTGCGACGCGTACCGGTAATAAAGGTGACATTGGCAAGCTGCTTAAAGGCCTGGAGTAACGAATGCGTCCGGATTTTAGGCGCGGAGTCCAGACGGTCTAGAGGGTACTGCCCCAGATAGAGTAAGTTGGGGCGTTTCATAACAGCAGCCGTGCAATTTGTTCTGCACTGTTTCCATCACCATACAGCGCCAATATAGGAGGGCGGTGCAGCTTCAGGGCAGCTTGTATCATTTCATATAATTGTTCTGGATGTGTTCCGACCAATCGATTCCAGCCTCCAATTAAGGTTTCAGTCCATTCTGTTTCTGTGCGAAGGGTTAGACAAGGAGTGCTTAGATAATAAGCTTCTTTTTGCATGCCACCACTATCGGTCAAGACCAGAGCGGCCTGACGGATTAATGCGAGATTATCCCGATAAGATAGCGGCTCAATCATTTGGATTGCTTTGGGTTGCCAATTTAAGGCCTTGATTGCAGCCCGGGTTCTGGGGTGTACAGGAAAGATCAAAGGTATTGTTTGCGCTATTTGTTCAAGTTGCTCTAACCAGAGTCTGAGACGCTTTGCTTGATCTGTATTTTCAGCACGGTGCAAAGTGACCAGAATATATTTATTTGGATTGAGACTTAGCTGCTCTAATAAACTGAGGCCATCTTTGGGTTGGCTAAAAGTTTGTACGGCGTCTTTCATGACATCGCCTACCAGATGGACGTTGTCTATGATCCCTTCGTGTTTAAGCTGATCGCCAGCGATCTGATCGGTGACAAATAATAAATTAGAAAGATGATCCACCAGAACCCGATTGATTTCTTCTGGCATCGCGCGATTAAATGAACGCATACCGGCTTCGACATGAGCGATCGGTACCTGAAGCTTCGCCGCAGCTAAGGCGCCAGCTAAAGTTGAGTTTGTATCCCCATAGACCAAAACCCATTTTGGTTTTTCAACTAAGATAAGCTGCTCAAGTTGCTCTAACATTTGGCCCGTCATGGCACCGTGACTCAAGCCACTGATACCTAAGTTATAAGCCGGTAGCTTCAAGTTTAACTCTTCAAAAAAAACGGCAGACATTTGCGTGTCATAATGTTGGCCGGTATGGACAATTGTTTCTGGAATCCCCTGCTTTTGGAGTGCGTGAGAGACCATTGCCGCTTTAATAAATTGCGGTCGAGCACCGACGACCGTAAAAATACTCACTCGCTTCCCTCAGCTTTCTTACCATCTAATCTATTTCCACAGTTTACCTGTTTTGGTCAGATTTGCGTGGGCGTGAGTAAAGCCTGGATGGCTGAGGAAAGTGCTTAAACTTAATCTTCGGGGTTCATTTCTAGATGAAAGCGATCTTCACTGGGGTTGAAATTGACTCGAACAGATTTGACTGCTTTATAGCTGCCAGGGGGCAATTCAATGCTGAGCCAGTCCTGAGCATATGCCAATTGCATGCAGTGCTCTTGATCAAAGCGGATATCATTTCCCTGGTAACGCTGCGGAAAAAATAAGTCTATCTGTCGGGGTTGAGGTGGAGCCGGTGTATCTGGCCGTTTCTTGGCTTTATAATCTTCTAATGCTTGTAGATACTGGGCATAAGATTCTTCTAATGAAAACAGGACTTGCTCCAGGACTGAAAAAGCAGGTTGGTTAAAACGGGGATATTCTTTACAGATTCCGATCAGTTCTAAGCGCTGGGTTTCGGCGTTGGATTTGCCCCAGGAGTTTGTGTTGCGACGTTGTTCCAGAGCGATATTCCAGAGTTCGTTACACAATTCGGAGATTTTCCACAAGGTATTGCGGGTCTGGGCATCAATTTCAGCGATAACACTCATACTTTTGGGAAAGATATTGTCTACGTTCATATTGTTCACCCTTAAAAATTGATCGTGATATAGATTTAAGATTGATCATATCGGATAAAATACCCTGTGGCCAAGTGTCAGATGTTATTCTGATTAAAAGCACGTTATAAAAGCAAGCAAAGTAGGTCCGGTCTCAACTTGGAGCAAGCTCTCAACGAATCCCCATCACCCCCCACCAAAAAATCGCAACCGCTTTTTGTCTTGCGTTGGGTTTTGCGTGCTTTGTTTTGGTTTATTGCGCTCTTAACAAGTTTTTTGCTTTTAGTGCTTTATTATCCGCCGGCATTTTTCCTAGAAGGCCTTGAAGCTTTAATCGAGAAAATTGTTTATGATCAAACCGGTTTGCCCGTGGATATAGGCACCATTAAAAGCTTGAAGCTGCGCCCCCAAAATCAGATCATAGAAATTGATAATTTTCATCTGTATGGCTACGAAGGGGCAACGATTCCCTTTGCTGTTTTACCCACTGTGCGCTGGGAGTCCGATCTCTTGAGCTTTTTAAGAGGGGATACTCAAGTGGCAATTCTGAGTGCAGACCATATCATGGTACGCGTGATTCAGGATGTAGACGGAAAAATTAATTTACGCCCACAAATTAAAGCTTCTGAAAAAGAAAAAGATCCCAATCAGCCCCCCCCTAATATTCCGCGCATCAAAATTGCGATTGACGATATGCTGGTTATGTATCGCGATAAGAGGGATCGCTATGACTTAGATGAGCGCGCTGTGGTTCCGATGGTGCGTGGTGATTTATATGACAGCAAACACATTATAGCCAATGCCAAAGTGCGCAATCCCCTGGCTACTTTTTGGGGCTATGGCCAGCTCAATATATTTGAGGGCAAAGGCTGGGCGAGAGCTGATATTAATGCACCCGATTTAACAGGGGTTAATCGTTATGTAGACACTTTTGCCAAATCGATTGATGTACTCGATAATTTGGAGTTTATGGGCGGTGATATTGACGGCCAAATGAATGCCAATTGGCAGTCTTATAAAATGGATCAGCTGCACTATAATTTGACGCTTTTATTTAATGATGTACGCGCCTTTGTGCCTTTTTATAAAGACTTGGTGGTCTTAAATGGCAAGGCTATTCTGGATGAAAACCGGACTAGCGTTCCTGGCTTAACGATTGAAACTGAAGGCTCTGTGCTCAAAGTGCGCGGTTGGGTCGATGAATACTTGAGTAAGCCGATTTTAGATTTAAAGCTTGATTCGCCAGGTTTAAATATTGGACGCGTGGCAGGAGCTATTGATCACCCTGTGGCTAAGCCAGTGATTAGAGAATATAATCCCCGCGGCTCTCTACTTGCCGATCTGAGGATTACAGGCACCCCTGATAAACTGGCTGCCGCAGGCAAAGTGTTTGTGCCTGCTATTGACCTCAATCAGGGCTATCTGAGACAAACTGGGCTCAATTTTGCTTATCGTCCAGATCATATTGTGGCTGATCTTAAGCTCGGATCCGCTTCTTTCCAGGGAGCCAGTCTGGCCAATAGCCAGGCTCATTTGGTGTATCGACCCAATTTAATTGAAGCCCAGGCTTTTATTGCGCGAGCGGCGTATCAAAATGACGCGCGTTTGCGCGATGCGCGTATCGATTTAAATTACCGCAATCAGTTTGCCCAGGCGACGGTTAAAATTGCCTCAGCGGCTTATCAAAAAATAGATGCTGCTCAGATCAATAGCTTGATTGAATACACACCTGATCGGCTGCATGTACCCTATTTGCGGGGGCAGGTTTTTGATGGCAGCCTTTTCTCTAGTGCTACATTGCAATTGAAAGGCGCCCAGCGCCTACAGGCCAATGTTAAAGGCTATGGATTGTCGCTGACAGATTTACAACACGACCTGGGCTTAAACTTAGCTAAAGATTACCGGGCGACGGGCCTAATGAATCTGGATCTACAGGCAGGCGGAACACTTTCAAACCCGGTTGCGACCGGTACCCTGGCTTCTACTACAATTGATTTTCCACAAAGTGATACCTTAACGCGCTTTGACAGCTTATTGGCTAAATTTAGCTATAGCAAGCCGCTGAGCCAATTGGCTGTGCAGACAAGTTCTGAAGACCTGGGGACGATCAAGGCTGCTGTCACTTTGCGTAACCTGGACCGACTGGCAGCCAAAGTTGAAGCCCGCACCTTGCCACTACAAACAGTGAATCGCTTTACCAAAGATAAATTGATCGAAGGGGGCACGGCCTCGCTGGTGGCAGATATGTCGGGTTCGATCAAACAAATGCAGCGCAATTGGATGGCCTTTACCGGTAATCTCAATTTGAATGCCAGGCAGCTTGATTTAAACCTTCCAGTCAAAGAACAGGTCTATGCTCAGCATATCGATCAGGCTGATGTGCAAGTCGCCTGGCAAAATGGCCTGGCCAAGATTAATCATTTTCTGGTTCGAAATCAAGACTCCAAAGTGACTGCTGATGGGCGTATTTCGGTGCCGCATCTTTTGGCTAAAAATAATTTAGAAGATGCCTTTCGGGGCAAAGTTGATGGCCAGCTTGATTTTGAGGACTTCCCGGTCTTAGAAGCTTTTGATGTGCAATCAGGGCAAGTCAAACTGGCTTTAGAGGCCAGTGGGGGCAGTGGCAAACGCTTGAACGCCAAACTGGTCAGTACGGCTGATAATATTCAGGCGCAGGGTGCTAGTGTTGAGCGTTTTGAATTAGATACAGAAATCAATAATCAATTGATTACGATTCATCAGGCCAGAGTGATC
Source organism: Candidatus Sericytochromatia bacterium (assembly GCA_037968875.1). GTDB lineage: Bacteria > Cyanobacteriota > Sericytochromatia > UBA7694 > UBA7694 > JBBKWI01. The sequence goes on along the minus strand of JBBKWI010000207.1, from coordinate 1,994 downwards.
GACAAAGAGAATCAATTATTAGCCAAAGGCACCGTTGATCTGGGGACGGCCAGTCCCACTTTGAATTTAGACGCAGAGGCCGATGATTTTGATCTGGAAAGTCTACTTGCTTTTGTGCCAAAATCGATCAAACAAAAAATTGATCCTCCCGAAGATCTAACGAGCTTGCCTCCCCCTGACACTTTGCCCAAAAAATATACTTTGCCTGAAATTAAAAAACGTTCACTCTTTCAGTATGATGGTGATCTCGAGCCCGATGGCATCGTGCCAGATCGGGATCTCAGTATCCGCTGGAAGGAAGTTTATGACCATTGGGAGCAATGGAAGCTGCAGCCCAATACGGTGGTGGCGCCGCCAGTCCCACCCCAAAAAGCATTATTAGATACGATCAAAGGACGTTTGTCAGTTAACGCCCACATTGAAGGCACTGTTGCTGACCCGGATTTGACACTGAAAGGCCTGCTGCAAGCATTTGAAATTAAAGATCTGCAGCTATCTGAAGCTTTTGTAGATGCGACCTTTAAAGACAAATTATTGGATCTCGAACAACTCTATTTGCTTGAAAAAAATGGTGGCTTACTTGAGGCCAAAGGTAAAGTTGATCTGGAAAAAGAAATTGCGATTGAGGTTCAGGGCAAAGGATTGCGCTTACAGGCTGTCAGTCCTTTCTTAGAAGGCAAAGATATGCGTTTGGACGGTAGTTTAGATCTAATTGCTTATGCCGAAGGCAGCATTAAAGATCCCAAGGTCACAGCTGATTTGCAATTGGATAGATTCTTGTTTAATCGTATATTTTTGGATCATTTGCAAGCACAAGGTGACTATCAGCAAGGCTATATAAGAGATACCCGCCTGGAAGTTAATTATGCAGATCAGCAGGTGATCGCCAATGGAGATGTGCCGGTACTCGATTTGCAGCAACCGATGGATGTTTCTTTGCAATTGCAAGACGACAGCTTTGCGCTGATTAATTTGTTTACGAGTGCCATTGATTGGCGACGGGGGACAGGCTCTGTTTTGATTCGCGCTCTGGGATCTCCTTTGGATCCACAGCTTGAAGGTTCTGTGAATCTGAATGATACGGAGATCTATTTATCGGCACTGAAAGAATCGGTGACAGATTTAAAAGTACGCGGCGAATTGCGGCGTTTGCAGGGCAAATATGGCATTACACCACAATTGCAATTAGTGGATGTCACCGGCAAATATGGCGGGGGAGATGTTTCCGCCAATGGCACGATTGATCTGGTGAATCTCAAGCCAGAGTATATCAATCTCAAAGCCCAGATGAATAAAGTCAAATTTCAATTTACACGCCCCGGCCTTTTTGAAACGATGACTCCAATTGAGTCGGCGACGATACGAGCTCGCGGATTGCTTTCTGATATGAAGGTCTCTGGCAAAATATTTATTTCTGAGGGTGGGGAGATTTATTTCCCTTTTCTTAAAGATCGTCAAGATTTACCGACAAGCACTGATTTTGCAGATGCCGAAGCGGTTGCTGCTGAGTCTACGCCAGTTTTTCGCCTTGAATTTGATGGTTTGAAAGCCTATTTGCCTTTTGACTATCAGGTCAAGTCTCCGATCTTTGATATACCGATTCGGGCTGAAGACGGCATTCAATTGAAACACAGCGGCAAAGGTGGCGAGCGCAGTTTACGTATGGCCGGGCAAGTTGATGCGGATTCGGGCACTTTATATTTGCTCAATAATGTTTTGAATTTAGATTCACTAAAAGTAAAATTTAATCCTGACGATGCGCAGCTGAATCCCCGTTTTGATATCAAAACGAGCTTTAATGTGCAGGGGGCTGATCAACCTGTGGTTGCTGGTATCTCGGGCTCTCTCGAAGATGTCAAAGACAATCGCTTGAAGTTTGATTTTTCTAATGCCCAGGGCTTAAGCGATACCGATATTTTGGGGCAACTCAGTGGCTTTTCTGCTGTTGAAGGTCTGAGTCAGGGCGATGTCGCCGGAGTTGCTGCGCAATTCTC
>JBBKWI010000206.1:0-37619 GCA_037968875.1 Candidatus Sericytochromatia bacterium | reverse complement strand
ATTTGCACCTGTCTTTCAACTAACCTATTTGGGTTGGTTTCCCTGCTATTTTCTCTTGCTGAGATCCCTACCTGGCGGTGAGTATTTTCTGGTTTGGGCTTTAACTACGGTCGCATTTTCGGATATTGGGGCCTATTTTGCAGGGAAATATCTGGGCAAGCACCCTTATTTCCAACATCTGAGCCCCAATAAAACGATTGAAGGCGCATTGGGAGGCGTTGTGACTTCGGTAGCAGTAGCCTATGGGCTGGCCCTTGCTTTTGGCAAATGGCTACCGATTAGCCCACTCAATCTAGTCATCTTAGCTACAGGAATGGCTTGTCTGGGACAAATTGGAGATCTGATTGAATCAATGATCAAGCGAGATATGGAAGTCAAAGACTCGGGCACCTGGCTACCTGGCTTTGGGGGGCTCCTGGATCGTATCGACAGCTATTTATTGCTGGCACCGTTCTTGTATTATTATCTCGTCAATTTTGTGATTTATACTTAATCGGCAAGATCGTCGATATAGTCCTGAAAGGACTCGACAGTAGCCACCAATTTATTGTAATAAGGCTCAAGTGGAGCAATACCGTGGCCCAGCTCATCAACTTCGTCTAATTGATCTGCAAACAGATCACATTGATCCAGATAGTCTTCTAAACGTTGATTTAATTCGGCTGTTGCGCCTATTAACACACCAATTTCAGCCTGAATTTCCTGCTCTTTGGCCATCATTTGCTGTTGCATACGAATCACACGGCCTGAAATGCGGCGCAATTGTGCCGTCTGTTGCAGCGCTTGCTCGACAGGGCGCAGCTGTTGTGAGAGGCTGGAAACGTCTAAGTCTAACTCCAGCGCTTCGAGTAATTGATAGGCTTCTTGCAAATTCAATTCCAGAAATTGATGGGTTTCTTCTAGCACACGAAACTCTTGGGGACCAAAGGCGGGAGCGGTCGGGAGTTGATTGGATTTTTGATTGAGCTCAATAATTAGCTTCTGCACCCGCTCATAATTTTGCTCAATCTCTTCATTGCCCTCCCCAAAATCAGGCTTATCAAGCGCATCCTCATCGTCCTGGCTACCTGCTGGACGCTGTAAAAAATTAATTAGCTGAATCACATCCGTATTGTCTGGATCTACCCGCCGGGCTTCCCCCAGATAGCGCACAGCATTGGGCATGTCCCCCAGTAAAATCATCAAATACCCCATCGCAATATAGGGTTCCGCATTCTGGCGACCATATTGAATCGAACGCATCAATAACTTACTGGCTTCTTTGAGTGATTCTTTATCTGCAAATTCCTGAGCCTGGGCCTGGGCCAGCAATTCGATGCCCTGTTGATAAAACTCGTCACTGTTTTGTCGGCGATTAATAGCCAGATCCTGAGTCTGGTTTTTCATTTGTTGTAACAGGGCCAAGTCCATAAAGGGGTACCTTTCTGCTATTTCAAAACTAAGATCTGTGGGGCACTCACCCAAAGTGGGCTCGTAACTCATAGCATAATAACAGAGGCCAAAGCAGAGTTTAAGCAAAAAACCAAAAAATCAAAGGCAGGAGTCGCTGGATGCGACTTCTGCCTGGATTGTTGATCTCAAGATTAAATGGTTGAACGGCGTGTAGCGACAGCAGCCAAAACAGCAATTAAAGCAATCCCAATCAGAGCAAAGATCAGAATATAAGTCCCGCTCAAGCCAACGACATCCGCATCGTTATTGTCTGCATCAATATGAATACTCTCAGTTACACTTTCAGTGACATGGGTAGTATCTGGCGTCACATCAGGCACTTTCACATCAGGCATTTCGATTTGGGTAGTGGTACTGGTTGTGCTCGCTGTTTCTGCAAGTCGAAAAGACTCAGCGCTAACCTCTGCCGCACCTAAACCTAAACCAGCAACCAGAACCAGGGGTAATAAAATTTTTTTCATTTGTCGATCTCCTTGTTGTTTCGAATCTTAACAATTCAATACTAACGGAGAAATAGGGGAGAGAACAAGAAGCCTAAAAGCATTTAAACACCATTTATACAGCCCTTTTATAGCAGCTAAATAAATAGCTAATAAGTCTTTATATTTTCACAGAATGAAAGGAGTAAGACGCTTGATTTCGAGGTCCCGTTCACGATAATTGGGAATATATTGATGCACCAATTGCCAAAAAAGTGGACCATGATTAAGATGACTCAGATGCGCTAATTCATGAACCAGAATGGCATCAATCCCTGCTGGCGATAATTGAATCATACGGTAATTGAGATTAATATTGTTTTTTGAAGAACAAGAACCCCAGCGGCTTTTCAAACGTTTAAAACGCACTTGTTTGGGAACCTGCCCCATGCGCGCACTCCAGTATATCAAGCGTTCGTATAAATACTCACGCCCCTGTGCCAACAAAAAACGATCAACAGCCTGCAATACCTGTTGTAATTCACTTTCGGCAGTCAAATGCACCCGCAAGCTCTGACCAAGATGCTCAAGCCATATCGGCTGGCAAGCGCATATATGTGGTTCAAGTTCTAAGTGATCACCCAAAAACAAAATTTGCTCAGGCCATTCAGGCTGAGGTAAATTAGAAAAAGCGTGATCAATCCAGGCCCGCTGTTTATGCAATAAATCCAGTAAATCTTGAGTTTTGACCTCTGGGCTTTTGATCAAAATTTTATCTGCACAAACGCGAATATGTACACGTTTTAAGCGGCGATTGAACTGATAAACAACAGGAACTTGTTGTTGCTGCAGCTCTAGATATGTGGGTAAATTAGGCTGAAGGCTGTTGCTGAGCAGTCTGGGATTCATCTTCCTCATTAGTCATCGCACTGTGAATTGCGCCATGCTGGCTGAGCTGAGCGTTGGTGTCATGACTGATCAAAACCTTTGCTTTTTTGGCGATGGTATTCACCATTTGGTACTTATTTTCTGGTTGTGGTGGGGTAGACATAAATTAACTCCTCATTGACCTTTTTATTTTTAAACGTTCGGCCTGAATAATACTGCCCAAATCATCAATGGCCTGCTCTAAGCCGTCATTAATGATAAAGTAATCATAAAAAGCCAGCTGAGTAACTTCTTTAGCAACCTGATCCAGACGCTGCTGAATCGCGGTTTCACTTTCTGTTTTGCGCTTCTCTAGACGTTTTTTTAAATCACCTTCACTCGGTGGCAAAATAAAAATTTCGATTACCGGTTCTGTCCAGTTATTGCGAATCTGCTCGGCTCCCTGGACATCGATTTCAAGAATCACATCTCGGCCAGCCTGAATTTCTTCGCTAACAAAGGCGCGAGGGGTTCCGTAAAAATTGTGGTTATAGGTTGCGTACTCTAAAAACGCATTTTCTTGAATCAGCGCTTTAAAGTCATCTTTAGAAGTGAAAAAGTAATTTTTCGCTTCAGATTCACCCACACGAGGCTCCCGAGTCGTCATTGAGACTGAGAGAGTCAAATCAGAATATTGGGCTAAAATCGCTTTCACCAAGGTTCCCTTGCCAACACCTGACGGTCCAGATATCACGATAAGAGAACCACGCTGCTTGGTTTTTACGTGCTGAAGAAGCTGATCAATGTTTAATTCCATAAATGAATTGCCTGTTTTTTAGTATACAACATTGCACCGGGCACCGGATCAGAATGGACCGGACATTCCATAAAGACTTCTGATCGAGATCACCCAGAATCCTGAGCCTTGAAGCGCAGGAAAACGAAAGATTGAGTATAATAGTGCCATAAAGGGTGAAGTGAGAACTCAGAGTCATGCAAAATTTGTCCGTTTTGACCATGAAACCATTGGGCCAGCAATTGGTAGAAACCGGTATTCTGAAACAAGAGCAGCTAGATGCTGCGCTTGCTGAGCAAAAACAACAGCCAGATAAGCTTTTGGGCCAGGTCATTATTGACTTAGGCTATTTAAGTGCTGACGAATTTGATGCCTTTATGCAGACACGCATGTCTATTCAGCAACCCCTTGGCGAATTATTGGTTCAAAAACAAGCCATTAGCCGAGATGAGCTCCACAAAGCCTTATCAGTGCAAATGCAATCCGGCCCGGCAGCCAAACCTCTGGGGCAATTGCTAGTTGATCAAGGCGTGATCAACCAGGCCAAGCTCGATGAAATTATTCAGCAACAATACCAGGAACAAGAATCCCTGCGTCAAAATTTAACCCGTGAAGGCAGTGGCCAGGGAAGCTTTGAGCGCAGTCAAATCGAAGATATTCAACACCTGCTCAGCTCCGGGCTCTTGTTTTTGATGTTGGGCCAGGAAATATTGCCAGAAGCTTATCAGAGTTTTGCAGAGCGTTTTGCTGGCCTTGACGGGCTCTATACAGGTGATCGCCATTCTCTAAGTGAAACAATGCAAGCCAGTGCGATTGATTTTATCATTCATTTTTTACCGATTCTGGAAATGGGCTTTGAGATGGAAAAAGCTGAAAATGAAGAACAGCAAATGCACAATCAGATTCTTAATGCTGGTTTTTATGCTCTAATGGAAGCTTTTCAACGACTGGCTTTGCCCGGCATGCGGCTCTCTCCCAACTTTTATCTCAATTCGCTAATTTTAACGGACGCCAATGATATTATCTCCCTGAGAGAAGCTCTATATATTGTGATGCGTTCTCCTTATCTGATGCCCCATGGCTCGATGATGGCCTTGCGATTTTTGTTAAATGAATTCTGGGGTCAACGCAGTATTCTGGAGCAAAAAGGCCTTCAGATCGTGCGCAATGAAGACGAGGTAGACACCTCTGATTTTTTCAGACCCCGCATGGACGATCTCGACGATGATCTTAAATATGTCGAATATATGGAAAACCATTTGTTTAATCAAATCGAGTACGCTGCCGAAACTTTGCGAGATGCCCCCGAAGATGAGCTCGAAGAAAAGCTGATCGAGCTCATGGATCTCTATTATGTCTTGTTACAAACCCACAAAGACCACAAAGACACTCGCACAGCAGAAGAACAAGAAAACGACAGCTAATTAGTGAACGATCTCGCCCCGTTATTTGTGATCCATCCACAGATTTTAATGCGCGTTTTTGCTAGACTGTCAGTGCAAACGCTTTAATCCCAATCTTATTTTCAAACTCCTCTCAAAGAAAGCGACATCCGCATGAACCTGTATGAAGTGATGATTCTGGGTCTGGTTGAAGGCCTGACTGAATTCCTACCGGTATCCTCAACCGGACATCTGATCTTAACCTCTACCCTGCTACAAATGCAGAATACAGAATTTCTCAAAAGTTTTGAAGTCGCGATTCAATTGGGTGCGATTCTAGCTGTTATTTTGATCTATTTCCGTCGCTTGTTTCAAGGCTGGGCCATCTATCAGCGTTTGCTGATTGCTTTTTTGCCAACAGCGACGATCGGCTTCGTGATGTATAAGATCATTAAGAAATTCCTATTTTCCCCGGTGGTGGTCTCAGTTTCACTGATCTTGGGGGGGGTTGTCTTAATCGTTTTAAACCAGTGGATTGAAGACAGTGAGCCGGCTTTTGCTGAAATCGAAGAGATGCCGCTTAAAAGTGCTTTTTGGATTGGCATGATTCAATGTTTGGCAATGATTCCAGGTGTCTCACGGGCAGGTGCTACGATCGTCGGCGGCATCTTACATGGCTGCGACAAAAAACAAGCCACAGAATTTTCTTTTTTATTGGCGATACCCACCATGCTAGCAGCCACAGCCTACGATTTATTCAAAAATGCAGCGGCTTTTTCATCTCAGGACTTCGCTTATCTAGGCATCGGCTCGGTAGTTGCCTTTTTCTCTGCCTGGCTAGCTGTTAAAGTCTTTTTGAGCCTGGTGATTCGCTATGGCTTTAAAGGATTTGGCTATTACCGTATCGCAATTGGCACCTTGTTTCTGGTATTTATCTTTGGCATGCAAGTTCAGTTAGCGACTTGAATCCCCAGCCACAACATCTTAAAAGCGAAACCAGGCCCTTACATTCGGTCTGGCGCAAATATCTCTACGATGTTATTTTTGAAGCCGACACCCCTTTAGCCAAAGGCTTTGATCTTGTTTTGCTGTGGGTAATCATTTTGTCAATGGCTGCCGTGATGCTAGAGTCTGTGTCCGATATTGAAATCTACTTTGGCTATTATCTGAGAATCATTGAATGGATTTTCACCATTTTATTCACGATCGAGTACATAGCGCGCTTAATCGCCGTCAGACACCCCCTTCAATACGCTTTCAGCTTTTTTGGCGTGGTCGATCTGCTGGCCGTCATCCCGACTTACTTAAGCTTATTTCTGTGGGGTGGGCAGTATTTGCTAGTGATCCGAGCTTTGCGGCTCTTGCGAATTTTCCGTATTCTCAAGCTTGGACGCTATGTCAACGAGAGTCAGGTTTTGCTGTCGGCCCTACAAGCCAGTCGTCAGAAAATCACCGTATTTTTGCTCTCAGTAGTCACAGTAGCCACCATCATGGGCACCCTAATGTATATGGTAGAGGGCGGCCAAAATGGTTTTACCAGTATTCCACGCAGTATTTACTGGGCGATAGTTACCCTGACGACTGTTGGCTATGGCGATATCGCCCCCAAGACAGTCATTGGTCAGACCGTCTCCTCTTTTATCATGATCGTCGGCTACGCGATTATCGCGATCCCCACTGGTATTGTGACCGTCGAGCTCAGCAATTTACAAGACAAAAAAAACAAAGCCGCCGCAGAGCAAAGACAATCGGACCCATGCCCCAAGTGTCATAGTCTTAGTCGTGATATGGGCGCTCTTTTTTGTAAGTTTTGCGGCCATGCCTTTGGTTAAACATATGACACAAAAATTGCAATTTTTTTTCCCTTGATCGCATTCAAGTTTAACAGGGTTCTGAGCACCATTTTTTATAAGTACGGCTTTTCAGGTTATAATAGGCCTAACATCAAAGACCCGGATACTATTCATGAACGTTCTTGCGCTTCGACATCGACTGGCCAGCCTGCTGTTGGTTTTTTACCTTCTGCCTGTGGGGGGCGCCATTGCCCAAACCAGCGCCAACATGCTCAGCCCCGGCCTTGAAAACCCGGCGACAATAAGAGAAGTTGCGCCGCGCTTTCAGAGTGATTTGATCGTGCCAGGAACCCCAACAAATCCACCCAACCCTGGCTCATTTGGCGTCGTCGCACCAACTAGCAATAGCTCAGCCCTGCCAATAGAACCCAATCAGACCACCACGGATTCTGTTTATCATTCCCAATGGGCACAGAAATCAGTGCAAGTCTTGCAAGAGAACGGCATCCAATTGCCTCCAGGAATCAATTATGATGCTCTGATCACCCAAGAAGACTTCATTCAACTCTTAGGGAAAGTTTCCTCAGTAACACCGGCTCAGCTACGCAGCTCTTTGCTTTTCCCGGATCAAGGGCCACAGAGCGGTTTGACACGAGGCGAAGCCGTGCATTTGATGGTAGCCGCCTTTGGCCTCAGCGATTCCCTCAAGAGCTTCGCTCAGCAAGATAGCAAATTTAAAGATCTGATCAAAGATCATCCGGCCTATGCTTCAGTCGTATTGGCTGAGCGGGTGCATTTAATCAATGGCTATCCTGATTTGACGATTCGTCCCAATGAAGAGCTTAGCTGGGGCGAAGCCCTGATCTTGATGGAAACAATTTATAGCTGGCGTAAGGCCCTGCCCACCACAGCCCCCGAATGGGTTGAGAACTATCAAAAAAAGCAGAATCTCTGGTATCAATTAATCGATGGATTCCGGCTGATGTTAACCCTGGCTTATCTGGGTGTAGCCCTGTTTTTTATGATCCGCACCTGGCGCAAAGCCCGTCGTAAGAGCCAGAGCCCTTATCGCAAATTTAGTCTGGGACTGGCTGCTGTCACTATGATTCTGAGTTTGCTCTGGATTTGCGAGCTCATGTTTAATTATTATCTGATTCCCCGTGAGGTTTATGCTTGTCTGACCATGCTCTCAGTTTTTGTATCTCTATTTTTACTCAAACTCAGCTCTGATTTGGACAGTGATATCAATAAGCCCAAGCCCCAATCGGTGATTGACTCAGGCTATATTTCTAGCGTGAATTATGACAAAGGTGAAATTTTCATCAAAGATCGGCGTAATCAGGGTCACAGCCTGGCTTTGGTTAATTCAGACACACAAATCTTGCGCAAAACGGGCCGGCGTTCTGTAGAAAATGCCTTTTTATCTGATTTTCAGGTCGGTGATTTGGTCTCCTTGCGAGGTAATCAATTGGACCATGAATCTTTACTCGAAATTGAGCGCATCACACTGGTCGAATCCGCTGTTGAGCAGCAAGAAAAACAAGAAACACAAGAATCTGTACGGGAATATATCCATACTCCCCAACAACAAACACAGCAACAAATGAACCATATCGTTCGCAAGCCTCCACAGTCCTAAGATGCCACACGCCCTGGTCACTGGTGCTGCCGGCTTTATTGGTCGCGCCCTCTGCCAACGCTTACTTAGCCAGGGCTGGCAAGTCACCGGCCTCGACGCCTTGCATTCAGCAAGCAGTCAGGAAGGCTTAGTCTGGCTACAAACCCTAAGTAAAAATGAACAATTTCAGTGGCAACAGTTGGACTTAAGTCAGCAGCTTTTGCAACACCCGGCTGTGGACTGCGTCTTTCATTTGGCTGCTCTGCCTGGAGTCCGAAGCAGCTGGGAACGCCCTCTGGATTACGACACCCATAATCTGAAAGCCACCCAATTGCTACTCGACTGGTGTCAACGCAGCGGGACTCCGACCCTAATTTTCGCATCTTCTTCTTCGGTTTACGGCAATGGCAGCCCCCAGGCTTCAAGAGAATGCGATCCTCTGCAACCGCTCTCGGCCTATGCTTTGTCTAAAGTCCGTGCCGAACAGTACTTGCAACAAATAGCCCATAGCGGTCTCAAAATTCTAATCTTGCGCTTATTTACTGTTTATGGTCCGGGTCAACGACCGGATATGGCTATTCGGCGTTTTGTCGAAGCCATTAGTCAGCAACAGCCCTTTGTCGTGCATGATCCCCATTTGATGCGACGCGACTTTACGCATCTGACTGATATTTTACAAGGTTTTATACAAGCTGCCGCTGCAATCCAGCATTTGCCATCCAATCTCAATTGTTTTAATCTGGGCTCAGGTAGACCTGTCAGTCTGCCAGCCCTGATAGAGATCCTTGAGCAAGCGCTCAATCAAACAGCCATCTGGCAAGCAGTGCCTTCAGGAATTGTCGAGTCCCGACAAACCTGGGCAGATATTCGGCGTGCTCAAGATTCCTTAAACTACCAAGCTTGTGTTACTCTAAAACAAGGATTGTATCACTACTGTAAGTGGTATCAATCCCAATCACCAAAGGGGAATGGGCATGACTTATCGATTAAATCTGAATGGACCCGTCAACTGGTCTGAGCTCGATCAATTCCAGGCAGAACTCTTTGCCTTCCCCCCTAAAAAAGTCGCTGAAGCCACCCAAATTTCAGCCGAGGTCAATGGGTCACAAATCAGTTTCTCTGGTCTAGAACCCGGTCGCTATTTGCTAGCCCTGGCATATCACCGTGAGCAAGACTTCCACTCAAATTATTTTGAGTTAGAAACCTCTGACATCACAGAAATTGAGCTAGTCTGGCTTGGCTCAGCTCTGCAAATTCAACAAATGGGTTTGCTCAACGACAATGGTGAGTTTGTGGACATGTTGATTTATGAAGATCAAAAACCCTGTTTGACACTTCCCAAAGCACATCACAGCGTCTTATTACAGGTTGCTGAAGAACTGATTTTTAAAGCCCCGATTCAGACAGCAAAGCAAACCCGCCAGCACTTAAATCTAATGATTGGAGATCTGGGCCAGAACTTCAAGCCACTTAAATCTCTCTGGCCTTACCAACTCAAGCAATTACTGAAACCTGAACTGATGGCACAGACCTCTGCCGCCTGGAAAGCCTGCTTGCAGCACTTTTTGGTCAACGATTTAATGCTAATGGACAATGAGCGCTTGCAAATAAATTTGCAAGAAGCGATGGCTCTAGCCCAGCAAGAAGAAGCAGTTGACAGCTTACTCAAAGACTTGGAATGGAATTCTGATCAGCAAAGCTGGGATGGCATGGATGAGTTTCTACAAGCCATTTCAGGCCAGCAAATGCTCAGCCCCTAAAATATATAAATCCCATCAAACCCGATTCAAATCAGCATTGATCTAATTAACAAGACCTAATTCAAATGTTAAAATATTTTAATATATGAACTCAGGAAAGCATTGGTGATTTATGTCCTATCGTGAAATCGTATCACAGGAGCTCTCCAAGCTATTGGGTGTCTTGTCTCATCATGATCGGATCTTTATTATTGAAGAACTTTATAAAGGCGAGCGTGAAGTCAAAGCTTTACAACAAAAGCTCAATATTTCCCATTCGCGTGTGTCCCAACATTTGTCTTTATTACGCTCTCATAGAGTGGTCACCGAAAGACGCCGGGGGCGCAATGTCTTATACCGCTTAGTCAATCCCGAATTGTCGATTTGGTTAATGGAAGCACTAAAATTCATTGAGTTTCGCTTGCAGCATACAGATGAAATTTTGAATGCCGTCGAATCCGCTCGCTCTCACTGGCTCAAAGATGATGAGGACGACAGCACGACAAGCACGGATGACAAGGCTGACGAATCTCTGATTTATATCACCGGCCGTAATAAAAACCCCAAAAATTCACCACCTAAAAAGCCCTAAGGCTTTAAATTCCCAATCTTTTAAAACCAACAATAGGGACAGGCCCGGATTTTTGAAATCCGGGCCTGTCTTTATTTATACGGTTTTGAAACCGAATGCTTAATCACTCAGGGTGCAGGTTGAGTGACTCTGTTTGCGTCGAGGGCGATTGCAGTCTGAGCCAGGAGCCGACCGTCGATAGATGCGCCGTTCCCGACATTGATCGCGGTCTTTGCCAGCACAATGCCTTCCATATGGGAGCCAGCGTCCATATTCAAAGCCCCTGTGAGCTGCCAAAAGATATTCTTGGGCAGGGCACCTCCAGTCAGAATCACCTTCTTACCCGCGGCCTGGGCGATATTGCCTGAAATCTCGAAGATCCAGACATCGTTCGGGCCACCTGAGAGCGTCACATCGTTCGAGATAGCAACGCCTGTCCCCCATTTGTAGAGACCCGGCACGAGGGTCTCCCCGCCAATCTCACCGGCACCCAGATTGATGAAATCAGGTAAAGAACGTCCGGCTGCATCAGCATAGGCCGTGATCATATCACTGATCGCCGTGGTCATCTTGGTGGGTGTTGGCAGTGTCAGGTCGGCCGCATAAATCCGACCGGTCACCTGCGCAGAGGTCGCAAATGTCGTCGAGGCGTCCATAATCGTCGAGAACCCGGTGATTGCCGTCAAGTCGATCGGACTGACGCCCATATCGCCTGTGATGGCGCAGATGGGCACACAGGAAATACCCGACTGGCCCAGAATCACAAAGTCCTTAGCTGTCAGCATATTGACAGGAGCAGGACCCAAAGCGCTGGTGAAGGTCCAGGTCTTTGTTACCGCCAGAGCGTTGCCGGCAAGATCCTTAGCCGCCGTTGTAATCGTCCCGGTGAAAGTCGTATTCCGCGGCAGATCGACTGTTGGCGTAAAGGTCGCGACGTTACCGGCATAGCTCACCGTGCCGGCAATCGGTGTGGGACCAGGCGCCGTGATCATATAGCTGGCTGGGCTGAGTGTCACCGGATCCATCGGCTCACTGAAAGTAGTCAGGACTTGCCCATTGACAATCACACTGCTTGCCAGATTGAGCGGCTTGGTCGCAGTCACTGTCGGAGGCGTAGTATCTGCGCCCGTACCCGTGGTAAAAGTCCAGCTCGTATTGGCTGCTAAAGCATTCCCCGCCAGATCCTTGACTCCTGCGCTGATCATCGCCGTATAAGTGGTATTGGCGAGCAGATTGCCTGTAGGAGTAAAGGTTGCTGTGGTCGCAACGTAGGTCACAATGCCCACAGCCGCTCCCCCTGGACCTGTCACTGTAAACGTGCCGGTATTGACCGTAGCTGGGTCCATGACCTCACTGAAAGTGGTGACGATTTTGCTATTGACAGCGATACCGATTTCAGCATTGACAGGACTGGTGAAACTCACGTTTGGGGGCGTGGTATCTTTTGTCGTGGCGGGGCTTGCAGAACTGACTGGACTCGTAGAACTGGCGGGGCTGGCCGGCGAGGAAGGGAATGGGGTCGGCTGCGGCAAACTAACAGGATTGCTCGTGTCACCTGGTTTGGCCGAAGTGGTGGGATTGCTCGTGGCACCTGGTTTGGCCGAAGTGGCGGGATTGCTCGTGGCACCTGGTTTGGCCGGAGTGGTGGGATTGCTCGTGGCACCTGGTTTGACCGGAGTGGTGGGATTGCCCGTGGCCTGGCAGCTGAGTAGCGAAACAAGCACCAGCAAGCCGAGATACTTTGTCGGTTTTAAAAGTTTAAGATTCGTTTTAGCAATAGTTTTCTTCAATTAGGATCTTTCCTGGGCAATATGAATTTTTTACCCATAGCTATATTTGATAGCTCTGGAATCATAGTTGGTAAGTCAACGATATTACTATTATATAATACGCAAATTGAATGGTATTTTAATATTTTTTCTAAAAAATGGGTTTTTCTAAAAACTTTTTTGCACTATCGCACTGAGTGATTTCTGAAATGAGCGATTAATTCCGTTTTCAACAATAGCCATCAATCCCTTACAGAACACCAAACCAGTACAGAAATTCAGACCCAAAGCAAAAAAACTGACTTTACCCAGGACGAGCCACAGTCTCCGACTCATTTGCAGCGCTTAACGCTTGCGCATAAACTTGCTGCCAGGCGGCGCGCTCATGCCGAGCTAAAAAATTTTCAATAATACTTTGGCGTGCGGCATGCCCTAACTGAAGGGCACGCTCAGGGTAATCGATCAAACCGACGATGGCGGCCTCTAATGCTTCAACAGAATACGGTGGAATCAGAACCCCGGCATTGTCAGCCAGCATGTCAGGAAAGCCCCCCACCTGAGTCGCGATCACCGGCAGACCACAGGCCATACCTTCCAGGCAGACATTTGCCATGCCGTCTTCATAAGACGGCTGAATCAGGCAATCCGCCCAATTATAGAGCTGGCTCAATGCCGCATGTTCAACATAGTCGTGCAAGATCATAGCCTGCGCTGCAGCCGGGTTTTGTGCCTGCCAAATTTTTAACAATTCGGCACTTTCACCTGCTCTAACCTGACCAATAATCAACAAACGCAACTGGGGGTATTTTGGATAAAGTCGAGCAAAAGCTTGTAATAATATCGGCCAGCCTTTTTTAAGTCGGGCTTCCCCAGCAAAGGCGATCACAAAACTAGCATTGGCTTGCCAGTGAGCCGGTCGCGGCTTTGGGGGCAAAGGGGAAAACAGCTCTGCATCAACTGAATTGGGCACGTAGAAACAGGGTGTATGGGGCATCAGAGCCTGCAAGCGACGCTGTAATTCACGACTGACTCCTGTCAAAGCCTGGGCCTGAGAGAGAGCTTGTAGCAAAGCGGGTCGCAGATCAGGCAACCACAAATCACGGTCGATATCATTGCCGCGAGCCGAGTATAGTAGCGGAATCTGGCGCTCACTTTGCAATCGCTGGGCCCAGGGGTAAGTGCGACTGGGGTAATAAGCATGGATCAAGTCGATCCCCTGGGAATAGAGATCCGTATTGGGATCTTGAATCAAGATCTCATTACTTGATTTACGCGTAACATAAGCAGGTGTCACGACTGAGTGCAGAGATTGCGAGTCAGTTAAATCTGCTGCCCGACGAGCAGAAGCTCTGGCAACACCCCCTGCTTCTGGAGGGAAGCAGGGGGTGAGCAAACAAATCTGAGGGGACTTAACCAAGGGCTTTGATAGCAGCGTCGTAATCAGGCTCCTGAGTAATTTCAGGAACTTGCTCTGTATAGGTCACTTTGCCTTCAGGATTAACCACGACGACCGCGCGAGAAAGCAATCCTGCTAAAGGGCCTTCGCTCATGGTCACGCCATAGGCTTTAGCGAAACTGTGGTGACGGAAATCAGAGAGAGAAACCGTATTTTCAATGCCTTCGGCTGCACAAAAACGTTTTTGCGCAAAGGGTAAATCAAGCGAAATATTCAGTACAGTCAGGTTATCTATACTCTGGGTTTTTTCATAGAAAGAGCGTACAGACTGGGCACAGACACCTGTATCTACACTAGGGAAAATATTCAGAACCACGTGTTGCCCCTTATAATCGGCCAGTGTTTTTTCACTAAGATCTGTTGCCACCGCTTTAAAGTCAGGTGCAGGTGAATTGATTTCAGGTAAATTGCCTTCGGACTTGATCGGGTTGCCCTTAAATGTAATATCAGCCATAAATAGACTCCTTAAAATTGATTGAATGTCAAAATCTTAGCACAAGCCTCAGGTTATCAGCACAAGCAAATTAACTCGAATTAAATCCTGAAATCCCCTTGCCACTCGAATCAAGAATCGTTAGAATGAACGTGTTCATACAAATGGATTCCATATGACTTTAGCAGTCATATCATTGCGGGCGGTTAGCTCAGTTGGTAGAGCAACTCGTTTACACCGAGTAGGTCACAAGTTCGAGTCTTGTACCGCCCACTTTTCACTTCAGTCTAGGCTTCAAGCCTTGCTATTTCTCAAAAATTATCCCCCTCTCCCCTTTGTATTAAGTTTAATATTGTGATAAACTTACATTAAGTCTTGCTTAGTCTTGATCGAAGTCAAACCAAATTGAACAGGGACAAGAGATACCATATGAACGTTTTTCGCAAAATCGCTTTTGCTTCAGCGGCATTATTGCTCGGTTGTAGCACCCAACCCACCTTATTTGCCCCCGGCGCAAATCGCCCCGGCCCCGTCAACTTACAAGGTCAAAGTGCTCCCAGCGCCAAATTAATTGAGTATACAGCCAATTTTGAGCCCACCTTTCAAAACTCATTTTTGAACCAACGTCCGCTTGTCACTAACGGATACACAACCATCAAAGTCGCCTATACTCAGTCTGAGCAAATTGATCAGCTCAACGAAATCGGCATGGATATCTGGATGGTTACCCAAAAGTATGCACTTGGCCAGGTCAATGACGACGTTTTCGAACGTTTGCAAAACAGCCGTTTGCGTTTTGAACTAATCTCCCCTGAGCGTGGCGTTTCCGCTCAAAACACCTTCGATCCCAATTACCATACTTACGCAGAAATGCTCAATGAACTACGCGCAGTCACCGCTAAGCATCCACAAATTGCAAGTCTGCATGATATCGGCGACACCTGGGAAAAAACCCAGGGCAAAGCCAATCGCGACATCTGGGCTGTTCATATCAATGGCAAAGGCGCTGCAGCACAGAAGCCTGGCATCGCCTTCCTGGGCAATCACCACGCCCGTGAATTAGCCACTGTTGAAATGCCTTTGATGTTAATCAATCTCTTAACCGAAAATTATGGCAAAGACCCTGAAATCACCCGTCTCTTAGACACCCGTGATATCTGGATTGTACCGATGGTCAACCCTGATGGGCACATCAAAGCAGAAGCTGGCGAGAATTGGCGTAAAAACACCCATGAGCATGGCTCTCGCTATGTGGGTACTGACTTAAACCGCAATTACGGCCATCACTGGGGTGAGGGCGGGGCTTCCACCAGCCCCAGTTCAGACACCTTCCGCGGTGAGTCTGCTTTCTCAGAGCCCGAAACCCAGGCTGTGCGTAACTTCCTCGTTTCTCATAAAAACTTAAAAGTGATGATGTCTTATCATAGTTTCTCTAATCTGATCCTGTGGCCATGGGGCTACACCAAACAGCGCAATCCTAACGCTAAACTGATTGAAATCGGTCAAAAACTAGGAGAAATCACGGGTTATAAACCACAGCAGGCAGCTGATCTTTATGTTGCTTCGGGTATCACCGACGATTTCACCTTTGGTGAATTGGGATTGATGTCATACACCACCGAGATTGGTAGCTGGGGCGACGGATTTGATCCCCCCTACTCAAAAGTGAAACAGTTCTGGGATGAAAATCGCCCGGCTGCGCTTTACCTGATCGATCAGGCTGGCAAGCTCTAGACTGGATCTAGCAAACTCAAATTAACAGGTGATGTTTTCCGTCAGGAGACATCACCTGTTTCTATTTTGAATACTTTGAATAGACTTGAGAAGGAAACTCTCTATGCAATTGCATATCTGGTTCACCCGCGCCTTGTCTTTGAGCGTGAAGGCCCTAACACATCTTTTTTTTAAGGTCGAGGTATCCTGGGTCAACCCTCCACCTGACGACGCCTGGAAAGATATTCGTGTCTTTGCTTTTTTAAATCATACCAGCCTGCTAGAACCCCTTTTTTTAGCAGGCATGCCAGTTTCATTTCTCTGGAATGCCTCGACGCGCACTCTGATCCCTGGCGCTGACATCACCATGAATCGCCCGCTGGTGGGTCGCTTTTTTAAATATTTCTCTCCCCAGACGGTAGCCATCACTCGCAAACGTGATGAAAGCTGGGATCGGTTCCTCGATCAAATTCAAGCCAATTCACTGGTGGCCCTGGCAGCCGAAGGACGCATGATGCGCGTCAATGGCCTAGATAAACACGGCAAGCCAATGTCTGTGCGTGGGGGCATTGCAGATATTCTACGCATCACTGGCCAGGGCAAATTCTTAATCGGCTATAGCGGCGGCCTGCACCATGTCAATATCCCCGATCAACGCAAGCTCCGACTTTTTCAAACCATCAAAATTCGTTATGAGTTGCTCGATATAGCCGAGTATCTGGCCTGCTTTTCGACCGACTCACGCCTTGAATTACGCACTCTGATCGCCCATGATCTCGAAGCACGACTGAAGCAGCATCAGCCTGAAAGCTAATTTTGCAAAACGACAAGTATCCCAACAAAAAATCCCAGAAAGACAATTATGATCACTCTCTATCAACCCAAAAGCCATTTTGGTCTACCCAATTTATCTCCCTTTTGTATGAAACTAGAAACCTGGTTGCGTATGAGTCAGATCCCTTTTGAGACAAAAGCGCTCAATATCAGCAAAGCGCCCAATGGAAAAATGCCCTACATCAAAGATGGGCAAGACTATTTGGGAGATACGACTTTAATTATTGAGCATCTGCGTCAAAAATACCCCTGCGAACTGGATCAGAACCTCAGCGCCAGCGAACTGGCTGTCAGCCTGGCTATGCAACGCTTATTTGAAAACCACCTGAACTTTGCAATGATCTATAGCCGCTGGGTTGAACCTCAGCAATGGCCCAAAATGCGCGCCCTGTTTTTTGGAGATTTGCCAGCAGGGCTTAAGCAAATAATCCCTGCCCTGGTACAAAAAAAGGTGGTCCGAGATCTCAAAGGCCATGGCCTGAGCAAACACCCGACTGAAACAATCTACAAAATGGCGATCGCAGACCTAACAGCAATACGTAACTTTTTAGCCGATAAGCCTTATTTTATGGGGGAACAGCCCACTAGTCTGGACGCTATCGCCTACGCCTATTTAGCTAATCTGCTATGGACACCGTTTGAGAATCCGATGCAGAGCTTCGTCCAGAACAACCCCAAGCTGGTTACCTATTGTGAACGCATGAAAGCAGCGTATTATAGCAATTGAAGTCTTTAAATAACAAAGAACCGATCTTTACTCAGATCGGTTCTCTTAGATTGATAATTGAACTTTAGCCGTTGAACTGAAAAGGCTCATCGCCATATTGACTGAGACTATCCGCCAGGTTTTCAAAGAGAGAGCTGGAATCACCCTCTTTTTTCTTTTTCTTTTTTTGTTCTTCTCGCTGATTGCGTCGATCGCGATTTTGTTCGCCCGAACGCTCAACGCGGGGCTGATATTGAAAATCTGGAACGTTGTGAATGCCTTCCATAGCCATAATAAACGCAGCCTCCTTTTTTAAAAGAAAAGTATTCTTATTATCTTTTATGTAGATTAC
This sequence comes from Candidatus Sericytochromatia bacterium, assembly GCA_037968875.1. Lineage (GTDB taxonomy): Bacteria > Cyanobacteriota > Sericytochromatia > UBA7694 > UBA7694 > JBBKWI01. The sequence continues at coordinate 19,719 of JBBKWI010000206.1, read as the reverse complement.
GGTCAGGAAAGATGACGCGACTTAATAAAAGTTTAACAGTGAATCGATTTTAAGCCTTGACTTCTTTTTGGAGGGCCGCTGTTAATTTAATAATCGATTGATAGCCTTGCAAAGCTTCTACCAGGAAGTCCAGATCTTCGCTAATCACGACCCGCTCTTCTTCACTGACCGTGTCAACTTTCAGAGTTTTCTCCAGGCTTTCGACTTGTTTAGCCGTTTCAATGATGGTGGTCGCAGCACCACGTTTCTCTGAAAGCTCCGAAAGTCGATCATACAGAATGGCAATTTGCTCATGGGCATGCATAACTTTGCCCAGTCTCTGCATCAAGTCAGGCAAATAATGAGAAAAAACTTCTTGCGAAACATTTTGAACACGACGAATATCATCGAGCTGGTCTAAATGTAGATCGCCACTCTCGCGCTTGAGCAACATTGCTTGTTTCAATAGTTTGAGAGGTCGCGGTGCTTGTAATTCCTCAACCCAGGCTTCGGTTTCGGCCAGCAGGCCATGGTGTTCCAGAGCCAGATCACTTTCTTCTACAAATTCATTAACCGGATCCATTTCCAGTGTACTAGAAGGTTCATTCGGCAAGTCTTCGTTATCATGCATACGCGTTAAGTCTTCAAGCGTCAGCCCTTGCACTTGTGTCAAATCAGCATCAGCCAGAGGAGCGTTTTTCTTTTTCATGCGCTTCACTCTGGTCCCACTTTCAAGACCGCCATAAAGGCATCTTGTGGAATTTCAACACTGCCGACTGATTTCATGCGTTTTTTGCCCTTTTTTTGCTTTTCAAGCAATTTACGCTTGCGACTAATGTCTCCACCATAACATTTGGCCAAGACGTTTTTTCGTATCGCGCGTATGGTTTCACGGGCAAGAATACGGCTCCCAATGGCTGCCTGAATCGGAATTTCAAACATTTGGCGTGGAATAATTTCACGTAATTTAGAAACCAATTGGCGCCCCACATAATAGGCCTTGTCTTTATGCACAATTGTAGATAAGGCATCGACAACTTCGCCGTTGAGCATAATATCCAGTTTGACCAACTTGGCTGGACGCAAACCTATCATTTCGTAATCTAAGGATGCATAGCCAGACGAGCGTGATTTAAGCTGATCAAAGAAATCAGCCATCATTTCATTGAGAGGCATTTCGTAAATCAAAGTCACCCGTTCAGGGGTTGGGTAATCCATATTGATAAAGACTCCCCGGCGACCCTGAGTCAGGTCCATCATCGCCCCAACATAATCTTTGGGCGCAATAATCGTGACTTTCACATAGGGCTCAGACATGCTGTCAATTTGCTGAGGGTCAGGCAAGTTTTGCGGGTTATCAATGCGCAGGGTTTTACCATCCACGGTGGTGACCTCATAAACAACAGAAGGTGCGGTCGCGATCAAATCCAGATCGTATTCGCGCTCCAAACGCTCTTGAATAATCTCCATGTGCAATAAGCCCAGGAATCCACAACGGAAACCAAAGCCCAACGCATTTGAAGTTTCGGGTTCAAATGAAAGAGCGGCATCATTTAATTGTAATTTGCCAAAAGCTTCTTTGAGTTCCAGATAATCATCTGATTCCACCGGATAAAGCCCACAAAAAACCATCGGCACTGCAGGACGATAACCAGGGTACGGCTCCGTCGCCGGGCTGCCAGCCAAAGTAATCGTGTCACCCACACGGGCATGTGCGACGTCTTTGATCTCAGCGGACAGATAACCGGTCTCGCCGACAGAAAGCTGATCGACAGGCTTACGCGCAGGCATCAGGGTCCCCAGCTCAGTCACCTCATAGTTTTTAGCTGAAGCCATAAAGCGGATATTTGCCCCCTTATTAAGGGTGCCCTGAAAGATTCGAAAAAAGACGATCGTGCCCCGGTAAGCATCGTATACCGAGTCAAAAATCAAAGCTTTCAAAGCATCATCAGGCTTACCTTTCGGTACAGGCACATGCTTCACAATCGATTCAAGCAGGTCCTGAGTGCCAATGCCTTCTTTGGCTGAAGTCAGCACCACATCATCAGGATCTAAACCCAATTCTGCAATCTGAGCTTTAACACTCTCAACATCGGCACTGGGCAAGTCAATTTTATTGATCACCGGAATAATTTCCAGATCATGCTCTAATGCCAAATAGAGATTGGCAATCGTCTGTGCTTCGACGCCCTGGGTGGCATCAACAATCAAGAGCGCGCCTTCACAAGCAGCCAATGAGCGTGACACTTCATAATTGAAGTCCACGTGTCCTGGAGTGTCAATCAGATTAAGTACATAGTCCAAACCATCTAGAGCCCGATAATTCAATCGTGCAGACTGGGACTTAATCGTAATCCCACGCTCTCGTTCGATGTCTAAATTATCCAAGACCTGTTTTGTCATTTCCCGTTGGGAAAGCGCACCTGTATATTCAATCAGACGATCAGCCAGAGTCGATTTGCCATGATCGATATGCGCAATAATCGAGAAATTTCGAATTTTATCTATTGGAGTCACTTGGAGTATCAGGCCTCTTCATTTTCTGTTGCGGGTGCAGACTCAGGTTCAGACGACTCTGCCACTATGCTCTCAGCTTCAGCCATTGCGCTCTCAGCTTCAGAGGCTTTGGCTGCCTCTAATGCCAGAGATGCCGCAAAGCCCTTGTCAGCGGGATCTTCTTCACTCGCCATCGTCGCACCCTGGATGTCGATACCTTCGACAACTTCAGGTAGATTGATACTGGCAACAGCAACAATCTCGTCTTTTTTGCCTAGTTTCTGAACGGTCATGCCTTTGGTGCCGCGCTTATAGACAGAGATGCTATCTACTGTCTGACGAATCACGACGCCTTTAGAAGTGACCACGATAATATCTTCATCGCCATCGACAGCCAAGACCGCAGCCACTTTGCCATTTTTACGCAGCTTGATATTGATAACGCCTGAGCCGTTGCGGCTTTGCAGGCGGTATTGATCAATTTCGGTGCGTTTACCATAACCATTAGTAGTCACAGTCAGAATCGTTTGCTCTGGCTCTGGAACAGCCATGCCCACAATATAATCGCTCTCTTTGAGGCGAATTGACTTCACACCGCGGGTACCACGACCGGTGGAGCGCACGTTTTTCTCAGCAAACATAATCGACTGACCCAAAGCGGTACCAATTAAGACATTGCGCTTGCCGTCGGTCAGTTTGACCCAACCCAGAATATCGTCATCATCCAGCTTGATCGCAATCAGGCCGTGGCGACGAATATTTTTATAGGCTCTAAGCTCTGTCTTTTTGATCTGGCCATTGCGGGTCAGCGCCAATAAGTAGTGCTCAGTTTCAAACTCATGAATCGAAAGCATCGCTGTGACACTTTCACCCGCTTCTAATTGCAGTAAATTGGCGACGCTATTCCCTTTGGCCTGGCGGCTGGCTTCCGCCACTTCGTAAACCTTGAGGCCATAGACTTTGCCACGGGTCGTAAAGAAAAGCAGCGTATTGTGTGCACTGGTGGCGATAAAGTGCTCAATGAAATCATCATCGCGCATTTGCATGCCGGTCACACCGCGGCCACCGCGTTTTTGCTGCTCAAAGGTATCGAGGTGCAGACGCTTGATGTACCCTTTGTTGGTCATAAAGACAATCGTGGGATCATCGGGAATCAAATCTTCATATGTGAAGTCACCGGGATCGATCTCAAACTGAGTACGGCGTCCATCTTCGTATTTTTCAGTGAGGTCATGGAGCTCTTCACGAATAATAATATTCACTCTTTCAGGTGAAGCCAAAATGCCTTCAAAATCAGTGATTTGTAATGTAAGCTCAGCTTGCTCATCTTCTAGTTTGCGTTTTTCTAAACCAGTCAAACGACGCAATTGCATGTCCATGACAGCAGAGGCTTGCTTATCAGACAATTCAAAGATATTCATCAGCCCTTCTTGGGCTTCTGTCGAAGAATCAGCGCCCCGAATCAAGGCAATGACGCGATCGAGATTATCGAGTACCTGCAAGAAACCAGTGACCAAATGGGCACGGACATTGGCTTTGTCTAAGTAGAACTGGGTACGGCGACGAATTACGATAACACGATGCTTGAGAAATTCCACCAGGATTTGCTTGAGGTTGAGTAGACGTGGACGATTGCCCACCAAAGCAACCATATTGAAGCTATAGTTGGACTGTAAACGGGTTTGTTGAAAGAGATTATTCAACACAACCTGGTAATTGGCATCGCGCTTGAGCTCAATCATAATCCGCATGCCATTGCGGTCAGACTCATCTCGCAGATCAGCAATGCCTTCGAGCTTGCCGGTTTGCACCAAATCCGCAATTTGCTCAATCAGACGGGTTTTGTTAAGTTGAAAAGGAATTTCTTTGACAATCAGGCGATCCCGCTCACGTTTACCACCTTCTTCAAATTCAACCAGGGCGCGAATGGTAACTGAGCCACGGCCGGTTTCATAAGCCTGGCGAATGCCACGTGTACCTAGCAAAATGCCCCCGGTAGGGAAGTCAGGGCCTTTGACAAATTCGAGCAAGTCGAGTACAGCAGCGTCCGGGTTTTCGATCAAGTGAATCAGGGCATCGACAATTTCTTTGAGATTATGGGGAGGAATTTCGGTCGCCATGCCGACGGCAATCCCGGTCACGCCATTAATCAGGAGATTGGGAGCTTTGCTTGGCATAACCGTGGGTTCGTCTAAAGAACCATCAAAGTTGGGGGCAAAGTCGACCGTACCACTATCTAAATCACCGAGTAATTCGGTTGCATATTTGGTTAAGCGGGCTTCTGTATAACGCATGGCGGCGGCGGAATCACCATCAACGGAGCCAAAGTTGCCCTGGCCATCGACCAGTAATTGGCGCACCGAAAAGGTTTGCGCCATACGCACCATTGAGTCATATACGGCAGTATCCCCATGGGGGTGATACTTACCCAAAACTTCACCGACGATACGGGCGCTCTTTTTGAAGGGTTTGTCAGGAGTCATGCCCATTTCGCCCATGGCGTAAAGAATCCGACGGTGAACTGGCTTCAAGCCATCACGGACGTCTGGTAATGCCCGTGACACGATTACGGACATAGCGTAATCGATAAATGAATTTCTCATCTCATCTTGGATGGTCACAAAGGGCTGATTTTCATCCAGGGTTACAGTGGGGATTAAGGCGTCTGTCATGTTTTGCTCTTTCTGGGTAAACTCTGCATCATTATACCGTGTTTACGGTCACAAAGGGAGGCCTTATCAGGCTTTAAGCTCAGTCTGAGCCAGAAAATTGTGACAAGTTCAGCAAAATAATCACGACCAAAGTCGAACGGCCTCAGAAAAGCCGGCTTGACGAGGAGGCGGCACCACCGTATGAAGATGGATGAGTGACTCTGGCGCATCACTCACAACAAAGCTATGCTGAGCCCATTCCAGCAGATCTGTATCATTATAATCATTGCCCATTGCCATATAGCTCTGAATACCCAACTCCTGACAAAGCCTGGCCGCCCCCTGCGCTTTGGAAACATGAACTGGGAAAATTTCTAGCCAGGCTGATACTTTGTCTAAAGGGGAAGTGGCTCGAATATGGCTCAAGTCTGGCAATTGCTGCAGCAAGCAAGCTTGCAAAGTTTCTAGCTTTTCAGGGGGAACGATCACCAGAGCCTGACTGCATTGTTGGGGCAAAATTGACAACGGCTGACCTAAACCCGGATATATGACCATCCTGCGCTCAAAGTCAGCATTCAGTGGACTGTGCTGTTCATACCAAAACAGATGATTCTCAGGCACAGCAGCCTGCAACATATAATCCACTCGTAATTGGCGGCAGCAACTGACAATTGTTTCAATTTCAGCGGCATTGAGATGGTGTTGCGCCAATAATTGCTGGCTTTGCCAGTCTAAAACCCCTGCCCCTGAAGAAAAAATCAGATAATCGATCGGGAAGTCAGCGTCCAACAGCTTACGGGCCGCAAACAGAGAGCGACCGGTCACGATCACACGCAAAACACCCTGTGTTTGCAATTGAGTCAGGGTCTGTAAATCCAAAGGATGAAAACCCGCTTCGGAACAGTGCAAGGTGCCATCTAAGTCAAGAAATGCCGCTCGCATAGCTTAATCCTCAGTCACGGGTGAGCGGGTCTCGACCCGAAAAATGAAGCCTTTTTTGAGGGTCCAGATCTCATAATCGCTAAGCACATCACCCTGGGCGTCCAAATCTACGATTCCCGAAGCCCCCTGGTAATCAATATCTTTGCCTTGTGCCAACGCTGACAAGCCCCGTTTAAACTCGGCAACACCGGTACCAATGGGCAAACCTGGGGGCGAAGAAACCTCTTGCAAGGCCTGCCTTAAATTTGGAGCCGAATTGCCGCCTACCCGCTGCAAGGCAAAGGCAGCCAGCACAACAGCATCATAGGTATTGGCTGCAAAACTTACTGGCAACTCGTTATAGGCATTCAGATAATCTTCTTCAAAACGGCTAGACTCTTCACGCGGCGCAGAAGAAGGAACCGTTCCCAAGGACTGATCCAAACGCGTGGGCGCCTGAACGCCCTCAACTATTTCCGCAGCTTTGAGACCATCCGAAAAAAACCAGCGCAACTCAGGCAATAAGCCACTCTCGATCCAGGCATTAAAGATACTGGGGGCTTCTGCCGGATAACCGACCAGACAGAGCGCCTGGATGGGCGACTTTAAAAGTGACTTAACTTTATCTTGTAAGGCAGAGACAGCCAGGGGGTCTTCAAAATCCAGAGCATCATAACTATCTGAAACCACCACGTCTCCACCTCTGGCTGTCAAAGCCGAGCTGAGGGTCTCTTTAAGGGAATTGCCATAGGTATCGTTCAAATGTAAAACACCAATTTGAGTGAGGCCTGACTCCAGCATACGCTGAGCCAAAATATGGCCCTGATAGGCATCCGAAGGTGCCGTCCTAAAAAACTGCTTGCTGGGATCTCCATCCGTAAAAAAAGAAGCCGTAGAGGCAGGAGAAATCATCAGTGCAGTATGCTGTTGAATTTCTGTCAGCAAAGCCCGCGAGACCTGAGAGCTAGAGGCACCAATAACAAATGGCGTGCGAGGATGGCCTGCCAAATAGGGACGCAAAGCATTTAAAGCCGTACTGGATTGGGTGCCGGAATCTAAGTGTTCAAGCCGAATAGGCTGAGAATTAATGCCACCGGCGGCGTTAATTTGTTTCATTGCCAGCTCAGCCGCGCGTTGACGAGAAGGGCCTTTGCTTTTGAGGCTACCGCTCAGGGGCAAAACTGTGACCAGAGTCAAGCTGTCTTCCGACTGAAGCTGCTGCATAACGGGCAGCTGACAAGCCAGCAAAAGCCAGCAGGCCATGAACAACCCCAAAGGTTTACGCAAAGGTTTAGGGGAGAATCTCAAAGACAATTTGACTATTGAGCTCGCTATTATCGAGGGCCTGGGCCTGAATCGTAACCTGACCAGGCTGCAAAGCCAGAAGGGTACCATCAGCCTGAATATTGGCGCGGTCACCGGCTGAGCTCTGCCAGAGGGCAGAAGCGGTGCTGCTTTGGTCTACAAAATAAGTCATCGCTGACAATTCGATTTGCTCACCCACGCGCAATTGACGACGGGTAGGCGCTGTAATTTGGATCGATTGGGGCGCGACATATGCAGGCAATCCGTCTACAAATTGATTGACGGTCGCCTGGAGCTGACTTTCAGAAATACGCTCTCTGAAGCGCTCTTGCAAGGCAACGGCCACCGTACGTTCTAGCTCATCAATATGGCTACCGAGATAGGCCAAATTGACCCGTTGACCTCGTGCCTGGGCTGCTTTTTTAACCCGGTCAACAGCAGTCGAACCAAGATCTAAATCAGCAGACAGGGTCTGGCCAGCAGAAGTGGTCTGCAAGTGCGTCTGTAAATTCAATAGCGGGTGACTGGCTTCCAACTGGTATTGAGTACCCGGCTGCAAAGCAGGCAACATATAAGAAGCCACAAAGTAGGGTTGACCGTTGATGTATTGCAAAACAGTCTGGTTAATCGTGGCGGTTTGATTGATTTCAGGCAGAGACAATTTAAAATTATCACGGAAAAACTCAACAAAAAAACTGGTACTCAGAGCATCTGATTTGACAGAGTGAATCCCAAAAATGGACTGGGCAGCCAGGATACCCTGGGGTGGAGCAGTAATCCCCTGTGGAGGCGCCGTAATACCCTGAGGCGGGGCGGTAATGCCCTGGGGTGGAGCCGTAATCCCACTTAACTCTTCTGCACTCAGAATTAAATTAGCAGGAATTCTCAATTGCCCCGTTAAACTCACCTGATTTGCAGCAGGTTTAACGGCATAGGCAGGCAGCTGATTGATTTCAATCGTTTGCAAAGACTGTAGCTGATTACTTGCTGTTAAATTGGAATTTACCTGGTTTGATGCCACCGGAGGCTGACCAGCAGGGGAGCAGGCAAATAGAGCGAGACCCGCTGTAAGGGTCAATATACTGAACGAGCTGTATTTTACTGCCATGATCTGTTTCCGCCTGGTCTAAATTTTAGTAGATTAAAACCATTATAGCATTAGCCCAGAAAGTTTACCTTATAGTTTTTTCAGAAAAGCCAATCACCAGCCTAAAAAAACCGCCTAGCACTCGCTAATCATCAAACAGACTTCCCGCTCGCCTTAATGATCTCCGAAACGACCCAGATCAGTGCATTTGCAGCAAAAATGGTAAGCAGAGTCATTCCACTGAGCGGCTGGGTATGAAAAAAACCTTGCAAAAATGGCAGGTAAATCACGGCCAATTGCAGTCCCAGTACAATCACAATCATGCCCCATAAAACCCGGTTAGAGAAGATCCCAATCTGCCAAAGATGATCCTGACTGGAGCGAATTCCCAACGCCTGGAAAATCTGAGCAAAGGCCAGGGAGGTGAATAAAATAGTCTGCCAGGGAGCCTCTTTGCCAGCTTCAAACCAGGACCAGGCACCTAATCCCATCGAGATCCCAGCAATCAAACTACCCATCCAAAGGATCTGAACCAGCATAGCCCCGCCAAAAATGCTTTCGTCAGGGGGCGTTGGATCGCGCTCCATAATCTGATTTTCTGCTTTTTCGAGACCCAGGCCAAAGCCCAGCAAGCCATCGGTCATTAAATTAAGCCATAGCATCTGAATCGGCAATAATGCCAACGGCATTCCTACCAGAGGCGCCAGTAGCATCACCCCGATTTTACCCAAATTACCAGCGACAGAGAATTTAATGAATTTACGCAAATTATCATAGATAATACGGCCTTCTTCAATCGCTGCTACAATCGTGGCAAAATTATCGTCTTGCAAGATCATATCGGCGGCTTCTTTTGAGACATCTGTGCCCGTGATTCCCATTGCCACGCCAATATCAGCCTGCTTGAGCGCCGGAGCATCATTCACGCCATCGCCCGTCATTGCAACCACTTTATTTTGGGCTTGCAAAGCTTCGACGATCCGCAATTTATGCTCAGGAGAAACCCGCGCAAAAACCTGACAGTCGGCTAATTTCGTTTGCAGTTCCCCCTGATCCAAATTCTGAATCTCTCGACCTGTCAAAACAGTCTCGGTCTCGGTAATCCCGAGCTCTTGTGCAATCTTGAGCGCTGTTAAGGGGTGGTCACCGGTAATCATGATCGGACGAATGCCCGCTTTTTTGCAGACTTTGACCGCATCACGGGCTTCGGGTCGAGGTGGATCAATCATGGCCATCAAACCCAGCAGCTTCAAGTCTGTTTCTAAATCAGGGCTGATTCTGGGGGAGTCATCCCAGAAACGCATAGCAAAGGCCAATACCCGTTGCCCTTCACCAGCGAGAATTTGATTTTCGTCGTTCCATTGGTTTTGACGATCTTCATTGAGGTCTTGCCATTGCCCGGCATCCAGACTTTGGCTACCCGCATCGAGTAAAGCATCGATTGATCCCTTGGTAAATGAGATAAATTTAGCCGTTTCTATTTCAGGAAAGGCTTTGCTCAGGCCTTGCAGAAAATCAGGAATTTGCTTGATCTGATGCACCGTTGTCATGCGCTTGCGATCCGAGTCAAAAGGCAGTTCATCCTGGCGGGGAAAAGCCGTTTGCAAAGCATCCAGGTCCCAATTGAGTTGTTGGGCAGCAGCGAGCAGGGCCAATTCTGTCGGATCACCCAGACTATCCTTGCCTGTTTGCAGTTCGCTGTCATTACAGAGGCTCGCGCAGAGTAAAATCAATTGCAGATCCGCTGATAGGTCTTCGCTGGCCTTTTTTTCAGTCGCCTCACTCTCGCCAGAGGCATTAGCTTGCGCTATCTGATGGCTTTCTTGCAGATTAACCAGATGGGTCACGGTCATCTTATTTTGCGTGAGCGTCCCTGTTTTGTCGGAGCAAATGACGGCCACAGATCCCAGGGTTTCAATTCCAGTCAGTTTACGTACCAGGGCATTGCGTTTGAGCATACGTTGAGAACCAAAAGCCAATGTCACGGTCAAGACCGCAGGAAGCCCTTCGGGCACAGCTGCCACGGCGACTGAAATCGCAGACATCAGCATCAATTTAAATTCTTCTTGGCGCAAAATGCCAATCAAAAAAATCAGAGCTGAGAAAGCAATCGCCACCACAGCCAACACTTTGCCAACATGGTCGAGACGTTTTTGCAAAGGGGTTTGGCGATCTTCGACCCCCTGAATCATTTCGGCAATATGCCCCAACTCTGTCTCCATGCCGGTCGCCACAACCACTGCCTGGCCCCGGCCATAAGTAATATGGGTGCCTCGGTAGAGCATATTCGTGCGCTCAGCCAAAGGCGTTTCTTGATCTTCAATCGCCTGGGTCTGTTTTTCGAGGGCTTCAGACTCTCCAGTCAGAGCGGCCTCCTGGGCTTTTAAACTATGGCTTTCAATTATCCGTGCATCCGCCGGAATCTGATCGCCAGCTTCTAATAGTAAAAGATCGCCCGGCACCAATTCGGGAGCAGGCACTTTGCTGCTCTTGCCATCTCGCTTGACACGCACGTCAGGTACCGCCAGATCTTTGAGCGAAGCAATCGCCTGCTCTGCCCGATATTCCTGATAGACACCCAAAGAGACAAAGAAGACTACAATCGCCAAAATCACGACAGCATCCTGATAATCTCCTAATACGGCAGACAATCCAGCGGCAACCAGTAAAATCACAACCATAATCGAACGCAATTGTTCCCAGAGAATCTTCCAGGGACTTTTGATCCCGCCTTCAACCAGCGTGTTGGGGCCATATTTTGCTTGACGCAGCTTGACCTCTTGCTGTGACAAACCTTTGCTTGTGCTTTTTATTTCTGCGAGACTCGCTTCAGGAGTCAGACTGTGCCAGTGCATATATAAATCTCTGTACTTTCGTCTATGGCTTACGACTCTTCTCAGCTCAGGTTCTGATTGGACCGTATCTCAAGTTATTAAATCACAAGGTTAAACTTGGGTATTCCTTTTAGAAAGCGATCTTTTAAAAATGAGGGCAAGTGAACTTTTATAGTCACTCCCTCGTCTGATACACTGTGAGCATTCTGCGGACTTTCTATCAATAAGGAGACTTTTATGGCCAGGCATCAAATCATTCGGTACAGTATTCTTGGGAGCTTGATGCTGACCTCAGCATTAACCGCTTGTAACCCACCCGGAGGGCCTGGTGGAGGAAGCAGCGTCAATGCGCAAGGGCAAACCAGTGCTAGCTTAGAGCTGCGCTTTCAGATCCCTGAGCAACAGCCTGCCTATTTAGCTCAAGTCCAGGAAATCGAAGTTCGCGTCTTTTCAAGAGGCCAACAAACTCTTTCTGACCGTTTTGATTTTGCCCTGGCTAGCTCCAGCTCAGAAGTCAGACGCAGTATAGAAAACGTGCCAACTGGATCAATTGAAGTTCAAATCCGCTTACTCGACAATCAGGGCGAACCGCTTCAGAGTCTGAGCAGTCAATTTGAGTTTAAGAGCAGCTCAGAAGCCGTGCTAGTCGAACTCAATCAAACGGCAATGATCATCCCACCCGTTGCACTGACCGGTTCACTGAGTGATCTACGCCAACAACGCTTACAAACCTTAAACGAAATTCAGAGCTTAGGCAAAGAAGAAAGCCGCCTGCAGATTCAGGTGCGTGGCCTCGTTAATGCCCAAACCCCTGAAGACAAAGTCATTCGTGAGCAATATCAGGCAGAGCTGCAAACCGCCCAGTCACGTCTACGCCTCGCAGAATCCACCCTTGCGAGCCAAAATGCGGCCTTGCAACGTCTCGAAGCGCAGTCAACAACTGGGGGCTCCGTTGCGATTGATACGGGACAATTATTGGCCTTGCGTCAGCAAAGCGATAGCTTACGCAGCGAAATTGAAGCCCTAATGAATCAACGGCGCCAGCTCAACAGCGAGCTGCGCAATGCTGATGGCAGCCGCCAGGATCAAATCCAGGGGGAGTTGCAGAACCTAAACTTGCAAATCGACGCCAAGATTACAGCCCTGTCTACGATCAGCCAGCAATTATTGGCTTTAGAATCTATTCTAAGCGGACAAAGCGTGGAGCAAGTCGTACCAAATAATCCGGCAGAACTCGTCCAATTGAATCAGCAGATTGTCACCCTTGAAGCTGAAATCGCCACTTTCAAGCAGCAACTCGAAGTACTCCAGTCTCAAACAGACTTTCAGTCCGTACAACGTCGAGAGCGCTTTGAAGCTGATCTGGCTGGCAAGCAAGCAGATCTCGTCCAGGCCCGTGAACGTAAAAAGCAATTAGAAAACTAGGTTTGCTCGTCGCTCTGAGCCAACACAGACAGGATTAGAGCGTTGAGCTCTGCTCGGACTTTGTCATCAACCATGCCGGTCATGGCGAGCTTTTTGCTGATCTGAAACGAACGCACCGCACTATAAGTGGGATCATCGTAAGTACCATTGATCTCGACCTTGTCATAGCCCATTTTTTTGAGTACTTGTTGCAAGAGACGAACCTCTCGTCCCTGAGAAACTTTGCCCTGACGATTGCTCGGACCTAATTCCTGGCTAAGCCGGAAATAATGACCAATGCTTTCAGGGATATCCTGCAAGCGGCCATATTTTAAGAGCCGCATCAAGAGTCCGGTTAAATCACCGCGTTGCGCTTCGATACTGGCCCAATAGCTTAAGCCAAGCTCGGCCTGAAAGAGACGTACCACGTCCAAAATGGATTCTTCAGCCGCCTCTTCGTCAAAGATCACTTGCAAATATTCATTCAGCTTCTGACGCGTCTCAGCTTCAACGATGCCATTAACCGGTAGCTTATGCTCCAATTGGAAACGACTCAGTTCTGAAAAAGTTTGCAGATCAAACTGGGCATTGATTTTAACAGGAAAATCTAAACGCGTCAGAATTTGCTGCAAGCGCTGCACTTCTAAGCCTTTGCTAACAATTCCCATTTGTCCCATATTGCCCAGGCGTGAAACCAACATTTCACGCGGCAGAAAGTCATTGACTGGTTTTTCTCTCGCATCTTCTTGTTCCTGAGGGAAGTCTTGAACCAGACTGAGCAAGAGCTCTAGTAACTCTGTGCTCATTTGCTTTTGAAAGCCACTGAGTTCCTGACCTTGCTTCTGAGTGTAATTGGCCACGATTTCCAACATTTGCTCCAGTGCAACCAATTCAGCCAGCACGACTTTCACGACCGGATTGATTTGCTCACGGGTCGCAGCATCAACCAAGCCGGTAACCGGAAGTTTATACAAACTCTGCAAGGAACGCACAGCAGCGTAAGTTGGGCGATCAAAAACACCAGAAACCATCACTGAGTGTCCCATTTTTTGCAAAACGCGCTGCAGCATGACGACTTCCGGGCCACGATTGAGTTTACCGCTGCTCTCAGAGCCCAAATCTGAAACAATCTCATTAGGAGGAGGGCCATCTACGGTCTGGCTCTGTTCGCTTTGCTCTGTTTGAGCCTGTACCTTAGTTTTGGCCTGTAAAGCTCGGTGTTGGGCTTGTTTTTCGGCAGCCCGTCTTGATCGAGCCAGCAATTGTCGCATTTTTTGATCGTCTGGGGCCAGTCGCAATCCAGCCTGTAAAAAAGACAAGCTGAGATCAGGCTTCCCAGCTGCATAGGCAATATAAGCCAGGCCAAAATAGGGTTCAGGCAATTCCTGGCCATGCTCTTGCAAGACCAATTGATAGGTATCAATGGCCTTATCGACCAGGGCTTTACTGCCTTTCATGGCTTTGGCAGACTTCAAAAACTGACGAGCCTGGGCACAGCGCTGCAAGCCTTGTTGACGATCAGCCATGTTTTTCTTGCCGGCGTTTGGCACTCAAAGTAAGGCTAAAGCGCGCTACTGGATCTTGCGGGCGATCGGTGGGGACATAAGCCATAATTTCAACCGGTATGTTTTGACGTTCACCAGACTCGGCAGCAGCCTGCATCATCGCTTCAACTTCACGACCGCTTTCGCAGACAAAATAGACATCACCTTCAGCACGGCGTAAAAACTCAGCTTTAAAATCTTTAAACAAAATATTGACAGGCAATTTTTGAGTATAGGCAATTTTCATGGCCATAAAACCACCAGCACAATCAGCACCTGCTGCCAGAGCCCCAAAATACATGCAGTTCAAATGATTTTTACTGCGCCAGGTTAGCGGGATTTTAATCACGCAATTTTGCTCACTCAACTCAACCACACGGGGCTGTAGAAAAAACAAAACAGGCACTTTGCTTGCGCCAAAAATCTGTAAAAAGGCATTCTCCGTAAAATACTCTGGCAACCAGTTCTGAATCGATTGCAACCAGCGATTTTGTTGAATAGCAGCCAGCATGAGAGGCCTCCTAGATAGATTGAATCTAGTTTAGCACAAGCCTTCTAAGGAGCGGGAGGCGAGGAGTAAGAGCCGTATGCAAAAAACAGCCCCATCAAGGTCAGTACCAATGTGCCAAAACCCGAACGCATCAGCTTATTGCGTTCAATGCCATCACTTTCTTTGAAAGCAGCCAGATACATGCTCAGAGAGATATATCCAAAAACGGCAGACAATACCAACATTAACCAGATCATTTATTTACTACTCACACTATCTTTAAGTCCGGTCAACTTGCTGTTAACGCAATGAAAAAAGCCATCCATCGACGCTTCTAGCTCAGCACTGGAAGGTAAGGTTTTCTCCATGCTTTCTTGCAGCAACATAAAGGCCACTTCATAAGAGTTCAAGGGATACGCTTTATCCCCTCTGCGAATCGCAGCCACCACGACCGAAGGCATAAAATAGGAAAGCGGCATTTTGTCGAGTTCAGCCAGGCTTGACTTCTGGTCGAGTAATGTACAGAGGCTATCCAAAAGACGACCGAGACGCTCTTGCATCGTATTTACAGCCTGGGATACTTCTGCAACTCCGTAGTCAGCCGTTTGCTGTTGCCATTCGTCTTCTAGATCTCTGCGCTTGCTTTTTAATATCTCAGACCATTGTAAAGCGACGACTGGCCCCTGTGCTGAAGCTTTTGTCACTTGATTCTGGCTAATTTGAGAGACATCAAATCGAGACTGTGGTGCTGACTGAGGTTTTTTAATGACTGGCTTTGCTTGCACGGCAGGTCGGCTAGACTCGGATCGATAAATCTGCATTTGATTACGCCCCCGGTCTTTGGCCCGTACCAGAGCTTCACCAGCTTGCTGCAATGCCAGCGTACTATTGGCTTGCTCCTGATGCGCTAAACCGATTGAGAGAGTCAGATCTAATGGCGATTCAAACTTACCGCTTAAGGGCTGCTTAGAAATCGTTTGACGTAATTTCTCGCCCCAATCTGCGGCTTCAATCATGCTGACTTGCCCAAAAGCAACGCCAAATAAATCATTCCCCAAACGCCCCAAAATCGCTGACTCAGGCAATTTAGCTACCAGAATTTGGGTCAGATGCTGCAAAACACGATCGCCTTGTTCGACGCCATGCACTTCATTGATTTGTGTCAGGAAATCCATGTCGATTAATAATAAGGCCAAAGATTTCTGTTTTTGATAATGACTGGACTGATTGGCCATTTTGTCGAGGGCCAGTTGGAAAGCACTGTGATTGAGCAAGCCCGTTAAAGGATCGTAGCGGCTTTCACTCAAAGCCCATCGCAACTCAGCTTGCGCTTGCAAAAACTGAGCCAAGTCTTGCGCCAGCACTTTTAAATCTTGTTCAGATTCAGCCGAAAAAGTTTGAGACGGGGCGTAAGCCAGACTCAGGAGCGCATCATCCTGCTGTTCAAGCTCCAGGCGAATCAAAAGTTCCTGATAATCAAGATGTGCCTGGTGACGTAAATTCTGCCTGGCGGGCAAAGCCTGTAGCTTCCAGTTTTTAAGTCTGGGTGAGATTGATTCAAGCATCAGCGGCGATAAATGGAGAGGATGACCTTCCGCCCCTATCTGTAGACGAGCCCCCCAGAGACTAAAGTCCTCTGTCCATTGTTTTAATAGCGATTCCAATCGTTGCTGTAGGGGTAAAGCCATTTGCATTAAAATTTTTGACATTTCAAGCTGCAGACACTGGCGTTTGGCTTGCCCTTGCAAATCAGAAAACTCAGTGCTCTGCTGCAGGCGCTGCTCTCTGTGAGCATGAGCCTCGGCTTCAGTACATTTTACAGAGCGCTGTTGCTGGTGACTCGATTGGCTCTGGTCTTGTGGGCGCACCAATGGCTCTGGATTGATTTCCAGCAGACGATTCAAATGTGCCACACGTGTCGAAGCCGGTGTGGCAGCTTTTTTTTCAGCCGGATTGGTTGAGGCAAAAGGAATGAGAACAGAGCGATGACCATTCGCTGTAGGTGTCGGCAAGGAGCTAACCGAATCCAGCGGTTCTGGTAGCGCCAAATTTAGACGCTGACGGGAGCCACCAGATTCGGAGCTTTGGCGTATGGTGTTTTTTTCAAAAAGTTGGCTTAATTGCTCAAATTCATCAGGGGCTGGACTCTGCATCTGTTACTCACCTTTGCTCACTTTGGGTCTCAACTTAATTATTGACCATTGAAGCAAATTTTAGCCCTGTGATCTGTGGCCCGAATTACACTCAATCAGGAGCGAATCCAATAAAAGCTATCTTGAAACACCATCCAGAGAGGGTTTCAGAGCTTAAAACAAGTCCAAATCATCGACTTGCCACTGGCTGAGTTCTTGCAGAATATTCTGACGCGCCTGACGTTCGTAGCGTTTACGGTACAAAGGAGAATGGTAGAGAAATGGAGCTTCTAGCATCTGTTTTAGCACTTTGATTCGTCCCTTTCGATAAAGCAGCTCAGGAATCAGCCGGTATTCTTTACGAATTTGTTCAGAATAGGTTTGGTATTGTCGGGGTTCAGCTCCCAATATTTCAAGATCAAAATCCAAAAACCAACCCAAGTCATGGTCCTCGGGGCTCTTGGCTTGCGTATGATTCGCTGTTTGTAAGATCAAAAACGAAACCCGTGCGATCAAATCGCGACCGGCACCCAGGGCCAGTAAATCTTTACCAGCTAAACTGGCAGAGCGTGCTTCATTGTCTTTCCGTAATGAAGTATAGATCGCATCGTGATACCAAATCGCAAGCGCGACTACAGCAGGCTGATTTAGCTCAGCTTGCTGTGCATGCATGGCAGTCAATAAAGCCTCAATATGAAAAAAATTGTGATAGTGTCGCCCCCGACTCTGATAAAGCTTTTGCAATTTCTCACGAAAATGATCGGATTGATCCAGAGCTAAGCCAAGAGATTTCAAGCTGTCCAGCCAATTTTGATTAATATTCACTTAATATGCCTTCAGATTAATTTTTTGTAAACAGGTGAGAGAGATCATATTCTTTTGATACTATAAGAGAAAAAGTGTGAATTTTCAAAATTCAGCTGCTTTTTGAAAGCCCATTTGGAGAAAACCTTGGATTTCAATATTATCTTAACCACTAACGGCCCCGGCGAAATGTCGGCCTGGGTCCAACCAATGATTTACGAAATTCGCAAGACCTTACCTCAGGCGCGAATCATCATTGCTTTGGTTCCCTGCCCACATAGCAGCGGTCAGGAACAGGCTTTTACCCGTCGCTTTTACGGTGCTAGCGTACTGAAGCCCCAGGAAACAGTGCACTATCTGCTCACAGGCAAATTACCCCCCCATATTGTGCTCGCTCGCCATGGGGTGGTCTTGCATCTAGGTGGAGATCAGCTCTTTTCAGTGGGTTTGGGTTGGCGCAGCAGTTTTCCAGTCACGGTCTATACAGAGAAATTGGTGCAATGGAAATCTCAAGTGCGGCGTTATTATTTTCGGGATCGTAGTCAGGAACAGCGTCAAGTCAAACGGCTAGCTGAGCAAAAATGCAAATGGGTCGGCGATCTAATGGTCGACGCTGTCAAAACAGCAGATCATTCGGTCTCGATTCGCCAAAAACTCAATCTGCGCTTAGACGCCCCGGTGATCTCTTTATTGCCGGGCAGCAAACCTCTCAAAGTTTTAAACACCACCGCTTTTTTGCTGAAGATCGTCGATGAATTATCTTTACAATTGCCCCAGGCACAATTTATCTTGCCCCAGTCCTCGTTTACACCTCTGTCAGAAATCAGGCAGGCTGTACAGGATCCCAGGTATTTGTCCGTACTCGATGGCTCTCCTGGCAAAGTGGTGCACGATCGCAATAGCACCTCACTGATCACGCCCCAGGGCAATAAAGTCCAGATTGTCCCGCCCAATTGGAATTACGCCGCCCTACAGGTTTCAGATCTGGCTCTAACCTTACCTGGAACCAATACGGCGGAGTTGGCCGTGTTGGGTATTCCAATGTTGGTTTTACTCCCGCTAAAACGCCCTGAGTTACTGCCACTGGACGGAATCGCCAGTTGGATCGAGCACCTGCCCTTTGTCGGCCGCCGCTTAAAAGCCCATCTGGTCAAGCAAAGACTGGCTGCAATTGATTTTCTGGCACTCCCCAATCAAAAAGCGGGTGCTGCACTCGTGCCTGAACTAATTGGGGATTTTTCTGCCGCTGAAGTCGCCGAGAAAGTCATGGAAATGCTACGCGATCCATATCAGTTACGAGAAACCAGCATGCATTTGCGTGAAGTGATGGGAGATGATCATGCCGCCCAACGGATCGTAGCGGATCTGATCAGCATCTTACAAGACAACGATCCACGCTTTAGTCACCTGGTGGCCCGCAGTAGTGATTACAGCGTGCCCGAAGATTCAGACTCTCGCTCACAATTACCACCGTCTTAAAAGCATTTAGAGCGTACTAAGATTAAATAGCTTGAATAGTCATCATTTCGCCGTCCCAATAGACCCAGCGCCCCTGATAACGGCGAAAGCGCGAGCGTTCATGTAAGACCAGAGCTTGCTCAGTTTGCTTAAAATAAGCTTTAAACTCGACTTTGCCGATTTTATCGCTCGCTTGCCCCTGTGCCACAGCAATGATTTCTAGTTGCGTGAAAAGTGCTTGATCGGACTGTTCTTCTAACTCATAACGGCCCGGTCGTTTTTTAGGATGATGGGTTTTTAGCAAATAGTCATAGAGATTCAAAACAAAAGCGCTATAGCGTGAGCGCATCAGTTGTTCTGCGCGTTCAGGAACGGCTTGATTTAAATGATATGGCTCGCAGCATTGTCGATAAAGACGACTGGGTTGGCAAGGGCAAGGGGTTTCTGACATGTTTTACATGATACTTGCTGATCCTGACGACGCCAAGGCGATTCCATACTGAGCCTCTCGGTTTTTGTGCTAGGCTGACTGCCACAGATTTAGAAAGCAGGAGATATTTAATGAGTCAAGTCAAGGATGCCTGGGCCATGCAAATCAGCAAAAAAGGGGGCGT
>JBBKWI010000205.1:0-54888 GCA_037968875.1 Candidatus Sericytochromatia bacterium | reverse complement strand
GCTTCATTTTGTAGATTATCAACCGGGAGATCTGCCAAATCGGTTGCACTGGCTTCCCTTAGTAAAAGAATCGCAGCCAGAGTGCGCAATGAAATATTACGCACATAGGTTTGCTCTTTTGCATCTGATAAGTCAGCAATGGCCTTGAATTCAACTTCACTTGCACTTTGCGCACGGGCAACCAATTGCAAACGGGCACCCTGAGGTAAACCGGAAAAGAGATAACGTCCCTGACCATCAGACAGGGTTTCAGCAACTAAACTGCCACTGTTGGCATCATATGCTTCGACAATAAAAACCACATTGTCATATTGGGGGGTTGACTCCGCATCCGTAGACTGGGTCTGGAAATCCGAATCCAGCAAAATACCAGAAGGCATTAAGATCCCTGAAGGCATCAAAATACCCGCTTTAGCTTGTTTGATTCCACTGGGCATTAAGATATTACCCTGCAGAATTAGGTTTTCTGTGTTTACGTTCTGAGCTGGTATGGAGTCTGGCTGATGGGTCGGCTTGGATTTCTCTCCGGGTGTAGGCTGACTGACTGTTACCGCTAGCAATTTTTCTTTCACAGATTTCTGGCTTGAAAGGGTATTGGGACCGGCGCAACTCAGGAGCGCTATTAATACCAGAGATCCGGTTAGCAAGTGTTTCATCTCTTTCACTCCAATATTAGGCTTGTATCATTGAAACATAAGCAAAAGAACATTTTTGCTTTAAAATTGAATTCAACACTTTTTCTACTGATTATTCCAACAAAGCATCAGGCTCTAACTCACGCTGTAAAATTCGGCAGAGCGTAATCAGGCCTCGGTCTCCATCCATACCCTGGCCCGTGAAATGATCCCAGGCGATCGCCAATTGCATGCGCTGGCGTACCCGGTCATGGTGGCAGAGAGTCACCGAGAAAGCGCCCGGTCCACGCCCGACCATGGCAACTTGCGTGCCCCCATGCGCTAAATGCAACATCGAAGAAACCGAAGCGGTACCGACCTGGAGACGGTCATGTAAAGCGGGCAAACGATTGACCAAATAGTGAATCAGTCGCAAGCGCTGACGATTAAACCAATTGTTGGATTTGCCAATAATATATTTGCCTACTCTGAGCTCAGATTTAGGCGTCGCAAAATAGGCTTTGACTTCAGCTTTGATTTGCTGAATGCTTTTGCTATCGGCGTTTTTGATGGTTGTCACCGATAAATAATCCTGGCCCTCAAAATTGAGCATCACGGGTAAATTGACTGAACAATGCTCCGCCTGAATCAGGCGGGGCCCCCAAAAGCCTTGCACATACTGTCGGTTGATTTCAGGCACCTGCTTCAGCGTCAAGGCCAGGGCTTTGACTACGATAAAGGTCAGCGGCAGCGAGTGCTCGCCATAGGCCTGCTGTAAAGCGCTCAAATCGACTTCGACCAGAGAATTAATATGAAAATGCTGACGCTCGACTTCACGCAATTGATGCACAATAAACCACTCTGACAAACTTAAGCGACGCACGCTCATGCGGGCAGGTCTCCCCAGTCGCTCAGTTCCAGCTGATTGGTCAATTGGATCAGACGGCCCAGTGAAGCATCTTCTTTGATTAAACGATGGGTATTAAAACGCATCTGCGGGAAGGCATTGATATCTTCGTCTTTGAGCATCGTTAGCAGGGCCAGAGTCAGGCCATAAACCAGGCCAGTTTTGATTTTGCCAAGCCAGCCTTTGCGTTGCCGGGTCACCAGAAATATGCGCACCTTACTGATACCGTTTTCCTGGGGCAAACAACCCCACAGGACCTGCAAAGAGGGCAGTTTAAAGCCGAATAAACGCTGTTCAGTGCCATAGGTAATACTGACCACTGAGCCACCAGCAAATTTGACGTGATATTGATAAATTGGCCCCAGCAGCAAGCGGGCCAGACGCTCTTTGAAATTACTCTGGGGAATCTCTCCCCGTAAAGTCCACTCAAAGACCCCATTCTCTGCTGCGGTCACTGTAAAGTCGAATTCAATATTGAGCTGATGCACTGCGGCAAAATGCTGCAGATCTACCCCATTGGCCATCATAATATGGTGATGGGCAAATAAAGTTGCTTCTTTGACAAAAACAGCGGTTAAGTCACCTTGCTCCAGGCCGCTGGGCCGAGGCATTGGATGCGTCGCTGCTTCAGCAGAAAAAACCCAGAGATGACCATAGGCCTCGCTGACAGGATAGGCCCGATTTTTAATCCCTGATACGGATTTATCCAGACTTTTGCGACAGGGAATCTCTGCCAGACGGCCATCTGGCCCAAAGCGCCACTGATGGAAATAACATTGAATCTGCTCACCAATCACCCGTCCATTGCCTAAATCAGCACCCAAATGAGGGCAAAAAGCGTCCAGGGCGTGCACTTGACCAGCATCGCTGCGATAAACCACCAAGCGCTGCTTAAAGATCTTAAAACTTTTGGCCTGCCCCCGCTTAAGGGAATTGGCAGCGCAAACTGGGTACCAGCCCTGGCTGAGCACAGATCCGTTATTAAAGACACGCTGCTGTATATGCGGCTGAGAGGCTAAGTTTTCGTGGCGAGAACGGCCATCTTTGGGGGCGTGACGAGGATTCATGTGAACTCCAGATCTAAGATGCCTTCAGTATAGCTCAGTCAAAGCATTTACTTTAATCCCAGACGCAATGGTCAAAAATGGACTGAGCTGAAAAAAGCTTAAGCGAATCTCGGAACCAGAAACAAGCAATCACGTCTATATAACTGTGACCAAAATAACAGCTAGCGTGTGATACAGCGTTATTGACAAAACGTCAAGTTTATCGTTAAATAAGATCAAGAGCGTTTAATGCTTATATCAATCAGGAGCGAACCAATGGCTAAACAGATATTTGAGTCTCTCATTAACGAAGTTCAAAATTATGGCTTGCAAGACTTAGAGAAACGCCTGACACATCAGAAACAAAACGAAGTCTACGATCAAATGCTACGCTTGCAAACTGCTCGTGAGCGGGTGCTTGACCTGCTAGCCCCAGAGCAGCCTCTAAATGCTCGCTTGAGCATGGCCTTGCAAATTATGCTCAAACGTAGCCAAACTTATCAGCTATATAACAGCCGTGAACTGGCCTTGAATCAAAGCGCATTAACGACACCAGAGCAAGAAACTATTGTGATTAGCTTGCGTCAGGAAAGAGAAGAGCATCTGGCTAAATTACCACATATGCCTGAGTTGAGCCTGAGTGAACAGGAACGCGTGCTACAAGCATTAATGCGCCAGGCAGTTGAGCTCTATGTCGATCAGTCTCTGGAGCAAATGAAAATACACTTTCATTTTGATGCCGCTTAGTCCCACCAAAAATACCAGATTGTACTGTCGATCAAGCTTGAAGCCAAATTTTCTATACTCATTACCCCTTGCTCAACAATATCCGGGCAAAAAGCATACTGTACCCGTGCCAGCTTCAGGGCGCTGTCCATATCTGTCACTGGCTTCCGGATTTTGAGCTCCATCACATCACCACTCAAGCCGATCAAATCGGCCTCATACTTGAGGTACCAGTCTTCGAGTAAGCGCAAATGTACCGCTGTTGGCGGGCAGGCGTTCCAATCACCGTAGCTCAGATGAGCTGGAATTTCCCAGGAATGTCCTACGGGCAACAACAAAATTTCAGCCTCGGCATGGAAAGTTTGAGTCAACAGATCTCGGTCCAGACAGGTCCTGTGATTGGGCTGAATCAGATTCGCCAATTGCCCCATACCCCCAAGTTCATCCTCTAACTCCGCTTCAAAGTCAGCAGCATCTGCTGCAAAATCTGCTTGATTGATATCTTGCCATTGGGTTTGAATCCAGCCCGCTAGGTCCAGGGCGCGAGCCTCGGCAAAATGGCGTTCTATCTCAGTTAGATCCGCTCGATGCTCAGGGTAAAGTAAACCAGCCTGGCCTACCTGACCTGTAATCACGGGCCAGACTTTCATCGCCAGCGCTTCTGCCCGCAAAGCTTCCCATGCAGCAACAACATCCGTACCGGGCCCGCGCAAGCGGGTCCATTGATCTGTGCTGAGCTTGAATCCTTGCAAACGCTGGTCTTTGGCTTGTAATGCTTGTATTTGCTGGGCAATTGAATCCATGCTTTGGCCTCATTATTGTTTTGCTATTAGAATAACATCAGATAGCCGTTAATCAGGAGCCAATTCTCAGTCGTCAAAAAAGGACACCGTCACCGGAGCAAAGCGTCCATCCCGCCGGTGCATTGCGATTTCAGAAAAAACTGTGGTGTCACGATAAATCTCTTCGATGATCGTATCCCAGGAGACCGCCGTTTGTAAGACTTCACCGCGGGCATTTTCACCCCAGATCTCGATATATGCCAGGCCAACTCCAGTTTGGGTCTTGTCTTCTTTTTGCCAGCAAATTTGAAAATCTTCGATCGGCAATTTTTGGATATCGGGCTTGGCAGGATCGACAATCGTGACCTGATGCTGGGTGACACCGACGATCAAGACGGCGTGACGTTGGTTGCCCATACCGGGCAATTGGATCGAAGCGATCGGTGTCGCTCCGCGGTTAAGACAGCGCAATAAACCTTCCAGCTGCTGCAAAAAGTGGTAGCCCCGTTGCACCCGTGATTTAAGGCCAGCTTGCTGGGCAAAAGTTGAAATATCTTCTAAGCTCAGGCCGACATCGTTGATATGCTCAGCACCTGATGTGCGCAGCTCTTCGACCTTTTGGTAGCCAGCTTTGACATTCGAAACCAGCCCGTATTTGCGCAATAACATGGCCAAACAGGTTGGCGCGCAGCCATTTTGACGGGGTTGCACCATCGTGTCTGGCATCGGTGAGGCGATCATATAGGTTTTGCTCTCGTCAAAGCGGGATTCGTCTTCTTGTTTTTTTTTGTCTTGCTTTTTCTTCTTTTTGCCTTTGCCGTCTTTATTGCCACCGCGCTTTTCTAAGACTTTTTGTTGGGCAAAGTGCAAGATCGCCTGAATTGTTTCTTCGGCGTCGCCTTCAGAGCGATGCACCTCAGCATAAACAACCCCGGGGGTAGGCTTGTCTTGCTTCTGCTGTTTTTGGACCTGTGCCGGCGCTTGAACAGCTTGGGCCGGGTTAATGCGGTTGATATTTCCCATCGTGCCTTTATTATACGATCTTAGAGGGGGGGCAAGACAAGTCAAAACCCGCTGAAAGTCATTTGTGAAATAGCTTCCAGCGGGTTAATCCTTAGTTTTTAAACAGAGCGTTGCGGTACCCACCAGGGGCAAAGCTCACCCTCAGTAAGTCCTTTGGGCAACGGTGGCAGCCTTTTGGCGGTGTTTTTGTTTCAGATGCTCCGGAACGGCTTTCAGATTCCAGATTAGTCCCAGCTTAGACATCAGCCACAGGCCATAATAGGTAATATCGATTTCCCACCAATAGAAACCCTGACGGGTTGAAGTGGCGTAGTAATGGTGATTATTGTGCCAGCCTTCGCCCAGGGTGATCAGAGCCAACCAGAAATTATTACGGCTATCGTCCCCAGTATCATAACGTTGGCTACCAAACAGATGCGAAAGCGAATTGATACTAAAAGTACCGTGATAGAGCACAACTGTAGAGACAAAGAAGCCCCAAATCAGCATTTGCATGCCATTGGTGCCCCAGGACTGCAGTGCATTGCCGAGCAAATACATACCCGCTGCCGCAACGATCGGTGACAGTAAATACCATTTATCAAGCCAGACCAACTCCGGGAAACGAGTCAGATCCGGGATCCGAGAGAGGTCCGCTGTGGCGTTTTCAGGTACCCAACCAATATGGGCTTTCCAGAAGCCATGCTGACGCGGAGAATGGAAGTCTTCAACCGTGTCTGAATGGGGGTGATGATGGCGGTGATGGGCCGCCCACCACAGTGCCCCCTGTTGGGCAGCACTGGCTCCCCAGAATGCAAAGACAAATTGCATCAGGCGTGAGGTTTTAAAAGAGCGGTGCGAAAAATAACGGTGGTAAAAGCCTGTGATCGCAAACATGCGTAACAAATACATCGCCAGCATGCCTGCCAGGGCGGCCCAGCTCCAACCGACGGCAAAAACAGCCAGGCAGCTCAGATGCATCAGTGCAAAAAAGGTCCAACCAGAACGCGCATTCTCAGTACTGGATTCAGCTCTGTTACTAGCAATTGACGAACGCTCTTGTGCAGTGTCTCTGGTCTTGATGCTCTCTCTGATTTGACTGGGTAATCCTGGCAAAGGGCTTAAGCTTTGTTGTGCCATTGTGATTTCCTTTAAGACGGTATTGATCTTAGTCTAAGGAATCGAGCACCTGTAAACGTCACTGCTTGGCAGAGATTGTCACGGTTGTGTCACCAGCAAAACATCGTTTGAAAAAACCTGAACCTGGCCAAACGAAAAGCCCCCGACAAATGTCGAGGGCTTGGGTTCAACGACAGCAATGCCGCTGATAAAAGTAGGGTTTAGATGGTAACGATGTTTTCAGCCTGGGGACCTTTTTGGCCCTCGGTAACTGTGAATTCTACTTTTTGGCCTTCATGTAATGTTTTGAAGCCGTCGCCGACAATGCCTTTAACATGGGCAAAAACATCAGGACCAGAATCTTGAGCGATGAAGCCGTAACCTTTGGTTTCGTTGAACCATTTCACGGTACCGGTTTGAGTAGACATAATAATAACCTTTGTTTCAATAAGTAAATGCAGCCTTTGCAGGCCTGGTGGCTGGAATGTATTGCTGTTACTTATGAAGGACAGAATGAGTTGTTTGGACATCGAAACGGTACGCATAAATAGAAAACAGACTTTCGAGCTCTTAGAAGTATAACCAGCTTGGCTCAGCCCGTCAACGCAATGGGAAGATCAAGACCTAATAGCAATAGCCTAAAACCAGCCCTGCCCCGAAGTGTTCAACTAAAAAATAGTAAAACAAAAATAATTGAGCGGCAAAAGAATGGTTAAATATTGCAAAATGAATTATAGTTAAAATCAAACAGAAATTCATTTCAGACAGAGGTTCACACATGATCCCTCGTACCAGCGCCAACAGCCCCCCACTCTCTTTTTCGGTTAAACCCACTGATTCCACAACTGCCCTGGTCAAACCCTCTGTAGATCTAAGCTTTGGAGCAGCAGCTAACTTAGGCGCTGGCCTCGAAAGTCAAACCTCTTTTCAAAATTTCGGATCAGCAACCCTGGCTCCAACCGAAGTCAATTTCCCGACAGGCAAAGGCAATGACGTCGAACGTTATACACAAGCAGTTCTCAACTTCCCAGAAAATCAGGCCACACCAGCTGAAGCCCGTCAAATTGCCACTGCGGTCCTGGCAGCAGCACGTGAATTCAATGTTGAGCCACGCTTATTGCTGGCGACCCTGGCCCACGAAAGTCATTTTGATCCTCAGGCCAATAACGGCAATGGCAAGGGACTTGGCCAGGTAACTCGACCCGCCCGTCAAGAAATCGGGCGCATCAGTCGCGGAGGGCCCAATGGCCACCGGGCACGTGTCAGCCAGGACACGAACCGTCGTTTGCGCACTCCTGAAGCCCGGGCGCTCTTTGCTCAGGTCAATGGCAGTGGCAGCAGCCGAGCCTTGCTTTCAGTCCAACCCAATGTACGCACTTCGGCAGCCTATTTGCGCGTCATGTTAGATACAGGCCGTGGTAATGTGCGTACAGCCTTGAGCAACTATAACGGCAGTGGCGGCGCCATTCAGCGCGCTTACCCGGGCAATGTGGCTTCAGATTACCAGCAACTCTGGGGCACAGCGATGCCAGCGCGTTAAGCGCCCAGCCCAAATTGGATTGATCAGCGGCCGCTCAAAGTACAGCACCGCTGATTTGCCAGTTTTTGATGGCCTCCAGCGGATAAGTTAGCATAATGATATTGATGATTAAGCTATCGCGTATCGTAAGGATCATCGCCAACTCAATTAGAATAAAGATTGCTAGCGTATAGCGAAAATTGAGTTTGGCAGCCGCCCAAAAGCCAATCATACAGGCCAGAATATCGCCCAGGCTATTTAAAATTGAATCGCCGTAGTATTCAAGTGAAGCCGTATTTTCACGGTATTGGTCAATGATCATCGGTGAGTTCTCTAAGAGTTCCCAACCTGACTCAACAGCCACGGCCAGGACTAATAACCACCAGGGACTCAGACGCTTGCCTAACACTAAATAAAAGAACCAGAAAAAGATCAACCCATGTTGAAAATGGCTCCAGGCATAAGGGTCTAGTAAATGCTGGGAATTGTGCTTGCTCCAGACATCACTGGATAACAAGAGCCAGGGAGAATCCCAACGGCACCACCAGAGCATTCCCCGACTATTAAGAATCCAGACAGTCATACCCAAAATCGTCAAAATTAAGACCAATGGAATCCAGGGTGGGGCGCTTTTTGTTGTCGATTCTGACAAATCGCTTTGAGATGAATCAGAGTGGGGCACAGCCGAAGAGTGCATACAAAACCTGCCTGAGCAAACGTAAAATAGTTCTGGAAGTTTGGCAGACTTGGGCGATAAGATCAAGCCAACTTAATCGAATATAGACTTAGTCTTTGATTGGCGCAGGTCTTGAGTAGACAAAATAACGAAAACTCTCACGCAAACAAAAAGCCCCATTCATATACAAGGCTCCCAGCCACAAAGGCACATGATAGATCTGGGGTTGGGCGTATTGCATCTGTCCCAGGACTGAGAGCGTGCCTTCGACAAAGCTACCCCCAAGTGCCATCAAGAGAGCAGCAAACAATATAAACCCCCGTTCATAAGACGCCAACAGACGAATCGCAAAACTGAGATACAGGATCAAAGCAAGCAAATTGGGATCATTTTGAGCAAAACCAGAAAGCAGATAACAGAGAGTGAAGACAACAGTTGTATCTAAAAAAGCGGGCGCAGTTCCGACTGTGAAACTGACATGCTCTTTGAGCTGTTTCGCAAAGACGGCTGGTATCAAGTGATAAATGATGGCCATGATCGAGAACGCCAGTAAGAAATTAGGGAATACCCACCAGGCCTGACCAAAAAGGACGGGATCTGTATAAGAAAGTGTCCCTGTATAGACATGGTTGGCGTCACAGAGCGTCGAAATACCAGCCGCTAAAAAAATCACAAACACTATTTTAACCACAGGAGACTGACTGCTTAGCATGCAAATTCTCCTCTTTAAATATTGTTATTAAATCGTTAAATAATATTTGCAATTATGACACATATTAACACAAATATTGTCTCAAAATATAGGTAGTAACTAGAATTTGAAAGCATTGCGGCCTTGTGTCAGCGAATAATAAAAATCGCTAGGCAATGAAGTAAGTGCGCATATTAAGTCACAATAGAAGCAAATTTAATATTCGTTATGTTTTAAATTTTTAAGACAATTTTAGAATTATCGAATTATTGACGTGCTAAGTTGATTAAGACAATTCAAATTTCAGCCAAATTATCCTAGGAGTTACATAATCATGAAATTAAAAGCATCACGTTTTATCGTATTCGCATCAGCAGCATTATTGCTCGCTGTATCTGCTCTAAGCGCAAGCGCTTCCCCTTCAAAAATGTTGGTCAATGGACGTTTAGCAGCCCAACATGGCGCAAAACCCATGCAAAATGCAGAGCTCGATTTCGAACTGGTTAACAAAACCGGTTATCGAATCTCTGGCTTGTATTTAAGTCCAAGCGCAGCAGACGAATGGGGCCCCAATCTGATTCAAGAAGATCTCGATACAAACACAGCAATCCAAATTGTCTTTGCTCCAGAAATTGATGCTGTCACCTGGGATCTGCGCGCAGATTGGTCTATGGAGGATGAAGATGCCGAACAAGAATTTGTCTTCTGGAAAGGCCTGAGCCTGGACGAAATCAACCGTCTGACCCTTGCTTATAACGCCTCTACCGACCAAACTTCTGCCAAAGCAGAATAGTTTACTTTTAGACCTAAAAAGCCTCCCATTAGGAGGCTTTTTTATTGCCATTAATTTTGTTTTGTTTTTGTTAAATTATTTTTTTGTTTTTGAATTTAATTCAGCGCAAGCATCCAGCAAAAATGTCAGTTGTATCTATCTTTTTTGAGTTTTTGCTGACTCTTTCTTTTCGTGTAGATTTTGATTTTTTTCTTAAGATTTTTTGTTTTGAATTAAGGATTATTTGAAAACGGATTTAATCTGCAATATGTTTTCAATTTTTAGAAACATGAGAGATACTCAGGGAAATTGAGGCATGCTAGATTGATTTGTCCCCACAAAAAAATATCAAATTGTTTTATCCAAGGAGTCTTGAAAATTTATGGCATTTAAAAATGCTTCACGTCTTACGGTTTTATCTGCAGCGGCTTTATTGATTGCAGTTCCTACACTGAGCGCAAGTGCTGCTCCCTCACAAACCACTTTTAATGGCCGCTTAGCTACTTATCAAGGTGCCAGACCTATGCAAAATGCAGAGCTCGACTTCGAACTGGTCAACAACACTGGCTATCTGCTTTCCGGTTTATACCTCAGCCCCACAGGCACCGATTCCTGGGGTGAGAACATCCTGGAAGATGACTTAGACTCAGGTGAAAGCGTCGCTATTAGTTTTCACTCTGAAGCGACAGCCAAAAAATGGGATTTGCGCGCTGATTGGTCCATGGAAGACGAAGAAGACAGCCAGGAGTATGTATATTGGATGGGCCTGAGCCTTGATGAAATCTCAACCCTGACACTCAATTACAATAAAGCCACTGGCAAAACCTCAGCTAAAGCTGAATAATACAGACAGTTAGCTAAAAGCCTCCTCTCCAGGAGGCTTTTTTCATGGGTATCGACGGTCAGCTGGCTGACAGAAAGAGATCTTGAATGGCAAGGTATAATAAGCCTAATCACAAGACAGGAACTATCACCATGCCAGCACAACCCCTGATGTTGCCCGAAGACGAATATAACCAGAGTTTGATTTCTAATGTACACCCCCCGGATTGGGTCAACCCAACTCCCAGTGGACGGTATAATCTGGTCGTGATTGGCGCAGGGGCTGGTGGGCTCGTGAGTGCTGGTGGGGCGGCGGGCCTCGGCGGCAAGGTCGCGATCATAGAGAAGCATCTGCTGGGTGGAGATTGCCTGAATGTGGGCTGTGTTCCCTCCAAAGCCCTGATTCGCTCGGCGGAGATCGTCGCTGAAATTCGCCAGGCCGAAAAATACGGGATTCAGCTTGATCAAGCATCAGTCCAGACTGATTTTGCGACCGTGATGGAGCGCATGCGCAAACAGCGTGCTAAAATCGGGCCGCATGATTCGGCTAAACGCTTTACGGAGCTTGGTGTGGACGTCTTTTTTGGGGAAGCACACTTTGTGGGCCCACAGACAATTGAAGTCGGTGGTGAGCGTCTCTCTTTTAAAAAAGCCATTATTGCCACCGGTGGGCGTCCACGCTTACCCGAAGTCCCCGGCCTGGCAGACATCGGTTATCTAACCAATGTGACTGTTTTTGAACTCACCGAGCAGCCTAAAAAATTGGCCGTTATTGGGGCTGGCCCGATCGGCTGTGAGCTGGCCCAGACCTTCCGACGCCTGGGCTCAGAAGTCGTTCTAATCCAATCGGGTAAACAAATTTTACCCCGTGAAGATGCCGATGCAGCTGCTGTCGTACAAGCTGTTTTTGATGAAGAAGGGATCGAAACCCATCTCAATGCGCGTTTGAGTAAAGCTGAGCAGACCGAAACTGGCCACAAACGCTTGTTTTATAAGCAAGACGGTCAAGAGCATCAAGTCGAAGTCGATCAGGTATTGGTGGCGATTGGACGCGTGCCCAATGTCGAAAACCTGGGCCTGGAAGTAGCGGGTGTCGACTTTAATCAGCATGGTGTGCAGGTCAATGACTATTTGCAAACCAGCAATCCCAATGTCTATGCAGTAGGCGATATCTGCCTGGCTTTAAAATTCACCCATGCTTCCGACGCCTCAGCTCGGGTGGCCTTGAGAAATGCTTTGTTCAAAGGCCATTCCAAATGGAGCGATGTGGTGATCCCACGCAGTACCTACACCGATCCTGAGATTGCCCATGTCGGCCTAACCCCTGACGAAGCCAAAGCCCAAAACACCGAATTAGTCAGCTATCAAAAGCAAATGTCAGCGGTTGACCGGGGTATCACCGACGGTGTGGAGCATGGCTTTGCCAAAATCCACGTCAAACCCGGCTCCGATAAAATTCTGGGAGCGACGCTGGTCACACGCCATGCTGGTGAAATGCTCAACGAAATCACCCTGGCCATGACCCATAATCTGGGCCTGTCCAAAATAGCCGAGACCGTGCATCCTTATCCCACCCAGGCCGAGATCATCAAGCACTTAGCTGATGAATACAATCGCACCAAATTAACGCCCCTGGTCAAAAAAGCCTTTGATGTCTGGCTTGGTTTTACGCGTTAGGCCTTCTTTAGACTTAGGAACCTTTTCCAATTGCTTTCGTCCAGATCAATGGCCATAACAAGGGCAAAACGAAAACAGGCAAATGATAAAGATAAATACAAATACTGAGATTGATCCGGCGGAGTTGCGCTTTGAAGCGATACGCTCGTCAGGCCCCGGTGGGCAAAACGTCAATAAGCTTAGCACTTGCGTGCGTTTATATTTTGATTTATCGGCCTCGTTGTCGTTGACAGAAGCGCAAAAAGAGCGCATTCAACAGCGCTTACGCAATCGCATCAGCAAAGAAGGTGTCCTGAGCCTGAGTGCTCAGGACGAACGTTCACAATCTGCCAATAAGCAATTGGTGATCAGCCGTTTTCAAAAGTTGTTGGCCGAGGCCCTATTTATTCCCCGGCGCCGCAAAGCGACCAAAGTCTCTTATACCAAGCGCAAAAAACGCCAAACCGCTCGGGTTCAGCAGAAACAAAAAAAGAGCCGCCGTGGCAATCTCAGTCATTCACAGTGGTCGGACTAGGGGCGTCTCCCACAGTACGGGATCGCTTTGATCAGGAACTTCAATTTCAACAATAGCGTTATAATCCGGCACGCCACTGAGCGCCCGCTTATCGGGGGGCAAGAGCCCATTGGCTTCGGGCCAATGAACCTGTATATTGCCTGGCACCAGATTGGCTGCTTTGGCATGAGCCAGCATTTCACCATAGGGGCTCCGTAAGACGATACTATCGCCATTTTCTAAGCCCAGCTTATCGAGATCCGTGTAGGCCATCAAGGCATCCAGACGACGGGCGTTGGTTAAAGGGTCCTTGTCGCGTTGTACCATGCTATTGAACTGCTTGCCACGCCGAGTACTCAGGCGATACTGGCCTGGCTGAAGATCTTGCTCAGGGGGAGTCAGATTCGAGAAATGGCCTTTGCCGTCAGGGGTGCGAAAGCGCTCCTGGGCAAGTAGGCGCCCGCCCCATTGCAGATGATCACCCGCTTGCGATAAGTTTTCGATACCGGCGTAGTCAGGCACCAACTGGCCAATTTCCTGGCGAATAGCCGCCGTATCGGTAAAATTTATTTTGTCAGCGAGCTCAGGGTACACCCGTTGGGCCAGGGCCTGCATCACTTCCCATTCGGGTCGCGCCTCCGCAATGCGTGGGCCAGGAATCTCGGGGTTAAAGATAATTTGGCGTTCGGTGGTGGTTTCCGTACCTCCGCCTTCCATTTCATAGCGGGTAGTTGTCGGTAACAGCAAAGTCATTTCACCCGGTTCAGCCAGCATTTGCGTCGACAAAAATATATCCTGATGCACGCGCACCGGCACATTTTCTAGTGCTTTTTCAATGCCGATTGGGTCTGGCAAGGTTTCTAAAAAATTACCGCCAATACAATACAAGAGATCCAGCGCACCTTCAGCAGCGGCATCGAGCATTTGAGTGGTGGTATAGCCCTGGGTATCAGGCACGGCAAAGCCCCAACGCTGAGAGAGCTGTTCCGCATTTTCCGGAGTAATCGCCAGTCCACCGGGTAAGGCATTGGGCACACAGGCCATTTCACCACCGCCCTGCACACCGCTATGGCCGCGAATCGGCATCAAGCCACAGTTTTCACGCCCGACAAATCCCAGCGCCAATGCCAGATTTACAATCGCGCGTACATTTTCGACGCCGTGGGTATGCTGGGTAATGCCCATGCTCCAAACAAAAACAGCAGAGCGGGCCTCGGCCAGCATCTTGGCCAGACGCAGCATCTCGTCCCGTGACGCGCCCGAGCCTTTCTCCAGAGATTCCCAGCTTTGCTGTGCTAAATGCTGCTTTAGGTCATCAATGCCAACGGTGCGCTGATCGATAAAATCTTGATCCAGCGCGCCCAAATCCAACAAATGTTTTAAGACCCCATTTAAAAAGGCCAGATCCCCGCCCGTGTGTACCTGAAAAAATTCGTCCATTAATAAAGTACCAAAGAGTGCACTTTCAGGCACTGAAGGTACCCAGTAGCGTGTCAGGCCGGGCTCCTTGTAAGGATTAATCACGATCATTTTAGCGCCCTGTTGCTTGGCATAATAAAGGTACTTGGTCGTGACGGGTTGATTATTGGCAATATTGGAGCCAATGAAAATGATCAAATCAGTGCCCAGCCAGTCTTTGTAAGAGCAGGTTGAAGCCGCTTCACCAATCGTGGCTTTGAGGGCGACTGTAGACGGCGAATGGCAAATACGGGCGGCATTATCGACATGATTAGAGCCCAAAAACCGGGCAACTTTTTGGGCGACATAATAGGTTTCATTCAAAAGCCCGCGAGAAGTTAAGAAAAAGGCCAAGCGTTTGGGGTCCATTTTGCGTACTTTTTTAGCCAACAGATGCAAGGCCATTTCCCAGGAAATACGTTTGAAGCCTTGCTCTCCTCGATAACGCACCATCGGGTAAGGCAGTCGACCCAGATCGCGCAGCTCTTTGCTGGTCAACTTTTTTAAGGACTTAATATCCTCAAGCTGAGCTGGGTCCAGAGCGGGCATGGTATTGAGGCGCAACAGATTCAAACGAACCGTACACAAATGGATCCCATCGAGAGTAAAGTCTTTCAGACCGCTCGTGCCCAGTGCGCAACCATCACAAACCCCTTTATTGAGAATATTCCAGGCGTAGGGCAATTGATCGCGGTTGTCCCAGCTGACCTGAAACATTTCCAGCAAGTGATGAGGCTTGATTTCGCCAATTCCTTGCGGAACCAGACTGGCCCAGGTTTGTGGATTCCAGGTCGCCATGAAAGAGCTCCTCTAATCATTTTTATGAAAGTTCAGCACAAGTAATCTGTGCTCATTTAAGCCTAAAATTAAGCTTAGAGGCAAGCACGCCTGTCAGCAAATCAAGTGGCAAAGCTAAATAACTAGAGACGCATCTCGTAGAGCACGCTATTATTGGTTCGAAAAGCATCATTGGCCGTAATGTACAAAGTACGATCCGTGGTGCCAAAACTAAAACCATTTATATATGGCAGCGGCACTGGCAATTCAGCCAGTTTTTTGCCACTCTGGCTGGTCACCAAAATGGCACCATCTCCATTCAGGGCAGTATAAAGATGACCTTTTGAATTGATCGCCAGAGAGCCTGGGCGCGGGACTTCGCTGGCCTGGGCTGAAGTGACATGCAGGTTCTCAACTTGCATCACCAATTGGGGTTTGGTCAAAAGAGTGCGATCGACTTCGTAGCTTAGCACCTGCCGCGTTAAGCCTTCAGAGACAAACAGGGCTTTGCCATCAGCACTCAGGGCCAGACCGGCAGGATAATTTAAGCCTGTCGCCATCGTTTTGATAAAACTGCGACTGGGCGAAAGATAATAGATCTTACCTTTGTTGCGAGCCTGCAGAGAAATCCCCTCACTTAAAGTCGCCGCAATATAAGTTCCGCCGCGGGCATCGTTTACCATTGCGGTAACACCTATTAAACTGACTTCATTATTAGTATCAGATGCTGCTTGTAAGAGTCCGTCTTCTTCATCGGGACGCGGGAAGCTTTCTACAATTTGACCTAAAGAATTTAAAACCAACAAACGCGGGTTTTGTTGACAAGCCACTAGCAGCTGCTGACGGTTCGAGAGAGTAGCTCCGGGCTGACAATTGCTGAGCGCACCAAAGTTTAACCATTGCTCGTTGAGAGGGTTCCAGACTTGTATCTGGCCTGACTGCGGCAAAAGCAATTGCTGATTAAACCAAACCGGTGAGCTGGCTTTGTCTGAAAACTGCCCTCGCTCCTGGGTTTGAGGAGCGGCCTGAGCAGCGAGGCTCAGCATTAGAGACAGGCCAGCTGCCAACGAGAAAAGTGATCTTGACATAAATTGAGTCTTCCCAGTGTCTTTTTTCAAATTATAGCAAGGAATGCCGTAAGCAGCGCAGAGGATCTCTCGTGGACAGGGTCGCAAAATCGGACTCTGCTCAGCTCACTTATTTACCAAAAGATTCAAAAACCTGAGTGGCTTTGTCTGAAATAGCACCCGTAACCCCGGTACTTCGGATCAAGCGATGGGTTAAATTATTGGCTGCCCAACCCGCAATGGAGCCGCCTACGGTGACAGCGATCGAGGGCAGACCGGTTTTGGAAAGACCAAAGACCGCCAGGTGAGAAGCCACAGCCCCCACACCACTGGAGACCACAGATGTGCCCACATCGCCGACAACATTGCCGCCAGCCTGTGCCATGCTCAGGTTCCCCTGAAAAACTTGCCAGCCATTGCGTGCTGTTGAGCTCAAAGCCCGGCGCGCCATCGAGCGGCCCATGGATTTGGCAATCCCGGCGCCATTTAAGACCGATTCATTGCCATCAAGGCTCAATTGCACTGCCAGACGAGAATCTTGATAAGAGCCTACAGCAGAGATCAGAGCATTGTCGAAGACTTCTGTTGAAGCGATAAAACTATCTACAGAAGAAAAAGCGCCTGCATTTTTGACCTGACTCTGGGGTTCACGTTGAGCTGCTACCGGGGACTGAGTGGCACCAATCAGATTGGTGGCTTGTAGCAGGGGACGGGAAGTAATGGTCGGCATGCATGGGCTCCTTCATTTAATCTCTATTATCGTTATATTAAATAAAGATTAAGAACTTGCGCTATCTTTACATTTGTTTAGACTTCAATCAAATGAACCCTTTGGATTTTACTTTCATCAGTCAATAACGCTGTCGCGTGACACCGCAGTCGAAAGTAGCCCTGGCGCGTTGTAAAGACAAAGATATCCTGTCGAATGGGGGGTAAGCTGATCAGATACTCAAAAACAGCTCGCTGTTGACCCGTCAGGTTTTCGGGAAGTTCGCTACCCTCCAAATACCAGCCGATCGGCTCCCCCCTGATATCTGCAAGCCTGACTTGGGCATAATCTGGCAGCCAAGCAGGCAGGGCATTAAGACAGGCAACAGATTCCTGAAGCCATAAAGCAGGACGAATCTGAGCAGGCAACAATGCATACTCAATCAACGCATATTGTCCAAAAAGAGCCTGGTCTGAGGTCACTTGCTTGCGCAAGTGCTCAAATATCAATCTGAAATAAGCTATTTTTGGCCATAACAATCTGGCCACACTCGTTAATATCAGTGCAAGCGCTGGATCGCCAACTCGGATGGCAGCAGTCACCGCTATTTCTAAAACGGAGGAATCAAAGACATGTATCAATAACAAATGACAGTCCAGATTAAGCTTGCTGAACTGACGTTTTTGAAACGACTTCTTAATAGCCAACTGACACTGCCTGAGTAAGTCATCAAAACCCGCCGGGCTTAAGCACTCACTTTTGGCTATAAATTTACTGATCGAAGTCATCCCCTGCTCAGGTGAACTCAGATCAAAATGGGCCAGACTCAGCATCGCCAGGCTGCTGGCTGCTAAATAATGCTGTTGATGGCTAAAACAGCGACTTAAAATGGCAATGGCTTGCCAGCGACCTCCAATATTAGGTAAAGCCAGAGTATTTTCCATCTTTAAGGCCTGCAAAACCGCCTCAAAAGCGAGCCCTACTTCACCCGCTTCAAAGTCTAATTTTGCCTGTAAACACCAGGACTCAACAAATAATGGAAAGTGCTTCCATTGCTGAAAGCGCTGTCGCAGTTGATCACTGCGTCCGGTAACACAGAGAATCTCCTGGATTTCCAGAATGACCGACCTGGGCTCAATTCTGGGGGCTGATCGCTGCGTGTCCGCACGAATCAAGCTATCTAAAGCTGCGTTTAAAATCCCAAGCGCCAGATTAGCTGCTGACTTATCGGTGTGATAAAGCAAATTAGCATAATGGTAATCTAAGTAAGGGCTGGGGGTTTCTTGACGAGCCTGAGCAAGAAGTCGAAGATACAAGTCATGTTTGGACCCCAATCGATCTGCATCCAGATCTGCATGTAGATGTTGGATGCGAATTTCAGGGACGTATTCTCTGGCATGTTGCTCCCCTGATTTAAGCTGAATCAGCTCGTGAATGCGTCCACTATAGCGCCAGTCTGAAGCCTGACAAAATAGGCGTTCGACAAAGTTCTGGCTACGAACTTGAGCATGGGAATCCTGGTCTTCACACAAAAATGAAAACGTCTGCTTCAGAGCCAGAGGTTGACTTAACAGCAATGATAAGCCTTTCAGACTCTCTTTGCTCAAACGTTCATCAGCATCTAAAACCAAAACCCAGGGCTGGCTGGCTGCTGCCAAATAATGATTGCGGGCTTCAGCAAAATGCTCCGACCAGTTAATTTGAATCAATTTGACTGCTGGATTAAGAGCTTTAATCAGCTCAAGGCTCCCGTCTGTCGAACCCGTATCCACCACGATCCACTCAGAGATCAAAGGGGCCACACTGGCATAGCAAGCAGCTAAATGCTCGACTTCATTACAAATAATCATACATAAGCTGACCCCCACAGGGGCAGTCTCAGCTTGCATTAGCGTACTTTCGATTGACGGTTTGCTAGACACATTTGTTTTCCATCTTCAAAACTGGCTTCAATTTGGCATCATTGCTTAGCATCGGTTTAAAAAAGCTTATTTACTGAAGTCACTAGCTTAGCCAGGCTTTGGGCGCTCTGAGGCAAATCCCCCAGGCTTTGGGCCGTTGTTTTGGATAAACGTCCCGAAATCCCCTGGGCTTCCAGTAGAAACTGCAATTCGGCCCCCAATTCCATTGCTCGAAAAGGATTCGCGCTTATTTGCGTCTGAACTGAATTCAGCTTAGCCCCTAGTTCAGTTTGGAGTCGATCAATTTCTCCAGGTAAAACTTTGCCTTTTTCAAGTGCGCGCAATGTAAAATAACCCAATGCAAAACTGGCTACACCCAGAGCGGCCCGATCGTGGCCTGAGAGATTATTTGTTTGTAATTGCGCTTCCAGGCGCGGTAACAAGTTTCGATTGGCTTTGAGCGCTTCATTAATAAAATAGGATTTTTGCACGACTTGATTGCTTTGCAGAGCCAGAGCTAAGTTACTTTCGATATATTCATAACGTGGGCTAGACAGAGTATAGGGCTTCAGCGCCTGATTGATTACCCCTTGGTGGCTGCGCAATTCAGGGCCCAGTTTTTTTTCAAGTTCTGCTAACGGCTGACTTAAAAAAGTAAGCTCTGAATCCCCGATGTTTTTCAGCAAGGATTGACCTGCTTGTTGAAGCTCTGTGGTCCCCATATCCGGCTGGAGTAAAACCAGTCCTGTTTCTAAGCCTTCAAATGTCTTCCAGATAGCCGCATCGGCCGGTCCAGTAAAAATGATCTGGGCGCTGGTGGCCAATACTAGTAAAGGGGTCAGAAATTTTCGCATCGTTAATACCTTCGATTCAGTTCGCTTCATTTAATCTTACAAGTCAATTCTTGCCACAAAAGCTGTGCTAGCTCAGCCTGCCAGAGGTCACAAATCTCTTCTGCGGCAGCAACGTCTACAGGACTATGTTCAGGGCTCTGAGGCAAATGATCGCAAAAAACAGCCATCACCACCTGATCATCGCCGTCATGCACATAACCCACATCCGAACGATTACCAGGCAATTCTCCTGGCTTATTGGCGACACACATGGGCGGACGAAACAAAAATGGAATTTTTTCGGGATCTTCGCAGCGGTACAGAATCTCCAGCATCCAATCTCGCTCAACCAGCGTCACCGAACGAGCCTGAACCAGATCTGTCATCAGACAGCACATATCCTGAGGGCTGGTCCAGTTCTCTCGCCCAAGTGCCCTGGCATCCAAATCCATCATTTCACGCTGTAAAAAGGTCTCACGATAGCCCTGTTCGATAATCCAGTCCTGTATCGTGTCCAACCCCAACGCCCGAATCAATAAATTGGTCGCAGCATTATCCGAACGGATCATCATCCATTCAGCCAGGGTTTGCCAGGAGACCGTTTCGGTCGCTTTTAACTGCTCAAAAAAGGGAGAATCTTCCACCCAGTCACTCGGATCATAAAGATAAGGCTGCTGGAAGAGCGGCATCTGTCTTTGACTTGCAAAAACAGCCAGGATCGGCAATTTAATCGTGCTCGCAGCAATAAAGCGCCTGGAGCCATAATTGCACTCTCGCCCTGTCAGTAGATTGCGGGCCGCCCAGGCCATTTGTACCGGGCTCTGAGCACTGTACTTAGAGAGATGGTTTTGTAGGCTGGATATCAAAGGCACCTCTGAGGCTCCTTTCGGTTACGAGTGGCGCTGGCAAGTTGGCTGTCGGACTTGAGCTTATGGAACCGGCATTCTGATCAGGGTTGGCCAGGGCCGCTTTGAGCAATTCGAGCAGGGTTAAAAACATAACAATCACCAGCGGTGCCATCACAATGCCTAAAAAGCCAAAGACGCTAATGCCACCCAAAACGCCTAAAAATAAGACCAGAGTATTGAGTTGGTTTTCTTTGCTGCTAACTTGCTTGATCAAAATCGGACGCAAAACATTATCGATCGAGCCGACCACGAGCATTCCCCAGGCCGTCAAAATGATGGCTTTAGTCACACTGCCTTTCAAAAATAGCCAGATCGCTACTGGGATCCAGACCACAAAAGGACCTGCCAGAGGTAAAAAGCTCATGCAAGTCATCAGTACCATCCACAAAATAGCCGAAGGCACGCCCAGGAAGAGAAAAGCAGCTCCACCCACAACCCCTTGAGCCAAGGCAGTACCCACATTGCCATACATCGAGGCTTTGATCACTTCACGCATGCGCTCGAAGATCAGATCTCGCTTGTCTACAGCAATCGGCACCAGGGATTTTAGAA
The DNA here is from genome assembly GCA_037968875.1 of Candidatus Sericytochromatia bacterium. Taxonomy (GTDB): domain Bacteria; phylum Cyanobacteriota; class Sericytochromatia; order UBA7694; family UBA7694; genus JBBKWI01. Next base: position 33,837 of record JBBKWI010000205.1, on the reverse strand, counting down.
AATCGATAAAGCGCTTGCCATCTCGAAACAAGAAAAACATATTGATCTCAACCATCGCCAGCACAAACAAAAGCGAAGAAAAAGCGGTAAAGAAGTTTTGGGTTTGAGAGAGCATAAACTGTGGAATTTTGCGCATACTGTTGAGAGCAGTAGAACGTAAATCAACACTTTCTAAATCAACATATTGCGTCAAAATGTCCATCCCTGGTTTTATCAAGCGATGTTTAAAGAAAGGATTATCCAAACTCAGTACCGTTTGATAATCGACACGCTGCAAATACTCACTCAGATTTTGGGAGCCTTCATGAATTTCTTTGACCAGAATCAGTGCCAAAAAAGTCGCCGGTATAACCAGCACCAGAGTCATGCCCAGGCACATAATTAACGAGGCCAACTCAGGCCGATTCGGCATTTTATTAAGCACTTTAAGATAAAGTGGATAGGCCAGGATCACCATGACACCGGCCCAGATTAGAGAGGAAATAAAGGGCGAGAAAATCAAAAATAGCACATAGCCCAGTGCACCCAATAAGAGAGTGACGATCACCGTAAAGAAAAGTTTGCGATCCATATTGGCCCCCATTTTTGGTATCAGTATATCAGCCCTACGGATTAGCATAGAGCAAGCCGACTGTACAACAGCCTAAATTCTCAGAGCTTCCAAAAAAGTAATCCGAGGCTGGTAAAAATTTAATCTCGATATATGCAGACAATCGTTAAATTTGCTACAAAGATCCGCGACCTGCGTGTTATATTCACAATAGATAAGCAAGGAGACAAGTGTGAACCGAGAGCGAGAACAATTGAGCTGGAACTATGCAGTGATCACACTCGCAATAGCGCTACTTATCCTGGCTTCTACCTGGGTCGACCGGCGAATTCGCAATCAATTGCAAGCCGATGTACAACAGGCTCTCGAAGCCGTGGTTGACGCCGAACGCTGGGGAGTGCATAGCTGGTATCAACAGCAACGGGTTTTAGCTGCCACCCTGGCTGAATACCCCCTAATCAAACAAAGCGCACAAATAGTGCCTATTTCAGATCAGCTCAAAACAGACGCCAATCAATGGTTTAAACGGATGAGTCAAGAACAATATTTAGACTATGCTCTGATTGATTCCAAGGGCCTGATCCTGCTCACGAACCAGCAAAAAACATTGGGAAAACAACACCCGGTGAAAACCCAGGCAGGGCTCTTAGAAAGTGTCTTGGATTCAGGCCAAACCAAGTTTTCTCAGGCTTTACCCCAACAAAACAAAACCCACCTAAATTATGACCTCTACCTGGTTGCGCCTGTTTCAGCCCCTGAGCAGCAAAAACCCCAACATATATTGGTGCTTAGACTCAATCCCAATACTATTTTCCCCTCTTTGCTACGCAAACCTTTTTTGGGGCAAACCGGCGAAACCTATTTGGTCGATGCTCATGGATTGATGTTAAGTCCCTCACGTTTTGACTTGGAACTGCAAGATCTGCAAATTCTACCCGATGGACAATCCAGCGCCTTGCATTTGGCAGTGCGCAATCCAGGCGTCAATTTGATTCAAAAAACCAGTCAAACTCAAACGGGCAATGCTCAGAATCGACCTTTAACACCGATGGCAGCCCAATTGGCCGAAGGCCATTCGGGCGCGCGTATTGCTCCCTACCGAGATTATCGCGGCGTGCCCGTGGTCGGAGCCTGGCGCTGGGACGAACAATTGGGTATGGGGATCGCCACCGAGCAAGACGCATCTGAAGCTTTTGCTAGCATTCGACAAGCCGAATGGATTGTCTATGGCTTCACCTTTTTTGGCATCCTACTTTTGATCGGCCTCAGTCAGGCCTTTCGCATTAAATACCGTCGTCTAAAAGAGCAGAATCAGGTTTTACTCAGCCAGGAGTTCTCGTTTTATAAAGTCTTTAATAGCGCCCAGGATGCTATTTTGATCCTGGATCAAGATCTCGTTCAGGAATGCAATCAGGCAGCAAAGTTTTTGCTCAAGCGAGACAGCGCAGATATTATCGGTCAAAGCTGGGGACATTTCTCGCCCTTTAATCAACCCGATGGTAGTATTTCTCAGCAGAACTTCCAGCAGAAAATTGAACAGGCCACTGCAGGCATTCCGATTCGTTTTGACTGGCGCTTTATTGCCCCTGACGGACAGCAATTCTCTGCTGATATCCGATTTAACCCCTTACAACTCGATAAAACCTACGTTCAGGCAGTGATCCGTGAACGGCACCAAGACATCTGGACTTAAGACATGACAGCCACAAGCGCTTAGTGAGGTTTTAAATATATGTCCTGATATATCGGCTGAGCGGTCAATTGCCGATGGTCACCCTGAGCCACGACCTGCCCTTTGTCTAAGAGCACAATCTGATCGGCTTGCTGCAAAGTACTCAGACGATGGGTAACCAGGATCACCAGCATTTCAGGCACAAAATCATGCAGAGCTTGCCAGAAACGGGCTTCGGTATCTGCATCCAGAGCCGACGTGCAATCATCCAGAATCAATATTCGCGGTCGGTGAATCAATGCCCGTGCAATCGCGACCCGTTGCTTTTGCCCTCCTGAGAGTTTGACACCCCGTTGGCCAATGCGCGTCTCAAGGCCCTCAGCAAAAGAGCCCATTTCCTGACTCAGTTGGGCCACATCTAAAGCAACCTGCAAATCAGCATCACTGAGCCCCTGGCGCCCAAAAGTAATATTCTCGCGCAGACTGGCCGAAAACAAACTGGGGTTCTGGCTCACCACGCCCAAACTTGAACGCAATTGCGATAAATCGTAATCCGCCAGTGGCTGATCATTTAAAAGCACATGCCCGCTGTGAGGCTCCAGAATCCGTGGGATAAAATCAAGCAAGAGACTTTTACCAGCACCGACTGCACCCGCCAGAACCGTGCGCTGGCCAGATTTAGCGTTCAATGAAACCTGTTGCAGTACTTCATGTTCGCCAAAACTATAGCTCAGATCAGAAAATTGCAATTGTAAGTATCCAGAGGGTATCATCAGCCCTTCGGGAGTCGCGATGATTTCACGGGGGTATTCTTCGAGCTCACGCACCCGTTCAACCGAAACGGAAGCCTGGCGACCTTTGATATAAAACTGGCCGATATCAACCATCGGCCAAATCAACATAAAAATATAGGCATTAAAGGCCAGCAGCGTGCCCAAAGTAATCTGCCCCTGAATCACCAACCAACCTCCCAGGGCAAAGACGGTCAGCACTCCCAATTCCGAAAATCGAGAATAGGAAATTTCTAGCAATGAGGCCACCCGTGCTAGCGAAATTTCCCGCTGGTATTGTTTTTCAACCACCTCGTCAAAATTTTGGGCTGCCTGGACTTCTTGTCCATAAGCTTTGACCACGCGAATACCATCTAAAGTCGAAGTCAAATACGCATTTAAGCTTGAGATCGCTTGCTGGCGCTCACGGGCATAAGCGACGGTTTTTTGAGACGAATAAATATAAAAAGCAACCACGACTCCCAGAGGCAAGGCCGTCGCCAGGGTCAGCCAGGGGTTGAGTCGCAGCATAAAAAAGAGGCAACCCACAATCGTTAAACCAGCCTGATAAAGCCTAAAGATACCACTGCAAGCAAACCAGCCCAGCTTTTTCTCGGAAATATCATCAATCATGCGTGTGGTGACGTCACCGGTGCGAAAACGATAGAAAAAACCTCGCCCCAACTGTAGCAATGCCTGAGAAAGACGCTGACGAAAAGCGTTTTCAAAATGAAAATTGGTTAAGCCCCGGATACTCTGGACGCAGGTATTAAAGACAAAGTTAATAAAACCCAACCAAAAAATAACGAGTGCTTTTTCTGCTATAAAATCGGCGCTGACATCCTGGGCTTGCAGAGCATCAAAAATCTGCTTGGTTACCAGCGGAATCAGGACATTAAACAAAACACCGACAGGGGTCGCGACCAACAAAAATAGCAAACGCCAGCGCAAAGGTCGCCAGAAAGGCCAGAGCCAGGCCATGGTTTGCGGTAGTGATTGCTCAGCAGAACTGCTTTTGGGTGCGGTTTGGCTCTGAGTACTCATGTATTCAAAACCTGCAAGTGATGCATTTGAGCATATATCCCCCGTTTTTGGAGCAGCTGAGCATGATTACCCGACTCTAGCAATTGCCCGGCCTGTAAAACCAGAATTCGATCGGCTGATTCAATCGTATTTAAACGGTGTGCAATGATCAAAGCCGTGCGTTGGTCCAGCAGCGTATGCATCGCCGCCTGAATGCGTTTTTCACTCTGGGGATCAATATTGGCTGTAGCTTCATCCAGAATTAAGACTTGCGGGTTTTTTAAGAGTGCCCGTGCAAAACTCAGCAATTGTTTTTCACCAGCGGAGAAATTACGCGCGTCTTCAGAAATTTGGGTTTCATAGGCCTGTGGTAATCGTTGCACCAACTCGTCAGCGCCGATCGCTCGCATCACATGCTGGACCTGTTCGATACTGAGATCATCCCGTTCTAAGCTAAGGTTTTGCAGCAATGTACCAGGGAAAAACACCAAATCTTGTAAAACCAGACCGAGCCCGGACCGCAGGGTCTGCAAGTCAAAGCTGCGGATATCGATCTCATTAATTAAAATACGGCCCTGCTGGGGATCATAAAAACGCAGTAAAAGCGAGATCAAGGTAGTTTTGCCGGAGCCGGTGGGGCCCACAATCGCCCAGTGCTCACCCGCTGGGCAACAAAAGCTGAGGTCTTGCAATACCCAGTCACTTTGATAACGAAACCAGACCGACTCAAAGCGAATTTCGATTGGCCCTGTCGGAAAGGCCTGCTGCTCTTGGGCTTCTGGCTCTCGGCCCTCTTGATCTAAGAGTTCAAAAATACGCTGAGCAGCAGCAATCCCTTTTTGAAACTCGTTAAATTGTGAGGATAAAAACATGATCGGTACAAAAAAGCTCTGCATAAAGGACATAAACAAGACCAGGCTACCAATGCTCATTTCACCGCGCAAAACCCGCTGGCCGCCTAGCCAGAGAATCAAAACCAGGCCCAGGGTTTTCACAAAAAATAACAAGTTGAAAAAGCTATTAAAAGCCAGGGTCATGCGGGCTTCCTTGCGGTATTTAAACTGGCTTTGCTGCATGACTTGCTTTATAAAACGTTGCTCCTGGCCAAAAATCTGAATCGTGCCAATGCCCTGAATCATTTCGGTAATGCTGCCATTGACTTCGGCCACCAGCTTGCGGACCGAAATCAGCAGTGGCTCCATCAACTTGTTAAAGCCGATCGCTGCCCCCAACACCACTGGACAGAGCCCGACTACATAGAGAGCCAGGGTCAAATCATATTGCCAGGCCATGATCGCAAACATGCCAACCACAACCACTAGATTACCCAGTAGATTGGTTATCACTGTACTCATCAGCACTTTCATGGCATTGGCATCATTCTCAATCCGAGAAACCAGCTTGCCGGTACTGTTCTGATCAAAATAGGGCAAATTGAGCTGAATCAAATGAGAGAAGCTGCGTTTTTTGAGATCCGAGACCACCCGTTGACCCACGATTTCCAATTGAATCATTTCGACGTAATTGGCAACAAAGCCAGCAATCAGCAAGCTGACATATGCCCCCAATAAGAGCAATAGGCCCTCAAAGTGGCCCGGCACAATATAATTATCGACAGCCTGCTGCAAGATCACTGGCCCCAGCATTTTGGCTCCAGCTGAAAATAAGAGCAGTACCAAAGCCATTAAAAAGGTGCGTCGGTAAGGACGTACCCAGGGAATCAAGCGTTTGATCAAGTCCCATTGTCCAGCCAACTTTTTGGGCTGAGTGTCAGCTTGTACAGACGGTATCGCCGACGTTGGTGAGTGGAGTTTAGCTTTGAGGTGCGTAGAACCGGCAGGATGTTTAGCAAGTGACATTCAGCTATTATACAAAACCCCACCCGCTCTGGGGGCTTAGCTGTTTGAGACGCCATGCAAAAAGCCGACCTGTTTTACCAGACCGGCTTAGATTTCTATATAGGACTTTAGTAGTTCATATCTTGAAGCTGACCATAGGCATCATAGATAATTTTATAAGAATCTTCCCAGTAGCGGGTAGACTGGGCGCTGCGTTTGGTAGCTTGTAAAATAGTGCGCATGCCAGGTTGGGCGGTTTGAGAGATAAAGTCGATCGTGGCATAGCCCATCTGGGTTCCGTCATCCCAGGTTTTGGCGGAATTCATCATTTGGCGAATCAAAATGACTGCTGAGCGCACGCTAATATCACGGCCTTCGGCAATAAAGGTCAAGGCATGGGCAACGGCTTTATAAGCCGATTCATATTTCATTTGGGGGCTGCTGGCAGCCATTGCCAGACGGGCAATATAAGAATTTTCGCGGGCCAGCTCTTGTAAACTCTGATAGCCAACACGGAAACCATCATCATAGGTGCGAGTGCGGTCCATGCTTTGCAGGCCAATACGGGCCAGCGCTGATATTTCTCTGGGAGAAAGTGAGCCACGTGAACGAGAGGCCAGCGCTTCATTATCGCCAGGTGCTGCTACGGAAGTCGAAACAGGAGCAGAAGCTTTAGGCTGCCCTTTGCTCTCACGGGCTTGCAGCTCGCTGGTGCCGGATTTAACAGCATTGCTTTCGGGTTTAGCCGTATTGGAGCTAAAAGCAGCAAGTGGAGCGCGTAAGTTTTGTGAAGCCTGACGTTGGGCATTCAAAGGAGCTTGCATGAGTGGGGTTTGATTACAGGCGCTAAGTGCGCTAATGGCGAGTAAAGATGCAATTAAAGAGCTGGAAATAGTTTTCATTTTTCTACGCTTTCGTGGCTGTTGATAAGTCTAATATAAACCATCAAGAATAAATTAAGCTTTAGCTGTGATTATTATTTATTTAAATTTAGACTTAGTGATTTTATGTTAGCTTTGACTTAGGCCCAAACGAACTTGCAGCGCCAAAGCAAGAGTGTTAAAATTTGTAAAGCACCCCATTCAAAACCCAGCTTAAACCGTCAGATTAAGGAGAGTATGTAATGGATCTTTCAGCACTTTCCAATCTTGCCAAGGCACGTCAGCAGAGTGATCATTTAGACCAACGTCACGATAAAGCCCTGCAACTCTATCGATTGGGCTGCGAGTATCTCAAACGCGCCAAACTATCCCATTACCAGGACAAATCACTGACCAAAAAGGCGATTGCCTGTTTGGTGAAAGCGATTGAAAACAATCGCAAAGATGCCCGTGCCTATATCCAGCTGGCTCGCTTATTTCTTATATTCAAACAGCCTATTCAGGCCAATAAATATTTACAAGAAGCGGTTCGAATAGATCCTCTGGATCCAAACGCTCAAAAATTATTGACTTACACCCAAAAATCAGCATCTCGTACCCGTATGCGTCCAGTGAGCGAGCCTCTCCCTATTGATACTCAGCAAACAGAGCTAGTGGATCCCTCACTACAACCCCAAGTAGCCTATGCTGCTTTAGCGCAACGGATCCAAGAACAGATCGAAATCGCTTTCGAACGCGTTCAGGGGCTCAAGCCAAGCATGATCCCGATTCAAGTCAATCACATGCGCCAAACCTTGCGCCAACTGGAAAAACCCTTTGATTCGATTTGCCAGGAAATGGATCGTATAGAAAAACAGATTGATCTAAGCCCTCTCGAATTTGAATTCAAAAAACTAGAACTGAACTTAAATGTTTTTGAAGATATATTGAGCTTCTCTGAACGCCAAATTCAATTCAGAAATGAGACCCTGGCTTTAAGTCAGGAAATCGAAGTCCAAATGCAAAGTTCAACACAAGAGATTGAGCCACGTGAAACTTATGAACGCTTTTTAGATCAGGCCTTGATTCAATGTGATGCTTTAGCAGATCAACTCGAAGCCCTCGAAGGTGCCGGAAATGAAGTCGGTCATTTAATGAAAGACTACGATCAGTTAAATAACGTTTTCCAAAGCTTTGATAATTGTTTAAATCCAAACTAAATTTAACAAAACAAATTAAAATTCGGCCCAGATCCGTATTTTTTAGCTCCAAAATGGGTATATTAAATTTAACACCGTAATTTCAGCCATCCATTATTTTATTTTTGAAAGAGGTTATTTGAGATGAATACACGCATTGGCGGGGGAAACGCACCCAGTTTCACACCTATCAAAACCAAAACCGGTAATTCTGTCAACACAACGAGCAGCGTTAAGACAGGCAAGTCGGTAACAAAAACATCTCAAGCCCAACCCAAAAGCGCCACTGTAAAATCAGATACCAGCGGCAGCATCCTGAGCCCGACACAGGACACCAAAGAGTTGATGCAAACCGTCGATGGCAGCACAACAATCGATGGTAATACGCCCGAAATAACCGAAGAAAACACTGGCCTGGGTGATCAGAGTGGTGAGCAACTAGACCAGTTGGGCGAAGACCTGGGAGTTGAAATCCCTGAAGGCGACGGCATGGACAATTCAGAAATTGAAGCGCCAGAAGGTGATGGCGGCGAAGATAATGGGATGGAAGTCGATGGAACCGGCGAAATCGAAAGCGGTCAGGACGATGATCCACTGGCTGAGATGACGACTGAGTTGGACACCCTCAACGAAGAAGCCTCAGAATTTTCTACACTTGACGCTTCTGAGCGTGGATATGACACTCCCATGGTGTTGGTTGGCAAGCACCAGGATCTGGCCAATCAACAGGGTGAGGTTATTGCCGATATAGACAATGTATTGGCTGAAATTCAGGGTATGGATCCCGAGGCCCAATTAGCACTGGCTCCCAAAGTGGCGCAACTTACCCAAAACCGAGAAGTCCTGGCCACAATGCAAGAAATCAATACGGTCCTGGGGCAGGATGCGGGCAATGACAAAAAGATCAAACATGACAATAACACCATTAACCCCGAAATGCTGGGGCAACTCAAAGGCCTGGAAACCAAACTCCAGGGGCTTCATGATCAACTACCCGACGATAACCCACTTAAAGCCAAAGTCGGCAAAAACCTCAATCGCTTAAAAGCCTCCAATTTAGCTTCTAGCAACTCTGGTTATGTCCAGATGCAAGGCCAGCAAAAACTTGATCTGCACCCCACAGCCAATATGGCCCGTTTTGAAACCCATATTGGCCAGGTAGAGAAGAAAAATCGGACAGATGTTGACGCTACCCCTGAAGGCTTTGTAATGGCCAAAGTGCTCGAAGGTCAATACAATCAAACCATGCAGTCAGATGTAAAAGCGATGGGGCAGGAAACCGATGCTTTCTTTAAAGAAGGCGGTCTGAGTTTAAGCCCTGATCAAATCACCAGCAAAAAATCTGAATTGATGGGCAAAATTGACCAGAAATACGGCAAAGTACTCAATGAAAAAGCGTTGACCGGGATCAAAGACATGGTCGGCACCCGTTTTGATCAAGCCAGCGCTACCCATAGTGGCCGTGTTGATCGCTCCAAAGCCGATACAGCCAAAGTCGAGCAAGCCCAAAAATCCGTAGAGTTTAATCCTGAGAGCTCTGACTTCATGGACTATCTCAACCCCCTCGATAGTGGCGGCGATAATATCGAAATCAAATTCGAGGGTGAAGCGGGTATCGGTGTCGGCTGGTTTGGTGTCGATGTAGCTGCCGGTGTCAGTGTCTCAGCCAGTAAAGGCGACGATGAACATTTTTACCTCAGTTTTAGCGCCAGTGGCGAAGTCGGTGCTACCGCAGGCAAAGAAACCAAAGCCGGGGGTGGTGAAGTAAGAGCGGCTGTAGGGGTTGAGTTGGGAGCCACCTATAAGTTTGATACAGCCAAAGAAGCCAGCGACTTCCTGGCTTTCCAGATGCGAGAAAGCATCCCTAAAACCGTTTTAGATAATGTAATGCCAAATCTCAAGTCAGTACCCGATATGAGCCATATCCAGCCCACCACAAAAGTCGCTGGCTACGGTAAAATCTCACTGAGTGGAAGTATTAGCATCGGCAAATTCGATCTCAGTGCCAAAATTGAAGGCAAAGCCACCTTCTCAAAAACGACTTACCCCAAATCAGCTTATAAAATTGACCCCAGCATGGCGAAAGACAATATAGGCCATGACCAATCTCTAAAAGGCTCCTTTGAAATCGAGATGGGGGTTGGAGATAAGAAAGTCGCCTTGTCTGGCAGCGTCAATAGCTATAATGTAAATAATAATCCTATCCCTGAAAACAATGGCGAGTATCTGGCCGTGGAAGGCGGATTAAGCTTTACGGTCACTTCAAGTGACATGGCAGCGTTAGGCAAAGGCAAAGCAGTGGGCCTAATGATGCGCGTTACCCAGGCGGGTGCAGATTTGGGATTAACCGGCAAAGCGCTAGATTCTTTCTCAGATGGCGTTATAAATCGTATCACTTCAGCCACTAAGGACAAAGGAAATGGCAGCAGTAAGTCCCTCAGTATTTCTATCGGCGTACAAGCCCAGTGGGAAGTACAAGAAGGAACCGGGGATAAAGAACTACAATACTTCCGCCTGGGCATGGGCGCATCGGCTAGCTATGAAGCTGGATTTGATGTTGGCGTCGCTGATGGCAAAATATCGGCAAGCACCAGTAAAATGGACTATCAAAATATGGTCGTCGGTGATACTGACATCACTTATATTCAGGGGCTCTTCTTTGCACCTGACAACAAAAAAAGTTATGCAGCAGCCAAAGAAATGATAGCACCTGACGTCAAGATCGAAGGCAAGACCATGGCCCAATGGGAAACAGAATGGAAAAGCCCGGATTTCAAAAGGAATTAAGTACAGCCATCATGACTATCTACGAAGATCTCTTAAGCGATCAAAAAACTGAAAAAGTCACCCTCGACTTTGCCCCTGAGCTCATTTATAAAAACCAAAGCTTTCAAGCTGCAGCAACCACTCTTGAACTCAGTCAATCAGAGACAGAGCTCTTGTCACTGAAGCTGACCTTTCAGGCCACCCACTCTGAAGAAATTCAAATTCTGGAGCCCCTGTTTGCCAGCTGCGACTACACTCAGGAAGAAGTACGAGCCTTTTTAAATACCCCCAAAGCCAGGGTATTATTGTCATTTGGACTCAAACCAGCACCATTAGCCAGCTATAGTCAGCAAATTCTGGCACAGCAAAGCATCGTCTCTGTTTTTAGGGCTGATCATCCACCGGAGTTGCATGTCTTACATCAATTGGATCTGGCTTACGATCTGATCAAAATTGAAGTTGAAATGGAATAAGCAAAATCTGGCTGATCTAGATCAAAGACAAGGCTTCAAATAAGGTTATACTAGGCTTCTTACCACAAACAGGCGAGCGCCTGTAGATCTGAGAATGCTTATGTCTGCCAGTCTTTATCTTTGGGTTAAATCCCTGCACCTGATTTCAGCTACGGCCTGGTTTGCCAGCTTATTTGCACTGGCCTGGTTATTTTTCTTACATGTGCGGAGTGTCGCTCATTCAGATTCGGGTTCTTTTCAAACCCAATTGTCTGAGATCGAACGTATTTTGCTGAAACGTATCGTGAATCCGCTGATGATCATCGCCTTGCTATTGGGGATCATGACCCTGGTGCTTAACCCAGCCTGGCTGAAATCTGGCTGGATGCATGCCAAATTGCTACTGGTGATTGGCCTCTGTGGCTATCATGGTGTCCTGGCCAAGACCCAACGCCAATTGGCAGCGCAAAGCCCGGTTACTCTCAGCAAAATCCAAGTACTCTGTTGGCTCCCTTTTGTTTTGATCAGCGGAATAGCCATCCTGGTTGTTGTGAAGCCATTTTAAAAGGACTCTAGATATGCTCAAACTCTGGCACACCCTCGGTCGTCTTGAAAGCCTCTCATTGATTATTCTGGTGAATCTGGCTATGCCCCTGAAGTATTTGCTCGATCAGCCGCTTCCCGTTCGCATTGGTGGCATGTTACATGGCATTTTGTTTATGGCCTATCTGGCATTGACACTGCTATTGGCCTGGCGCCACAAATGGTCCTTCTGGTTTTGGTTTCAGGCATCAGCGGCGGCTTTTGTGCCGTTTGGCTATTTGATACTGGGCCCGTCGCCGCTAGACCAGCCAATTCAGCAAAAGCAATAAATACGCCATTTTTTGTTGCTTTGTGGTACGCGAGCCAGTCAAACTGCGTTAAACTGAAATCATCTTTTCCAGAGAAAGTCCTATGATTCAAGTCATCAAAGCCAAACATCCCCGTCATATGGATCTTGTCTATGCGATCCGGCGCGAAGTCTTTATCGAAGAACAGCAGGTCTCAGAGGCCGAAGAATACGATGGTCAGGACGAAACCGCAATTCATATCCTGGCCTGGTCAGGCACTCAGGCTATCGGCACCGGTCGCTTGCGGCTCTTTGGAGACTACGCCAAGCTCGAGCGCATTGCCGTGCTCGCTCCCTGGCGCGGGCTGCATATTGGTCAGTTTTTAGTCAAGGAATTAATCACACTGGCGCAGCGGCAAGGCGCCACAGAAGCCCGTCTGGGAGCTCAGACCCACGCCATTGGCTTTTATGAGCGCCTGGGCTTTGTGGCCTATGGTGAGATCTTTGATGATGCCGGCATTCCCCATCGTATGATGAAATGTAAGCTATCTCAGGTTGCTTAGTCCTCATTTTGTAATCTTTTTCGAGAATCAGGCCCAGTTTCATTGACCGAATTAACAAAGGAACTCCTGCTCAAAGAATCGGTTTATCTTTAAACCGGAGCGCGCTCATTTAAAAAAGCTTCGAGAGCGTCGGCAGGAATAGGTTTGCTCATATAATAGCCCTGCCCCAGATCGCAGCCATAAGACTTGAGTAACATCAATTGCTCTTTGGTTTCGATGCCTTCTGCCAGAATCTCCAGTCCCATGCTATGGCCCATATCGATAATCGCCTTGGGAATCGCTAATGAAGCCGAGCTATCGGTCATGCTGCGTACAAAAGACTGATCGATTTTGAGTAAATCAAAGGGCAAGTGGCGCAGATACGACAAAGAGGAGTAACCGGTACCAAAATCATCAATCGCCAGGGTCACATTGAGTTCATGCAGCTTTTCTAAATCCGATTGAATCGACTGCAAATCACTTACCAGGGCCGACTCCGTCAATTCGATCTCTAAAAAGCGTCCATCCAGATCAGCTTCTTTTAAGATTTCGGCAATCCGAGAAACAAAGCGAGTGGTCTTAAACTGCAAGACCGAGACATTGACAGACATACGCAATTCGCTAAAGCCTTTGGCATGCCATTCTTTGATTTGTTTGCAGGCTGCTCGCAAACACCAGTCACCCATCGGAGCGATTAAACCTGACTCTTCAGCAATTTGAATAAATTCACCCGGATAGATCAGACCCAATTCAGGGTGCTGCATGCGGATCAGGGCTTCAACCCCCGTGACCTCACCCGAAATCAGGTCAATTTGAGGCTGGTAATGCAAGACAAACCAACGGTGGGTGATCGCCTGATGCAATTCGTTTTCCCAGGTCAATTTGCGGGTGACGGTGGTGTGCATGTCTTGCTGATAAAGCGTAAACATATTGCCGCCCTGCTGTTTGGCCTGATTGAGGGCAATATTAGCTCGCTTGAGTGCGTCAGGGGGGCGGCAATTGGGATCACAAATGTAAATGCCCACACTGCAAGTCAAATGCAATTGGTAAGTCTGAAAATCCAGGGGTTCAGAAATCGTATGCATTAATTTACGGGCCATCTCTTGAGCCGATTCGAGTTCAGCCTCATTACCCAGTACAATCATTTGGCCCACGTGCACCCCATGATAAAACTGATACTGATGATCCACAATCGCTTCAAAGCGGTACATGAGTTTGTGCAGAACCTCATCGGCATTTTTGAAACCCAGTACATCGTTGAGGCGTTTAAAACGATCGATATCCAACGAAAACAAGACCTGACCGGGCTCTTCGATCGTGCTTTGCAAATCGGCTTCCAAACGGGCATAAGATTGTAAAAATAGAGGCGCACTGGCTGATTTACGTGTGATTTTATTTTGCAGCAAGGCGTGGCGCTTGAGACGGGTGTCGACAGCTTCGACTAGCTCGCCTGGGGTAAAGGGTTTAAACAGGTAATCATCAGCGCCATGAGTCATCCCTTTGCGAACATCCTGCCGTTCGATCGCTTCACCAGAAACAAAAATAAAGGGTAGAAAATGGTAGTGCTCGTTCTCACGTAAACGCTCAAGTACATAATAGCCATCATGATCTGGCAAGTTTACATCACAGATCACAAGATCCGGAGCTTGCTCAAGGGCCAACTTGATGCCTTCTTCAGCTGTAGCGGCGGCTAAAACTTCATAATGATGAAGTTGCAGAATTTTGGAGAGCAGCTTACGAATCGAAAAACTGTCATCAATAACCAGAATACGCTGTGGAGATGATGGCGCCATATTTACCATTGTTTTCTAAGAAAATATCCGTACAGAAAGTCGTTTAGCTAATGCAGAAAATCTTTATGTTATGCTCATTTTGCTCTCCAAGCATAACACAAAACGCCCATCTCGTCGATGTTTGCCCCATAAAAGAGACAATTATCAATCGTCTTAATAACGAGACGATAGCAAAGGATTAGCGCTTCAAATTCAAAGCCATCTCAGACAGATTAAAGCCCATCAGAAGCGTTGAAAAGCGAGCACGGCATTGTGACCACCAAAACCCATACTATTGGAAAGCAAAGCTTGTAGCTTCACTTCACGGGCCAGACCTGGAATGTAATCCAGATCGCAAGCGGGGTCTGGATGCTCTAAATTGCGAGTGGGGTGTAATTTTTGCTCATAGAGCGACATGACACTTGCAACCGCTTCGATCCCGCCAGCAGCTCCTAGCAAATGACCGGTCATCGATTTGGTAGACGATAGCATCAGTTTTTTGGCATGCTCACCAAAAACCTGTTTGATCGCCTGGGTTTCGGTGATGTCATTGAGCGGTGTTGATGTCCCATGGGCGTTGATATACCCAAAGGCTTCTAGCTCCAGGCCACTGCAAGCAATCGCTGTTTGCATCGCGCGGGCCAGGCCCTGGCCTTCAGGCATCGGTGCCGTAATATGAAAAGCGTCGTTGGTCATGCCAAAGCCCACCAACTCAGCAAAGATCGTGGCCTGACGCTGCTGAGCTGACTCCAGACTTTCTAATAAGAGCAGACCAGCTCCTTCGCCCATCACAAACCCATCACGGTCGCGGTCAAAAGGTCGACTGGCAGCTGCTGGGTTCTGGTTATGAGTCGACATCGTTTTGGCTGAGATAAAGCCAGCCATGCTCAGCCGCGTGATCGCTGCTTCAGTGCCTCCGGCGATCATCAGATCAGCTTCGCCGCGCTGAATAATACGATAGGCTTCGCCGATGGCATGGGCCGCCGACGCGCAGGCCGTCACCGGGCAGATATTGGGGCCCTGTGCGCCCGTATGAATAGCAACCTGACCTGCGGCCATATTCGGGATAAACATCGGGACTAACAATGGCGAGACACGCCGTGGGCCTTTGCTGATCAGATTGAGATGCTGTTCTTCGACGATATCTAAGCCACCAATGCCACAGCCGATGCTCACGCCAATCCGGTAAGGATCGGCCAGCTCTGCCACGACCACGCCAGCTTGCTCGAGGGCCTGCAAAGCAGCAGCGACGGCAAATTGCGTAAAGCGCGCCATGCGACGGGCATCTATATGCGGGATCTGAGCGGGCAGTTTAAAGTCTTTAACGGAGCCTGCAATACGGGTCTCAAAGGCGCTGGCATCAAAGCGCTCTATCTCAGAAATGCCATTCTGCCCGGCCAAAAGTGCTTGCCAAAAAGTTTGCACGTCTTGGCCCAATGGGCTAATTACGCCCATACCGGTGACAACAACCCGTTGTTGGCTCATCGCTGAAGCTGACTACTTGGCATTGTTCTCAATATAGACCAGGGTGTCACCGACGGTGCGCAATTGCTCTGCCTGATCGTCAGGGATATCCAGGTCAAAGGCTTCTTCCAGAGACATGATCAGCTCCACCGTGCCCAATGAATCCGCTCCCAAATCATTTATAAAATGGGCTTCAGGGGTCACTTTCTCACGGCTCACGCCCAAATGCTCAACAACAATATCCTGAATTTTGCTTAAAATTACTGTACTTGCCATAGTTCCTCCACTTAGTTCATCACCAGTCCGCCATCCAAATTGAGGGTTTGACCCGTCATATATTGACAACGATCGGACGCTAAAAATAATACCACTTCTGCCACTTCGGAGCAGCGCCCAAAACGTGCATAAGGGATCTTTTTTATGTTTTCTTGACGTTGGGTCTCGCTCAGGCTCTCGGTCATTTCAGATTCAATAAAACCCGGCGCGACCGCATTAACGGCAATCTGACGCGGTGCCAATTCACGAGCCAACGACTTCGTAAAGCCAATCACGCCAGCTTTACTCGCTGCATAATTGGTCTGACCGGCATTCCCGGTTTGACCTACCACCGACGTGATATTGACCAGGCGACCGCTTTTTTGCTTGAGCATCTGTTTGGTAGCGAGCTTGCTGCAATAAAACAAACCATTGAGATTGGTACTGAGTACATCGTCCCAATCCTGATGACTCATGCGTGCCAACAGACCATCGCGATGGATACCGGCATTATTGACCAGGATATCCAGCCCTTGCCACTGCGTCAGAATTTGCTGAAACATCTGCTCAACCTGCTCATAAACACTAATATCAGCTTGTATACACAGAGTGGGCGTCTGAAAGCGCTCCTTGATTTCAGCACAAACAGCCTCGGCCTCAGCGGCCCCCTGGCGATAGTTCACCACTACCGACGCACCGGCTTCAGCCAGGCGCAAGGCACAAGCGCGGCCAATGCCCCGTGAGGCACCGGTAATCAGAGCCACACGACCCGTTAATTCTGTTTCTGTCATGCTTTAATTGTACGCCAAAATCAAGTGAAAGACAGAAAAACTCTCGGTAAATGAAAAGCATTCGCGGCATTCACACGGCCGCTCAAGCTGCAATGATTTGCTCCAGACAAAAGGCCATATATTCGACTAGTTCTTTGACTGTCACTGTCAAATCGTCCCGCATGCGATAGGGTGCAGCGGTATTCTCAGGATAATAGCGACGGGCGTAGCGTACTTCTATCACTGGCTTAAGGCCCCATTCAAGCGGCAAGCCCTGAACCGGCTCAGCTTCAGACGCTAAAGTATCCAAAACCTTTTGTTGATAGGCTCCAGCATCCGTTTGAACGGATTTGGCTTTCTTCCTTGCGCTGGTTTTCTTTGCTGGACTCAGACCCTGATTATACAAGCTGGCGCAGACTTTAGCCTTAGCAAAAACCAGCTACTGCAAACACTAGCTCTCACTCTCGAAAGTCGCCTTACAGTCACATCAAAGTTAACATTTCTTATAAAACGCCTCAATTCCTGTGTGATATGTTGGAAAGACAAACAGGTTTTTAGACACACATGGTTCCGTTCGTTGAAGTGAAGTGGTCCGTTTTTGTTGAAAAATAGCTTAGAGGAACACGTGTGTCAAGAATTGCCTGTTTCGTACTGCGTTGTGTACCTGGTTTTTGATTGTTTGTTTTTTGGCCGCTTGTACGACCCCACCCGTCAATAACTCAGTCAAAATGCTACCAGCAGATCCCAATGCAGCCTATGACGTCAACGCAGCAGGCACTCCGATCAATCAGGGCATCAGTGCCTCTTCAGCCACTTTGCTTAAAGAACTTAAACCGCACCCTCTGGCGCATATCACCAAAAACGCAGAACAGGTCTCACATACCAGCAACTTTGATTGGTATCGCAGCAATCACAAGCCCCCGTTTGCTCCCAAGTTCGAGCAGGACCTTTTCTCACTAAAAGCAGACTCTACACCTGGTCAGTGTATGGAAGATGTTGAGGGTAGCGGCACATCAACCATGAAATATGACTCTTATAGCTATAAATACAATGTCAATATTTCCTATAAGGATCAGATTTATAAAAGCCGCCCCTTTCTTAGACCTGACTCAAAATGCTACTTTAGCTACAAGGTTAAGCAAGGTAAAGGCTCCTTTCTTTGCAAATAAACAATTGCTCTTAATTAAATCTCAAATGAAAGCCTTATCACTATTTTAAGATTATTACGTAGGACCATTTGGATAACGGTTATGTTAACCCTTGCCTTAAAAACAAAGCTGATTAACATAACCATTAGGATTAAAATATTAATCCTAATGGTCTTTTATTTCAACAAAAAAGATCAAAAGATAGAAATGTTAAAGTCCAAAATAAATAGTAATAGAAGAACAATTAAAGATTATTTAAGTATAGTCAAAGATGCTGCTTTAGATGATGACTTTATACCGCTTACAATAGACAACCACTACTTAGAGCCTACCCATCACCCACAAGAAGAGTGGATTTCGAAATTTAAATCAATAACCCAATTAATTGAATCAAGGATGATTCAAAATCAAGAAATCTATTCTTACCTAATGAAAAAATTTTTTTTTCAGATTGTCCCTCAAATAAAGGACCCATTTTTAAGAGAGAGCTTTCACATTAAAACCAGTGTTTC
Source organism: Candidatus Sericytochromatia bacterium (assembly GCA_037968875.1). GTDB lineage: Bacteria > Cyanobacteriota > Sericytochromatia > UBA7694 > UBA7694 > JBBKWI01. The sequence continues at coordinate 15,415 of JBBKWI010000205.1, read as the reverse complement.
TTCAGGAGCTGATGAACATGAAATAGAGTCAATTTTAGAAATCTACACACCAGAATTCACGAACTCGATTTCACTTAAAAACTATCGGGAATTTCTCAGCTGCTTTGGTAGAAAACACTGTTTTTTCTGGGAAGGATATGATTTAACTATTTATGCTTTTGAAGAAAATCAATTAAAAGGTTGCCGGCTATTACGTCTAGATCCTGGAGATAAATCACGCCTATTTATTGCCGCAAATACGAATAGCGGCTTCTACATAAAGCGCAACGAAAATAGTGAAAACATATATTTTTATTCCAATACAGTGAATGAAGCTTGTATTGCAACTTCATTCATTGCATTTTTTAATTTGGAACTCTTTAGAAATGCAGCTCACTTAATAGGTATAACTGAAGATAAATGGGAGCAATTACACTAACAACACCACTCAACTGCTGTATTAAGAAAAACAAAATTGGAGTACTAAAACGAGGCCGTAGAGGCACCATTTTGGATTTATACCCTTACAAAGACATCAAAGCCCTGAGCAATCACTAAACTCTCAGCATCTCAAAACACGGGCATCTATGGCCTGCGCGCGAGCTTTAGCTGTTGGCGACAACGGAGCCTTACAGATAAAGACAGCATCGATGCGGTGGGCGGGAAGCGTAGCACGGTGCCAAAGCTAAAACCGCGATCAGCCAAAACAAAAGTCTTGGTCAGGCGCAAAAGCCCAGGACAAAACCAAACAGCACTGGCGCAGCTGAGGGCAAGCGCACGCACCTAAGCGGGGTGGGGGATAGCTGCACGGATAAAGTGGCGACGCCTGGCACCAGCGGTAGCCGTTGCCCGCAGGGCTTACGGATGGCGAGCTCTGCCCTCTGGGTACAGCACAGCAAAAATAGCTCACTCATCTGATCGCCACCCGTGTAGCGTAAGGGGGAGGGGAGACGGCGGCAGGGAACACCAGAACCGGCTTCAGAATGCCCAAATCAGGCCAGACCTGTCTCCAGCTTTGCAGCAGGTGCATTCGATTTCACTAATTTTATTTAAAAAATGAGCCGCCCTGAGATTGAGGCCGCTGTCATCAAGATCTTTATGTCATGCCCGCGAATTGCCCAGACCCCAAGTTGAGCTATACTAATACCGTTCAACAGAAAGGCTCTATTCATGACACCAGCCCTTAGCCTTGGCCCCTTTTATATCGTCAGACTGGATGTTATATTAACCCTCCTGGCAATCCTGATTGTGATACCGATTGGCTGGGCCTATGGCAAGCAACTGGTCAAACAAGGCCTCGATATTGATAACGCTTTCCAAAAAGGGGCACGGCCCTGGTTATTACTCTTTGGTTTTTTATTACTCTGCGGCCTGATCGCATCAGTCTATAAATTCCCCAGCTATTTTTCACCGCATTGGCTGGCTTACTTAGAAACAGCATCCTGGGTCCTGGCCAAGTCTGGCGCCTTGTTTTTAGCCGGGGCCGCGATCCCCTTGGGTGCAGCCGTTGGCAAACGCAAAGATGTGGTAATTTTGTTTGCGCTCGCCTTGATTGCCAGCGTCGGCGTGCAAGCCTTTCAGAGCGCTTTTTTAAGACCCATTTCTCAGACAGAGATTCAGGTGCGTCTGGCTCAAGATGGCAGTATTTTACAGAGTACCAATTCAACCTGTAGCGCAGCGGCTCTGGCCAATGCACTGCGCTTGTTTCAGATCGAAGCCTCAGAAGCTGAAGTCGCCCGAATTCTCGGCACCCGTCAATCTGGCACCACCCAATACCAGCTCTTAAACGGAGTCAAGCATTACGGCTTGTATGGCCACTTTGTACCCGTTAAGGCCAGCTATTTGGCACGTATGAAACGCCCTACAATTGTCTCAGTGCTCTTGCCTCAGGGGATTATCCATTCGATCCTGGCCTATGACTCTGATGCCAAAGGCAATTTACTGGTGATTGACCCCTTAGCTGGCAAAGGTAAATATGCCCCTGAAAGCTATCAAAAGAAACTAGAACGGCCAGAGGGTATGGTCTTAACGGATCACCCACTGCCAGAAATAAACGCCCTATCGCCACGTTTTCAGATCGAACAGATACAGCGGGTCCTCAAGCAAGAAGCTTATCTTGGTGAAGTCAGCGGCAGCTGGGATGCGAAAACAATCGCTGCTGTTAAAAGCTTTCAAGCAGCCTATGATCTACCGGTCAGCGGCGACGTCGATGCACTGACCTGGCTGATGATCACAGGTCCCTCACAAGAGACCTAATCGCTCGCTCGCTTTACTTGGCCTTTATATTATGAAATAATCAAGGGACTATTGACAATAAAGAGGACTCATGGGGAATGCTGCTAGTGAAATCTGCCTGGAAGCAAATGCTTTTATGCTGGAAGCTCAAAAAATAAGCGAAAATGGTTGCTTAGTTGCAAAGGCAGCCAGGCTTTATCTGCAAGCTTCAGAAATAGATATTTATTTAGCAGCACCTTATTTAGGGCTGGCAGTCATTGCCTATGCCAGCGGAGATCAAAAGCAGGCAGTGGGGCTATTAATGCGCGCACAAAGTCTCGAGCCCTATAATCTTGAGGGCGCCAAGCTGCTCCGACAATTTAAAAAACAAGCCCCAGAAGCGCCCCTCAAAAAGTCAAAAATCACGGCGCTAAACACACCCGACCTAAGTCAAAGCATCTCTTTTGAAACAGCCCCTCACAAGGCCAGCCCCCCCAAGCGGATACGCTGTACATTAAGCCTGCAGCAAGCAGCAGAACAAGACTCAGAGCAAGTTATGCTCCTGCAAAAATCCTTGCAAGCGATAGGTTTAGCTCTGGAAAGCAACGGTGTTTTTGATAAATCGACTTTTAAAGCGGTGCAAAAATACCAATACAAACTCAAAATGCCAGTCACTGGCATCGCAGACAAACGATTGGCCCAACATCTCAATCGTATTTTAGATAAGCTCGATCAGGATCCTGAGTATTTTAAGACCTCGCCAAAAACCGCCGTTGAAAACACAGCCGAATCAGCAGAACCCCTGACAGAAGAGAGCCCCACTAAACTGGGCTCTGATCTCGGTAGTGCCAATCTCAAAGACAAGCTAAGTTCTGGGGCCGAAGTGCAATTATTGCAAGAAACCCTGGATGCTCTGGGCTTTGATGTCGATATCAATTGGCAGTTCGACGCCAAGACCAGTCGCGCCATTCGTTCGATTCAAAGCCAAAACAAATTGCCCTTGACCGGCTGGGTCGATCAGAAAACACGCGCCTTCTTGAATCCCTTAATCCAGGTTGCTATCCGCCAAAAAGAAGAATTGGAAGCCCTGCTAACAAAAGTTCAAACCTACTGGGAAAGTCAGGCTCTCCAGGCTCAGGGTTTTTGGAAAGACGTACTTTTCTCAGCCCTTAAAAAGTGTTTTCAAAAATGTGAACAGGCAACAGGTGAACTGTTTGAAGCGCTGGATTTCCCTGAAAAACCACTGATCACGCAAACAATTGCTTGCAAAGGCCAGCTGGGAACGATCTCTCAGGGAGAGCTGATCTCCAGAGTTCAAAGGCTATTTTTGGAACAGGGAATTGACTTAAAGCAAACGGGAATTTTTGATCTACAAAGCGTCGTTGCTTTGCGACATTTTTTGCAAAGTGAGCAACTCCCCCTGAGTGATACCATCGGTCCTCAGCTCTGGCCCGAATTTAATCGCCGTCTGGAGCAAGTCTACGCCAAAGAACGTATACGCGAGACACTGATCCTCTGCTTTAGAGAGTGGTGCCAGTTTCGGCAAACTGACTATTTCCAGTCGATTCAGGACGCCATCGAGCAAAGCATTTTCCCCTTATTGGAGCAACAAGAACTGCCCCCTCTGACCCAAAATTTGGGGCCGCCAGGCCGCTATGGCAAGCTTTCAGAAGGGCTCGAAGTCGCTGTTTTACAGCAGATACTCAATCAACTGGGTTACGCATGTGATCAGAGCAGCCAGTTTGATCGCAGCACTCAATTGGCTCTGCGTCAGTTTCAGACAGAGCACAAGCTCCCCTTAACAGGGATGGTTGCTGAAAAAAGCCGTGAGCTCTTGAATGCCAATCTCAAGCTCCACATTTCAACAAAATTAATAAAACGACCCGCTGATTGCTTAATAGGAGGCAAATGATGAATATCAAAAGTACACCGATTGCATCTCAAACCATTCGCGATCTATCCAAAGGCCAAATTGCCAATAGTGGTATCAAAACCGATGATAATATCGTCACCAATGAACAGGGCCAAATCAATCAGGCTGATCTTGAAGGGGCGATGCAAGCCGACGATAAGATCTTGCTACAAAAAGAGACCGGTGGCGACGAGTTCGTCGAAATCGATCTCAGCAAACCCGAAAACCGCCAAATCGTAAATCAGCTGCTGGCCGATCTCGAAAGCGGTCAAGATGTTAGCTTAGATGCCTCGATCACCACCCTTTTTGAGCCTGAGATTACCGACCCCAACCCCGAGATCAATCTCAAAGACGGCCAAAATACAGAGGCTGATCTAGAGCAAATGGGAGTCAATATAAAGGATGGCATCAGTGAAACTGAAGGCCAGGCAATCATCACCAAGTTACAAGCCGAAGGCGCAACAGAACCTGAGATTCAGGCCGTACAACAACAGGTTCAGGATAAACTGGCCGACAATCAAAAACTCAAGCTGGGCATGAACGCCGAAACAGGTGAGTATAACTTTAAAGCCTCTAGCTCAGAACAAGAAAAAATCTCGAACGGAAAACTCAAAGTCACCAAAGGGCAACGGGTTCATGTGACGCGACCTAAAACGATTACTTTATTTGGTGGACGATCCAAAAAATTGAGATGTGGTTTGAATCCGCCACGGCCCGTCAAAATTAAAATCCCCGGTATCTCTTTTCGTGAGCGCTCAGTCAATTGGCGCCCACCGCTCCACAAAACCCAAACAGATCAAGTCTCTGGTGTGACCGGCCCCAGCAAGCAAGAGAAAGTAGAGAATGTTTCTTTCCAACTCAAAAAAACCGCCATTCCAGAGCCCTATGAGTTTGATTTCCCCAATCTATACGACAATAATCGCACTGCAATTGAAAAAGAAGACAAACCGGTATTCAAAGAAAAAACAGCCCAGGACAATGATATTTTTGCAAAGATTGCCGACGGCAACCCGGATTTAGATATCGTCATCAAAGCCGATGGTTCTCGCAATGTCGACCGCAAAGACTGGAAAACGGCCTATACTTCTGACGAACTGCAAGGCCAACGGTCGATCAAGGGTAGCTATAGCCACCAGGACAACCAATTTCAAATACATGGTACTGCTTCGGCATCTCCTGGCAGCGGGACCTATCGAGATATCGACGTGCCTCCATTTGCCCGTGATTCTGTGGTGCCTGGCGAAGATAAGGTGCATAACGATACCTTGTCTCTGTTTCGCTCAGTCAATGCCTATATCGAATTTGTTAATAATGCCGATCCCGAAACCCAGGCTGCTGTCAAAGATAAAAAAGTGAGCTTTGAGATTCACCCACAGGTAGCTGAAAACCTACCCCCTGAATTACTTGCCAAATTCGAAGCGGGCATGAGCTGGACAGAAATGAATAGCCTGCCTTCACTTGCTGAGCCTGTTCAAGATGAGCCAGTGCAAACTCAAACCGAGACAGAGTCAAATCAATCGACTTCGAGCGGGAATACGTCAGTTTCAGGCACAAATCGCTCCGGTCCTGCTGCAAATGCCAGAAATAAGCCTGCTCCATTAGTAGACGGTTATCATAAAACCTATAATGCCAACGGAGATATAGAGAGCACAGGCACTTTTAAAGACGGGCAATTGATAGATGGCCGCAAGTATATCTACGATTCAGATCAATTGCTTGATAGAATCGAAGTCTTTAAAGACGGGGAGTATTTTGGCCCCGGCCAGATTGCTTCTTTTTAAGAAATCCGAAAGTGTGGTGAAATCAATGTCTGAACAAACCTTAACAAAGCAAGCGCCTGACTTCCTGGAAATGCTGGCTGAACACAAATACGCCCAGGCACTTGAGCAAATTGATCAGCGCTTAGAACAGGATCCCAATGATGCCGATTTACTGGCTTATAAGGCGGGCTGTCATTTCGAAAAGGGCGAACACAGTCTTGCCAAACAGGTCGTCAGGCAAGCTCTGGAGCTGAACCCAATTCAGGAAGATGCCTTGATTATACAAGGCTCGCTCTACCAAGTAGAAGGTGATTTAGAACGGGCTTTTAGCTCTTTACAGCAGGCTTACCAGCTCAACCCGAGCCGGCCTGATTTGCTCTTTAAGATCGCCCAATTATATGTAGAAAGAGGGGCTTTAGCCCAGGCCATTGCCATCTATCAGCAAATGCTGCGCCTGGACCCCTATTTTGCGGTGGCTTATCGCAATCTGGGCGTGTTATATCTAGAAACCCGGCAGCCTGAACTTGCAATTGAAGCTCTGCGCCAGGCCACAGCTTTCAATGATACTGACTCTGAGAGTCGTTTTGAATTGGCCTGTCTTTTGTTTGAGCGCGATCAATTTGCAGCAGCGATTCCTTATTTTCAAGAAGTGCTCTACTTAAGCGATGAGGCCGACAGCTTGCATAATTTGTATCTTTGCTATATGCAATTAGAGGATTATACCGAAGCCGCTAACACAATGGAAATTTTTATCAAAGCCCAGCCGGACTCGATTGACGATTGTTATTATCATCTGGCACTAGCGCAATTCAGGCAAGGTCAGCTTTCAAGCGCCTTACAAAACCTAAAAAAATCATTTGGCAATGATCCTTTGCAAAGCGAAAACCAATTTTTATTGGGGCAAATTTATCAGGCCGATCAAAAGCCCATGCTAGCTAAGATGGCATATGGCAAGGTGCTGAAGCTAGAGCCTGAGCATGAAGCGGCGCAATTGGCTCTGGCTTCGCTGTCAAGCTGACAGATAGAAGCTCTATCCTTATGAATGCATGCTGAATCAGGAGTACACTGCCAGCAAACCCAAAGGAGACTTAAGATGTATTATCAACATATACAACAGTGGAATAAAATGCTGGGCGGCTTATCAGCCTGGCTCAACAAAGCCGAAGCAGAAGCCCAGAGCAAAGACTATGACGTGCAAGGTCTGTTAGGTGCTTTTCTGACACCGGATCAATACCCATTGCGCCGTCAGATTCAAGCATCCTGTGATTCGCCCAAATTAGCCGCTTCCCGCTTAACTGGCAAAGAGGCTCCCAAGCATGAAGACACGGAGCAAAGCCTGGCTGAATTACAAGATCGGATTCAAGCCACACGCGATTATTTGGCTTCATTTGCTGAAGCTGATTTTGACGGGGTCGAAGAGCGACGCATTGTCTTGCCCTTTTTCCCTGACAAAAGCCTGAGCGCAGCCGATTACTTGATTGAGTTTGTAACTCCCAATTTCAATTTCCATCTCACCACAGCCTATGCAATTTTGCGCCACAACGGTGTCCCTCTGGGCAAACAAGACTATATTGTGAATTTAAATCTAAAATAAGCTCTTTATTTTGAACAGTTTGAATCGGAGCCGGGTCTGACCTTTACTACGGTAAATAAAGTGAGGCTCCTTTTCTTATGAAAGACAATTTTGGTACACAACGGTTATTTAAACTGGTTTTAGCCAGCAGTCTATTACTCAGTCTGGGTTTAAGCATGACCAGCTGTCGCATGCAAGATGAAAATGGTGAATCTGAACATGTCGATGCAGAACTGCAGAGCATCGGCACCAGCAGCAAAGACGAAACCGCTCTGGCCGGTGCCGTTGACCCGAACCAGGCACCCACGTCCCCCCTAAGAAAAGTCTCACCCAAAGAACAAAAATCAAAACAGGCCAACCGTACCCAAAGTACGGTTCTTAGCGAAGAAAAGATTGCTTCAAATCCAACGCCACGTAGTGAAATCGATTCACTCTCCGACAGATCACCTCAAAACAAACCAGAAGCTGAGCACAATACTGAAAGCTATGATCGGATCTATGAGAACCCCTTTTTAGAGGCCCTCAAAAACCCGCTTTCGACCTTTTCGATTGATGTCGACACCGCTTCTTATGCCAATACCCGCCGTTTTATTGAACAACAAAATCAGTTGCCACCAGCTGATGCCGTACGGATCGAAGAGTTTATCAATTACTTTCCTTATCATTACCCAGAGCCCAGCGGCAAACACCCTTTTAGTGTCAGCTCAGACCTAAGCACCTGCCCCTGGCAGCCAGCCCACAAACTCTTGCGGATCGGCCTCAAAGGCAAGTCGGTTTCTTTTGCTGAATCTGAACCGAGCAATCTGGTGTTTTTGCTAGATGTCTCTGGCTCAATGGATGCGGCCAATAAATTGCCTCTGCTTAAGCGCTCCTTAAAACTGGTCGTGGATCAAATGCGCGAAGAAGATCACCTCTCGATAGTGGTCTATGCAGGTGCCGCTGGTGTGGTTTTGCCACCCACTTCTGGCGCTAAAAAAGAAGTCATTTTAGATGCCCTTGATCGCCTCGAAGCAGGTGGTTCAACCGCAGGTTCTGAAGGTATCAAACTGGCTTATGAAACCGCCCAAAAACACTTTCGCAAAGCAGGTAATAATCGAGTTATTTTGGCAACAGACGGCGATTTTAATGTCGGGCCTTCTTCGGATGCTGAGCTAACTAGATTGATCGAAGAGAAACGCAAACAAGGTGTTTTTCTGACGGTACTAGGATTTGGGATGGGAAATTACAAAGATAGCAAAATGGAGAAGCTGGCCGACACTGGCAATGGAAATTACGCCTATATTGACAGCCTGAATGAAGCCCGCAAGGTACTGGTTGAAGAAATGGGGTCGACACTCTTAACAATTGCTAAAGACGTCAAACTGCAATTAGAGTTTAATCCAGCCAAAGTGAAATCCTATCGCCTGATTGGTTATGAAAATCGCTTACTGGCTGCTGAAGACTTTGATGATGATAGCAAAGATGCGGGCGAACTCGGCGCAGGCACGACCGTCACTGCTCTCTATGAAATCACGCCAGCAGATGGCCAAGAGAGCACACATCATTTTAAATACCTAAGCACCGAAGTACGCAATGCGGCCAAACATTCCAATGAACTGCTCTCCGTGAAATTGCGTTATAAGCCCCCCACATCTGACACCAGCACCCTGCTCAAGCATGTGGTACTGGACCAGGTCACCCCCTGGGAAAAAGTCGTCCCCGACTTCCGCTTTGCCGCAGCCGTCGCCAGTTACGGTATGCAATTGCGTCAGTCAGAGTACAAAGGTCAATGGGGACTCAATAATGTGCTAACAGAAGCCCGCCGTGGCCTCGGTAATGACCCGGATGCCTACCGTCAAAACTTTTTGAAACTGGCCAGTCAAACTCAGAAATTACAGGACGATAAGGTCTCTCAGCGGCCACATTAGTTGATCTATGCGGCAGAGAGCGGAAGGTTTTTGCACTCTGTCGTCATTTTAACTCCCCAGCAAGTCAAAATTCGCTTCAGAGCTGCTTTTCAGCTAAGAGAGAGTTGTCTTCTCGCAGCAGGCGAAAACCAATCAAGCGAATGCGCGCTTCAGGCGGCATATAGCCCCGTGCAGCCGAGCGACATGATTCAGAGTCGCCAAACCAAGATCCTCCGCGCATGACACGCCCCTGCCCTCGCAAAGGGCCTTGTGGGTCAACTTCGGGCTCTCGATAGTATTCACGGTACCAATCCTGGCACCATTCCCAGACATTGCCAAAGACATCATAAAGCCCCCAGGCATTGGCGCTTTTTTGGGCGACAGGCTGAGTCTCGAATTGAGAATTGTTTTTATACCAGGCATAGGTATCGAGATGAGAGGCATTTTCCCATTGGGAATAGGCCTGACTGGTGCCTGCGCGGGCAGCGTATTCCCACTCAGCTTCGGTTGGCAGACGGTAAGTGCCTTTGCCCTTTTGATTTAGGCGAGGAATAAATTGGGTCACAATTTCGTTCCAGGAGACATTTTCAACGGGTCGGTCTGGATCTTTGAAGTCAGAGGGATTATTGCCCATGATTTCTTGCCACTGGCGTTGGGTGACTGGCGTCGTTTGTAAATAATAAGCTTGCGTGATTTCAACCGGGTGCTGGGCCTCATCACTTTCCCGTTCGAATTCATAATCAGGTGATCCCATCAAAAAGGTTCCGGGATCAATCTTTACAAAACACATCCCCCAGGCAGTTTCAATCGGTCGGTTAAGTAACGCAGATAATTGGCTGGCCCGTAGATTTAGACTCTGACACTGATATTCATGATAGACCTCAGACTGCACTCGCTCGGCTTGTTGATCGCTGAGTAGGAGCTGGTTTTGCAAAACATGAAGCTCAGCTTTGAGTGTCGGGTTCAGTTCACCGATCAGTACGGCTTTTAAGGCCGTGCGGTATTCTTGTTCCGCTTCAGCAAATACGTTGCGTGGAGTCAATGTCGCCGGAATTTTGCCCAGTGCGATCGCCCAGGTTTCAACGATCCAGGCTGCAAAAAGATAATGCAGATGATGCTGCTTTTGTAGATTGAGGGTTTCTTGACTGATCACAGCCGATGTACTTTCATCAGTCTCAAATGACTGGTGAATTTTTTGAGCCAGGCCCAATAAAACCAAACGTATAGCACGATCTTCGTCCGGGCACATTTCGATTAGGTGCGCTTGCAATTGTCGAGGATCGCTCAGCAAAGCCTGACCTTCGGCATGATATAAATTACTTAAAATTTTTCCAACTAGCTCTGACATAAGCTGGGTTCCTTTTCAATTGACCTGAACTTATGATAGCAGAGGTTTCACCGTCTGCAAGGATCCAAAAAATATTCTGTTTCAGCTGTTATAATATAGGCGCAACCAACAGAGACAAAACAGAGTTAAAGCAGCCTTTACGCTCTAGCTAGTCGATCAGAATGGGGATCATGATGTCAAATACGTATTATGGGGATTATCTAAAACTAGGGCAGCTTTTAGACTGTCAGTCTCCACGCAGTGAAGCCCTGAATCGGCCTGCTCACGAAGAAATGCTGTTTATTATTACCCACCAGGCTTATGAGCTCTGGTTTAAGCAGATTCTGCATGAGCTACACTCAGTTTTAAAGACTCTGGAACAAAACTATGTTGAAGATCAAGCCCTGAACCGGGTTGTCACTCGACTCGAGCGCATCATTGAAATTCAACACTTGTTGATCCAGCAAATTCAGGTCATGGAAACCATGCAGCCCCTGGACTTTTTAGAGTTTCGCGATCTACTGGTACCCGCCTCAGGTTTTCAGAGCTTTCAGTTTCGACTGATCGAAAACCGGCTCGGACTCAAAAGTGAGAACCGCTTAAAGTATCACAAAAGCAAATACCACGAAAGCCTGAGCCCTGAGCACCAATTTATGATGCTGGCTTCAGAAAAAGAAACCAGCTTATTTACGGCCATTGAAGCCTGGTTAGAACGCACGCCATTTTTGCAGTTTGGGGATTATGATTTCTGGCAATCTTACCGCCAGGCCGTTTCGGATCGCTTTACGGCAGATCGGATCATGATCGAAAACCAACCGCTCTTGTCTGCCGAAGATATTCAAATGCGCCTGACCCAATTGGCTAAATCTGAAGCCAATTTTGAGCTTTTATTCAATCCACAAAATTACGAGGAAAGTCGGGAAGCCGGACATCTTCGACTGTCTTATCGCGCCGCTCAGGCCGCCCTTTTGATCATGCTCTACCGCGAAAGACCGATACTACAAATGCCTTATCGCTTGCTCACAGCATTGGGCACAATTGATGAGCAAATGACTACCTGGCGCTATCGCCATGCTCAGATGATCCAGCGTATGATTGGATCCAAGCAGGGCACCGGCGGCTCAATGGGCTATGAATACTTAATTAAAACCCTCGAATCTCACCGTATTTTTGGTGATTTCAATCAATTAACAACCTATCTGATTCCGCGTTCGTCTCTGCCCGACTTACCTGAAGAAGTCGCCAGTAGTCTTGGCTTTTCCTATAATCAGGAGCAAAAAATATGAACGATTTCAGCCAACGTCGAGCCTGGATCTGTGGAGCCTCAGAAGGAATAGGCTTAGCGACAGCGCACTTATTAGCTGAGCGGGGCGCATCTGTGACCTTATTGGCCCGCCGGGCAGATGTCATGCAATCAATTCTACCCAGTTTAGCTCGCTCTCAGGGGCAGGAACACGCCTTTTTGGCGATTGATCTCAGCGATCTCGAAGCTTTACAACAGATTGTCAGCAAGCAGACACAGGCCGTGCATATTCTGATTAATAACTCAGGAGGCCCAGCTCCTGGCCCTTTGCTCAAAGCCGATCCAGCCGCTTTTCTGGCGGCCCTGCAACAACATGTTCTGGCCGCGCAGATTTTGACTCAGGCGCTGGTTCCGGGCATGCAAGCAGCAGGCTATGGTCGGATTATCAATGTGATCTCAACCTCGGTTAAAGCGCCAATCCCCAATCTAGGGGTCTCTAACACGATCCGTGGTGCGATGGCTAATTGGGCCAAAACCCTGGCAAGTGAATTGGCTCCGACGGGTATCACCGTCAATAATGTATTGCCCGGCTTTACCGACACCGGCCGCCTGGCCAAAATAATCTCTACTCGGGCCAGTAAAAATAAACAGAGCGAAGCAGAAGTACGGGCCAGTATGCTTGCCCAGGTGCCAATGAAACGCTTTGCTCAGGCCGAAGAAACGGCTGCTGCAATTGCATTTTTGGCCTCAGCTCAAGCAGCTTATATCACCGGTATTAATTTGCCTGTGGATGGCGGGCGTACCGCATGTCTGTAGATCTTAAAGCCCTCGATCAAGCCCTTGAGCAATTGCGCGAGAAGGGGCACAAAAGCACCAAAACCCGGCGGGCTTTGATTGAAATTTTATTGCGAGAGCATGGACCTTTTTCGATCGAAGACTTACAAAAGCGGATAGCAGAGGACTGCGATATTGCCACGGTTTATCGCAATATGAGTCTATTTGAAAGCCTGGGCCTGGTACAAACGGTGGAGTTTGGCGATGGCCTGGCCCGTTATGAATGGTCGGGAGTAGGCCACGAGCACCATCACCATATTATATGTCAGCGCTGCCACCAGGTCGAACAGCTGGAGTATTGCTTTGTGCGCGAACTCGAAAAACTCGTACGCGAACGCGGCTATACCCAGGTTAGTCACCGGATGGAATTTTATGGGATTTGTCAATCTTGTCAATTAGCTGAAACACATCCGGCTTAAAATACTCCGTTAGCATCTGTTCACTAAGCCCATTGTCTTTGATAATCTGCTGATATAATCGGGCGGATTCTCGCCATTTGCGATCACGATCCATTAAACCAAACTTGGCTTCGTAAGCCTCAGCCCATTCAAAATTGTCTAATAAACTCCAGTGCAAATAACCCTGGACAGGTACCCCCTCCTGGATCGCTTGCCAGACCTGATGCAAATGCTGCACTAAAAATGGTGCTCGAATACGGTCCTCGGCATCAGCCAGGCCATTCTCGGTGATAATAATCGGTACCCGTAGCTTTTGGGCATGGGTATTGGCCAGCATCAGCGCCCGGTAGAGCCCCTGGGGGTAGATTTCCCAATCTAGCTCAGTTAAAGATACCTCTGGACGCGTCAGGGTCTTGCCACTGCTATTGACCAGATAACGGGTGTAATAATTCACACCTATAAAATCAATGCTGTTTTTGAGGCGGGGATTAAAAGCCGCTTTAATCGGTACCAAACCTGGAAAACTCAAGTTGAATTGACCAGTTTCGATCGCATTCCAGAAAGCTTCATTAAACAAATAGTTTTGAATCATCGTCATAATTTGATCTAAGGGATTCCAGGGCCAATTGGGCTCCAGTACAGTGATGTTTTTGGCAAAACCAACTTTGGCAAAAGGATCGATCTCATGCACCGCATGATAGGCCTCAGTATGAGCCAATAATAAATGCTGCACGACTCGCATTGCTAAATTAATATCTTGCTTAAAGGGTGGCCAGACGCCGATATTATAGGACTGAAAAGCGTAGACCATCGGTTCATTGACCGTGTTCCAATAATAAACATCGTCTTTAAGCTCCGTTGCTATGCGGCGCACAAAGCGTTTAAAGTGCACAATATTTTCGGCTTTTTCCCAGCCTCCCCGTTCGACAAACCACTGGGGCAAAGTAAAGTGGTAAAGGGTCACCATCGGCTGAATCCCGCGTCGATCCAGGGCCTTTAAAATCTGGCGATAATGATCAATGGCAGCCTGATCAAATTGCCCGGGCTGAGGTTCAACTCGGGCCCACTCAATCGAAAAACGATACATTTTTTGGCCCATCGCAGCAGCCTGATCGAAATCTTCTTCGTAGCGCTCCCAGTGGTTGATCTCATTGCCAGCATCAAGGCCAGCAGCTGACCAATTGTTCTGGATTCCCCCTTCAACCTGGTAGGCTGCGGTCGCTGAGCCCCACAGAAATCCAGCAGGAAATTTTTCGGAGGTCACCGGTTTTGTCTGAGCCTTGGCTTTGAACCCCAGGCCAAAGGCACCGCAGATCAAAAGACTGGCAGCTAATATAAGTGTGCTTTTTTTCATGAACGATACTCCCTGGAGTCTATTGTAACGGATCCCGGCAACAGGCCGATCAAGCAAAGAGTCTACTCAACTTAGCTTTCAATTGAAACAAAAAAATGACTTTTAGATAATATTTAAGTTAAATTCTCTGGATCCGACTTGTTTGATCCGGCGATGCCGGTATAATGAGCACAAAATCTGACAGATTTTTAAAGCGTAGCCAAGGAGTATATACGATGGGCGTTCGTCTCGACCAATTACTCGGAAAATCCCCGTACCTGCTGGTACAGGAGATGATGAGCACGACCAACAAAGTGACCTTTTTAATTCCCAGATTATTTGAGGCTCTCAAAGCAGAAGACATTGAAAATTGTACATTGACCTCAAATGAGATTTCAAAAAAAGAGGGTGAAATTGACGAAATCAAAGTCAAGATTCGCACCTTGGTTGGTCAAAGCCTATTCTTCCCTTTTCCCAAGCGCGACTTTATGGAACTGATCTTTTCGATGGACAGTATTTCTGATCGGGCTGAAACCCTCGCTAAATTGTTTACTTTACGCCCCCTGGCATACCCTGACGATTTAGAGTCGTGCTTGCAAGCGATGCTCAAAACAATTCAAAGCTTGCGTGAATACCTGAGCAATATTTTGTTAGATGAGCTCAACGGACTCGTCAATGCTTCGTTTTCGGGCCCCGAAGCCCGCGCGGTCAGCGCCATGATTGATGGCATCTGTAGCAAAGCACATGAGTTAGAGCTTGAAGCCCATAGCGCAATGGTCGTGGTTTTTCAGACTGATTCGGGCTTAGAAGCCACTGATGTGATCCTCTGGAGCCGTATTATCGATAAGCTCGAATCTGTCGGGTTGGCCTTTGAAAAAACGGCCACCACCTTACGTTTACTCATGGAGAAATAACGTGGATATCTTACTGATTATCCTGATCTTAGGAATTTTAGC
>JBBKWI010000204.1:0-13591 GCA_037968875.1 Candidatus Sericytochromatia bacterium | reverse complement strand
ACTATATTTTTCAATCCCGTCCTATTATTTTATCTAATTATTAATAAAAATGAAATGATCACAGACAAAGCTAAAAATTGATTCTGATCAAGTTTTTGAACTGATGATTATCAAGGTTTTTGGGTATTACAGATCAATCTATGCTAAGCTTGATTTACATTAGTCTATTTTATGGAGGAGCAAAAACCTGTCGAAAGACAAATAAAAAACTTTTTTGATTTGGAGCACAACTATGGCCCAAGATATTCTGAAACCCTTTAGTAATTGTGAAGCGTGTCCTGTATCCAGGGTCAATCCCTTTAAAGACCTTCCTGAGCAAGTCTTGCAGGATTTTAGTACCTGTAAAAGCAGCACCCACTACGAACGCAGACAAACTATTTTTCATCAAGGCCAAAAACCTTATGGGGTGTATTGTATTGGCAAAGGCAAGATCAAAGAGAGTCTGATGAATTCTCAGGGCAAAAATTACCTGGCTCGCATTTCGCAACCCGGTGAACTGCTCGGTTACCATGCATTTTTGACCCATGAAGCCCACACGGTCACTGCTGAAGCCATGGAAGATTCCGTGGTCTGTTTTTTAGATCAAGCCCTCTTTAATCAGGTCTTGCAAAGCCATCCCAAATTCAGTATTCAATTACTGCAACTGTTGAGCAAAGAGCTTAAAATCACGGTGGAAAGATCTGTGGTTTTAGCCTATAGCAACCTCCCCGAGCGTATGGCAGCACTTTTGTTAAACCTGAATCATCACTTCGGAGTCGCTGATAAAGAAGGGTTTTCCCTCAATATCAAGATTACCCGTAAAGAAATCGCCAGTATGCTAGGAAGCACGGTGGAATCTGTGGTGCGTGAGCTGAGTAGACTGAAACAGAACGATATCCTCTCTGATAACGATAAACAGCTGGTGATCAAAAAGATAGATGCGCTTCAGGCCTTGATCCGATAAGAGGTAAGCTAAGCTCGAGCTCTTGCCCCTTTAAAACTGAGCTGCAGCTATGCGTTCGCCATACTCGCTTAAAAGCTGTTCAGCACTGATCAGATCCGGCACTTGCCAAGCCAAAGATTTAGCTAAATCCGCCAACACACGCCGGGGATCCTGCCCCGCCAATCGCAGATCTCTCAGGGATGGGGCCCCGCCCCGCTTGGCCAGTCGTTCGCCCCGGAAATCGCGCATCAGTGGCAAATGCAAGTAGATTGGCGTTTCAAAACCCAGCGCCTGCTGCAAAGCCACTTGACGGGGAGTGCTCTGCCAGAGATCTTCACCCCGAGCAATATGAGTCACCCCCATCAGACTATCGTCGACAACGACGGCCAAATGGTAAGCAAAGACCCCGTCATTGCGCTGCAAAACAAAATCGCCAACCTCGTTTGGCAAAGACTGACAGAGTCGGCCCAGACGCAAATCGTCGACACAAATCGTTTGCTCAGGGCAGTGCCAGCGCAGGGCCAACGGCCGATCTGATTCTCGTGGGCCACGCTTACACAATTGAGGGTAAATCCCTTCTGGCACATGCGGTGCTGAGGCGGCCTCGCGAATATCTTTGCGTGAACAAGTACAGGCATACGTCTCTAATTGCTCCAGATAAGTCTGATATATATCTAGACGTTCAGACTGCTTATGCTCAGCATCCCAATCCAGACCTAGCCAGGCCAGATCTTCTGCTAATGCAGCATCTGCCTCAGGGCGCAAACGTTGGCGATCCAGATCTTCGATCCGCAAGATCATTTGCCCGCCTAAAGCACGGACCTGCAACCAGGCCAGCAGTGCAGAACGGGCATTGCCCAGATGCATAAAACCTGTGGGACTGGGAGCAAAACGCCCAACGATAGGTCGACTCAGACTGTCTTGCATCGATCTTTCCTTAGTCAGAAGTGGTCAGTCTGTTTTAACACAAGTACTGCCTTGCGATGCGAGTAAGTCGATAGCGTATCACTTTTACGTTGCTGCTTTAAACCAACGCTCACTCTATATTCGAGGTATTCGAGTCAGCTCATCGCTTCATATTTTGTAACATTTTTCAAAAAGTTCAAAAATAAGCTGATTTTTGTTAAAAGCTGACCCCATGATAATGACAGATTAGCAAACAAAAAGGAGACTTAATTAATGCTGAATCACTTACATCTCTGGGGGCTAGATGCCCAAAATTATAGTCTGGAATACCGTGAAGCCTTTGCCCGACTGGACACCCAGCACTTGACACAATGTCTCTTGAGCTCTCCATTGATTACAGAAGTCTTGATACTCTCGACTTGCAATCGTTTTGAGATCTATCTGGTCAGCCCTTATACCGCTGGGGTAGCCGCTGAAATTGAGGCGTTACTGTCTCCCTTTCATCAGCTTTTAAGATATCAGCAAGGCCGTACGGTGGCACAGCATGTATTGGAAGTATCAGCGGGTCTAAAATCCCAGGTCTTGGGAGAGCACTATATCGCACATCAACTCAAGCAGGCTCTGGCTGAAGCGAAAAATCTGAGCAGCGCAGGTCCGTTGCTCAACTCCCTCTTTCAAAAAGCGCAGCACAGTGCCAAAGGAGTGCGCAGTTATTGGCAGTCTCAGGGCGGTCTGCCCAGCTATGAGCAGAGCATCTGGGCCATGCTCAACGTGCCGCGTCGCAGCCGGGTACTGATCCTCGGTCTGGGACAACTTGGCCAGGGACTTGCAGACTACCTGAGTCGCCAACCCGTCCAGATTACTGTTTGCAATCGAGACTCTAGCAGGGCACAGCAAGTCGCCCAATACAGTCATCTCTCGTGGCGGCCCTGGTCTGAGCGTTATCAGGCCGCACTGGTGGCAGATATTGTGCTGGTGGCTGTCTCTAGCAAAGCTTCAGTGCTCACACAAGAGCAGACCGAAACCTTACTGCAATCCCCCCGTCAATTGTTTGATCTGTCGATGCCCCGAGCACTGCCAACAATCTCAACGGATCTCGGCTACCACCCTGACGCCCGCTTGCTAACTCTTGAAGATATTGGGCGCAAAGGTCACCCTCAGGATATGCATTTGTTAAAACAAGCTCAGTTGATGATCCAAAGCGAACTGCGTGCTTTTGAATTTAAAATCGAACACCGAACTGCTTTTCGCTCTCACTATCTCGCCAGCTGATTGACAGCATTAAGTCGAAAACAAAGCCCAGAGATTGCTTAAGCAAAATCCAGCAAAAAATCACCAGATTACCGGGTTTTAGTGCTGACAAACTCACGCTCAAAAAGAATGCGATACCAGAGCTCTTTTTTTGTGGTATATATGGTTTAGATATTTTTCTGGAGGAAAGCCAATGAAATTCCGAGCCAGCCGCGATTTTGCCAAGCTCATGGACGCCAATGATCCCTTACGGGAGTGCCGCTCCAACTTTCATATTCCTTCAGGTCAAAGCCGCAAAGAGAGCGTTTATTTATGCGGACATTCCCTTGGTTTGCAACCCAAACTGGCCCGAGACATGGTCAATGCCGAGCTGGATTACTGGGAAGACCTGGGCGTGCGCGGGCATTTTGAGGCACCCAACCCCTGGATGTATTACCACGAACTGCTAAGCGAACCCATGGCCAAACTAGTCGGCGCTGACAAAGACGAAGTCGTGATCATGAACAGCCTGACCGTCAATTTGCATTTGATGATGGTTTCCTTTTATCGTCCGACCCTCGATCGTCCCAAAATCTTAATTGAAGGCCAGGCCTTCCCGTCTGATCAATACGCCGTGGCTTCTCAACTCAGCTTTCATGGTTTTGATCCCGCGCGGGATCTGATCAGAGTGGCGCCCGATCCCGATAGTCAGTGCGTTAGCACAGAGCGTATTCTCGAAGCCCTGGAAAACCATGGCGAAGACATCGCTCTGGTCCTACTTGGAGGCGTTTCCTATTTTTCAGGTCAGGTCCTTGATATGCGGGCAATTACCCGCCTGGCCCACGAGAAGGGCTGCCTGGTCGGTCTCGATCTGGCCCATGCGATTGGCAATGTGGTGCTCAAATTACACGAATGGGATGTAGATTTCGCCGTCTGGTGTACCTACAAATACCTCAATGGCGGCCCAGGCAATCTGGGTGGCTGCTTTGTACACCAGCGCCACGCCGACCAGGGCTACCCGCGGTTCGCTGGCTGGTGGGGACATGATCAACAGAGTCGCTTTCAAATGCCCGATCAATTTGAACCAACCAACGGCGCCGAAGGTTGGCAATTGAGCAATCCAGCGATTTTGCCTTTAGCGGCCTTACGGGCTTCGATGCAAATATTTGATAATTTCACAATGGAGCAATTGCGTTCCAAAAGCCGTTTACTGACTAGTTTTCTGGAGTTTTTGATTCAATCTCAGAATGGCGAAACCATTCGTTTGATCACCCCTGAAGATCCTTCACAACGGGGTTGCCAACTGTCTTTACAAGTAGCTGGTGCTGATCGCAGTCTCTTTCAGGCGCTGATCGCCCAGGACATTATTTGCGATTGGCGTGAACCCAATATTCTGCGTATGGCACCTGTGCCACTTTACAATACCTTTGAAGACGTCTTTGATGCCGCCAGCGCACTGCAAACCTGTATTAGCCATGACTGAGCCATTAACGATCGTAGGTTCGGGCTTAGCAGGCACACTCGCTGCGGTCTATCTTGCTCAGGCTGGACATCAGGTCAGCCTGCTCGAACGCCGGGGGGATATGCGCTCACAGACCCAGGCTGCCGGACGCTCAATCAATTTGGCACTTTCAGCCAGAGGTCTACATGCCCTGGACGAAGTGGGACTTAAAGACAAAGTCCTGGAACAAGCTCTGCCAATGCGCGGACGCATGATGCATGCCCCGGATGGCGAACTGACCTCTCAGCCTTATGGCCTCAAGGACGATGAATACATCAACTCGATTTCCAGATCCTATCTCAATCAGGTCTTGATGGACGCCGCCGAAAAAGCAGGCGTTGAGATTCGTTTTGAACAGCGCTGTCTGGGCATGGACTTCGACAAAAAACAATTGCAAATGCAAGACGCGCAAGGGCAAGACTATATCATTCAGAGCCCGACCGTGATTGGTGCCGATGGCGTGGGTTCAGCTTTGCGTCGTTCACTGATTCAGCGTTTGCGCGTCAATTATTCCCAGAACTATCTGGACCATGGCTACAAAGAACTGACGATCCCGGCGGGAGCCAATCTTCAGTTTCAAATGGATCCTGAGTCCTTACATATCTGGCCCCGTGGCCACTTTATGCTTATTGCCTTACCCAATCCTGACAAAAGTTTTACCTGTACTTTATTTTTACCTTTTGAAGGTCAAGAGAGCTTTCAAAGTCTCGATAATAGTCCGGCTGCAATTCAAGCATTTTTTGAGCGCTATTTTGCTGATGCCCTGGCATTGATGCCCGACTTGATTGAAACCTATCTGGCTAATCCCACAGGGGTTTTATCGACCATCCGTTGCGCGCCCTGGCATGTCGATGGACAGATGCTCTTAATCGGGGATGCCAGTCATGCGATTGTGCCATTTTTCGGCCAGGGCATGAACTCAGCTTTTGAAGACTGCACTCTACTGGCAAAAGCCTTTCAAACTTACGGTCCAAATATCTCTGAAGTCTTTAGTCAGTTTTCAAGTCAACGCCTGGCAGATGCCAATGCGATCGCCAATCTGGCCCTCGATAATTTTATTGAAATGCGCGATCGGGTAGCCGACAGCGATTTCTTACTGCGCAAAAAACTCAGCCTGGAACTGGAATCCCGCTACCCGGAGATTTTTATACCCAAGTACTCGATGGTTTCTTTTCATCGAATTCCCTATGCCCAGGCCGAGGCCCTGGGTCAAGCCCAGCAAGAGTTGCTCAAGCGCTTAACTGCCGGACGAGACGATCTGGCTCAGATTGACTGGCAAGCCGTGGCTCA
This sequence comes from Candidatus Sericytochromatia bacterium, assembly GCA_037968875.1. GTDB lineage: Bacteria > Cyanobacteriota > Sericytochromatia > UBA7694 > UBA7694 > JBBKWI01. Next base: position 7,742 of record JBBKWI010000204.1, on the reverse strand, counting down.
GGAAATGCAAGCTTATGCTCAGCTAGCAGAAATTAATAGCGCTGCTTAGATTCCAAAGAAACTGGCGACTTGCCCCACCACTTCATCAATTTCAGTCTGTTGCATCCCCGGGAAAATCGGCAAAGCCAAGGTCGTTTGAGCAGCTCGTTCAGCCTGGGGCAATGCTGGGATCGACTCTGTTGCAAAGCAATCCTGTTGATGTAGCGCTTTGGGATAGTAGATCGCCGAAGCTACGCCTTCTTGCTTGAGATGGGCTTGTAAGCCATCACGAGTCGCTTGATTGGGCAAGCGCACGACAAATTGGTTAAAGGTATGATTTTGGTCTTTATCAGGCAAGCGCGGCAAAAACAATGCTTCTTGTAAACTGGCCCGTTGAAAGGCCATCAAGTAATACTGAGCGACGCTTTGGCGTTGGCTAATATAGCTATCCAAATGAGGCAGCTTTATAGCTAACAAAGCGGCTTGCAGCGCATCTAGCCTGAAGTTCCCACCGACAAAGGCATGGTGATACTTGGGTTTGGCCCCATGTGTCCTTAAGATTCGGGCCCGTTCAGCCAGAGAGTCATCTGAACTCACCAATAAGCCGCCATCGCCAAATCCGCCCAGATTTTTGGACGGAAAAAACGAATAGCAGCCAAAATCACCCAGACTGCCGGCTTGTTTGCCATTTACAGTGGCACCCATCGCCTGAGCTGCATCCTCGATCACAGCGATCTGATACTTCTCAGCCCAGTCGCTTAAGCCCTGCATCTCAGCACAGAGTCCAAACAAATGCACCGGGATCACGGCTTTGGTGCGAGACGTACGCGCGGCAAAAACCTGCTCTAAGTCCCAGTTATAAGTAGCTGGATCCAGGTCAACAAAAACGGGAGTCGCGCCCAGACGCGAGACCGCTCCAGCCGTGGCAAAGAAAGTGTAAGTCGGGCAAATGACTTCGTCACCAGGCCCAATTTCGAGGGCCATTAGGGCCAATAAAAGTGCATCGGAGCCTGAAGAGACACCAATGGCGTGTTTGACACCCAGATATTCTGCACATTGCGCTTCAAATTGCTGCACGGGTGCGCCCAAAATATAGCTGTTCTGGCTCAAGGTTTGGTCAAAAGCATTGCGCAGATCGGCAGCAATCGGGTCATGAATACGTTTGAGATCTAACATCGGAATAGGCATCAGTATGAGTCCTTTTTATTTTTGAATTGATTTGCTGGGTTTAAATTGGGGATAGGTCTTTTGGCCCTGACTCAGCTCCGTAGGTAAGGGTTGGTCTTCAGCCAGGTCAAGGCAATGCACACGACCGTTTTCAAGTTGGTATTGATAGCCACTTTCTGGGCAAAGCACTATCTGAGTTGCGCTTCCTTGAAAAGGCAAAACATGACCATGGCGACTCATCCAGCCCTGTTGACGCGCAGGCACGCCCATCATCAGAGCATAATCAGGCAGATCATGGGTAACTACAGCCCCGGCAGCCACAAAAGCATAGCGTCCAATCTCTATGCCACAAACCAGAGTGGCATTGGCCCCGATCGTTGCGCCTCGGCGCACGAAAGTCTGTTCGTATAAATGTTGACGCTTGACCTGGGAGCGGGGATTAGAAATATTCGTTAAGACACAGGAAGGACCCAAGAAGACTTCGTCTTCAAGCACCGTCCCTTCGTAAACAGAAACATTGTTCTGAATCTTGACTCGGGCACCGATCACGACCCCACTGGCGATATAGACATTTTGACCCAGATTACACTCCGGGCCCAGTTTAGCCCCAGACATAATATGGCAAAAATGCCAGATCCGTGAACCGTCTCCAATCTCGGAGCCGGCATCGATAAAAGCACTTTCATGGGCAAAGTATGACATGATTTTCTCTATTCCATCGGTAATAAAATGGTTTGACCATGGGTAATCAAAGAGCGTTGCGCCGCTTGCAAGACTTTGAGCACTTGCAAACCACTTTCGCCGTCAGTCAAAGCCGGTTGACGGCTCGTGATCGCGTCTAAAAAGGCCTGGCACTCGAGCTTAAGCGGCTCAGCATTGCCATATTCAATCGCGACGCCATCGCCTTTGATCGGAATCGGCTCACCCGCTTCGAAATCAACACGTTGATCATATAACAATAAATGTTTTTGAATATCATCAAAAACAACCATTTTACGCGACCCGACAACGACTAGCTTTTGTTCTTTAAAAGGGTTAAGCCAGGAGACAAAAATATGGGCCGAAAGACCATTATCAAAGCTCAATTGTGTCAGGGTCACATCGGCGATATTGGGCTGTAAATAAGAGCCACCATTGGCAATCACCTGAAAAGGCAGATCGCCAACCAGACGCAAAATCACGGCAATATCATGAGGAGCGAAAGACCACAGAATATTTTCTTCGCGGCGAATCTTGCCCAGATTCAAACGATTGGAATACAAATAACGAATCTCACCCAGTTCGCCATCAGCGATCAACTCTCGCAATTTCAAGATGGCTGGATGATATTCCAGAATATGCCCGACCATTAGCATGCACTCGCGCTCGTGAGCAAGATTCACCAGGGTTTGCGCATCACGGTAGTTAAGCGCCAGCGGTTTTTCGCAGAAAACGTCTTTGCCAGCCAGTAAGGCCTGACGTGACATCTCAAAATGGGTAACCGCTGGGGTGGCAATCACCACGCCGAGAATCGCTGAATTGGCTAGCACAGCCTGATAATCTGCAGTCAATACGGCTGCCGGTGCCAGCTCACGAGCAGTCGCCTGGCCGCTCTCAGAAGGATCACAGACCGTGTGTAAGACACCTAGCTGTTCAAAATTGCGGACCAGGTTTTTGCCCCAGTAACCCGCTCCGATCACGGCAATATTTTTTTCTGTCATGAGATCCCATTTTCTATTGCGTTCTATTGCGATTTTGGTATCAGTCTAACAAAAATGTATTCCCAGCTTAGCTAAGTTTAAAACCCAGCTAGCGAACTTAGCGACGTGTGTCAGTCGTCAAACCCGCCGCTTGATAGGCCCGTGTCATTTCAGGGTTGCGCATAAACCACTTCCAAACATTGCCAGATCTGAGATTTTCAGCGCTTAAGAGCGTAATGCCGATATCAATTCCGATCACATCGGGGTTGACCCAACCTGTATTGGGGTTAAAAGCATCAGCAAAGCCATAGCGCCCGTAAATTTGTTTCCCAAAGCGAGTCTGCATGGCGCGCAGGGCAGGCACAGATAGTTCGGGTGTAAACATCAGTGAGCCAGCTGCAGCACAGGGCACAACCGTGCCATCGATGGTGTCTTCGCGGGGTGGCCCCCCCCAGGCCACATAGCCTTTGGCGCTATCGGAGGCGGTAATACCCCAAATCAGATTAGAATAGCCCGGGAAGTCAGTGGCAAGCTCCTGGTTAAAAGCATGGTGGGCCCGTGTGGCAGTGATAGAGTTGGTAAAAAAATTGGTATGGGGAGCGACAGAGTCACGCTGATGCCGTAAATCTAACCAGGCCTGAGAAAATTGATGGGTGAACAAAGGCCCAGAATTGAGGTAATGGAAACCGGCGTAGTTGATATCATTGCGTCGCCAGGCCTTCCAGGCAGTAGCCGGTAAGGGATTTTTGGGCGCGCCCAGGCCCAGCATTTGTAGAATCATATGCTCACTATAGGTATCCCAACGGGTAGGAATAAAACCATGCTCCGGGCTCCAGCCATGAGACAGCAAGCCAGGATGCCCATTTAACATCCATTGAAAATCGAGTCGTTCATAGAGCAAGTCAGCCAGGTTCGCAATTTCACGATCCATTAGAAAATAGCCTTTGGCTGAGAGCACACCGGCCATTAACAAAGCCGTATCAATCGAAGAATACTCACTTTTCCAACTGCGTGCGCCCGTCTGCTGATCAATAAAATGCGGCATCCAACCGTGCTCATGCGGGACCTGCTGCACCAAAAATTGCAGCGTCTTGAGTATCCGTTGCCGGGCGTCAGCCTTAGAAATCCAGCCCCGTTCTGCGCCAATGCACAAAGCCGTCAAACCAAATCCCGTTGCTGCCGTGCTGGCAACCCGTTCGCCGCTCGGGCTGCCCTGAGTCTGCGCCCGATCTAAGACCAGGCCACTTTGCTCACCCGCCTGCTCAATAAAATAACGAAAGGAACGCTCTGAGAGATCGTCTAGAAAGACCTGATCACTTGCGCTCAACTGGCTGGCGACAAGTGACGACTGTGAGGCTCCCAATTGGCGTAAAGGCGCAGACGCTAATTGGCCAGTATTGTTGACACGCGGGGTCTGGCAGCCCAAAAGCGTGATCGCTAATAGACTGCTGACTAGCAAAAGCGGTTTCCTCATCATGATCTCCATCGTCTGGTTTTCAGGTACTTTGTTTGCTTGTCCGGTTTTGCTACAGAGAACTTGCTCCTATTTGAAGACTTCGACCAGCACTAAGCCGTAAGCCGGTATTTCCAGCGAAAGTGTATCCGCTCCTGGCTTCAAACTCTGAATTGCTGGCGTAGGCATCTGGGCCGCCTGGCGTAATTGTAGCAATTGTTCTCTGCTGGGAGTGGCGGGGCGACCCATTGTTTCCCAGAGAGGCAGAGCAGAACCATGCGCGGGATCCAATCGGTAGATAAGCGCTGTTTGCAAACCCTTGAGTTGCTCCAGACGCAGGTTCAGTTTCAAGGGCGGCGTCGGGCTGCCTGGTTCTGCATAGTTCCAGGCAGCAATCGCCAGACTGCCATCTTCACGGCGGGTCACCAATACGTCTTCTGAAGCCACTGCAATCCGCTGGCTACCCAATTTGTGTAGCAAGCTAAAGGCATTAAAAGAAGGCTTGGGTATATGGCCCGTGGCGATCAAGCCAAAGCCCCCATAAAAAGGGGTTTTGACGACTCCAAACTCCTCAAAAACATCCGAGAAGGTCCAAAAAGACATGGCGTCCACCTTGCCTGAACTCAGGCGAATATTATTGGCCAGCCAGGGGCCCATAAAAGCAGAGTCCGTCACGGCGACATCATTGCGATAGGTGGCATTGTATTCGCTCCAGATGATCGGCAAATCGGGTCGGGCAGAAGCCTTGACCTGATCATAGACTTTTTGCACCGAACGCCCCACCATGTTTTTACGCGGAATCGCTTCCTGGGTGCCAAAGACATCCTGGGCAGATTCATTACCATAGACATGGGTGGTCACAAAATCAAGTGGCAATTGCTTGGCCACACAGTGAGCAATAAAGCGGTCCACCCAGGCGGCTTGAGCTGTCCCCGGGCCACCGACCCGCAGACGTGGGCTGACCCGTTTGACCGCTTTGGCTGCTCGCCCATAGAGTTCGTAAAAGCTGGCTTCTTTGGGGTCTCCTGACCAAAAATCAATATTGGGCTCGTTCCAAACTTCAAAATACCACTGGGCCACTTCGGCTTCGCCATAGCGCTCTACCAGGTGCCGCGTAAAGGCCTCAACCAGATTTTCCCATTTTTGCCAATCTTTGGGTGGCGAGGTAATCTGTTTATACCAAAAAGGATGCTCGGTTTGATGCAGTGCCAATTTGCGCGGCATGAAACTAAGTTCCACAAAGGGGCGCACCCCGTTCTCAAGCAAGCCATCGTATATCTGATCCACCAACGAAAAATTATAGATCGCCTGACCCTGGGCATCTTCATCATAGACACCGATTTCATCATGAAAGATCGCATGGGGTCGCACATAAGCCATCGCAGTCGCATTTTTTACCTGTCGCATATCTGTGCGATAGCTTTCACGCAAGCTGAGTACGGCGCGACCTGAGCCAAAAATAGTTTCCCAAAAATGAGGGAACGGGGTTGCACTGGCCTGGGCCTGAATAGTGACTTGCTGTTGCGCCAGGGCAGGGACCAGAGGCAAATGCAGCGCCATCGCTAGCAAAAGGGTCCGGGACCAGCCTGGCAGCCGGTATTGAATTGAGCGGTGTTGGAGCCTAGATTGAAGCGAGAACTTAAGCATATAGATTCCTTAGCAAGCGATTGTAAACTCTAGTATATCGGTTCCAAACAAATCCCAAAGAACGGGCCTTTGTCAAACTTCCGCCAAACTTTTCAAGCGCCATCACCCTTTATGGCAGTCAAAACGACTGCCCACCTGTTAAACTGAAGATATGATTTTAGACAGCCATTTGACCAGTTCGCTGGCACAAAACACATCCAAACCCAGTCCTGGACAGAAAAAGCCAAAGTCCAACATCTCTGATCATGCCTTTTTGGTCGAAATGTTTTCAGCGATTCAGGGCGAAGGGCCGATTGTCGGCAGCCGCCAAATCTTTATCCGTTTTTTGGGTTGCCATATTCAATGCGCGTATTGCGATACGCCTGCCACCCATACCAAGCAGCGCCGCTGTCGGATCGAAGTCACCCCTGGCCAACGTGATTTCACCACCCTGGCAAACCCTGTCCTGCACACGGATCTGATGCGCTATATCGACCAGCTAGAAAGCTTTGAAGGTCTGCATGACTCAGTATCATTAACCGGTGGCGAGCCCATGCAACATATTCGCGCTTTGCGCGGCCTGATTCCTTACCTCAAACCCCGCTTCCCGCTTTATTTAGAAACCGATGGGATTCTCTATCAAAACCTGGAAGAAATAATCGATGACCTCTGGATGATCGGCATGGACTTCAAACTACCGTCAGCAACAGGCTTACAAGCCTATTGGCATGAGCACGAACAATTTCTGCAGCGGGCGGCTCGTAAAGAGGTCTTCGTCAAGCTGGTGCTTAGCCGGGACTCGCTACCCGCTGAAATCAGCACGAGTCTGGATATTATCCGCCGGATTGATCGCAATATCATGCTTATTTTGCAGCCGGTCACGCCCTACGGTATCGTGCGTCATCCACCTACCCCAGAGCAAATGCTAAACTGGCAAGCCCTGGCCAAAAAAGAACTCAAAAACGTGCGGGTGATCCCTCAAACCCATAAAATGATCGGGCAAATCTAATGACTGAGCCATCATCCGAATCTTTATTGGCGATTTCACCCCTGGATGGCCGCTATCAACGCGATTTAGATCCCTTGCGCCCATTCTTTTCTGAGCAGGCCCTAATCAAAAATCGGATCCGAGTTGAATTGTGCTTTTTGAAAGCCCTTTTGCAAATTCTCGACAAAGAAATACCCGATGGACTGTTTGACTACCTGAGGCAACTTGAGCAGAGCCCCGATCTGGTGCAAGCAGTCAAAGCGCATGAAGCCCAGACCCGTCACGACGTCAAAGCCGTTGAATACGCTCTGGCAGAGGCTCTTGAAGCCCAGGGTTTTGGCGAATGGGTCAATTGGCTACATTGGGGACTAACTTCAGAGGATGTCAATAATCTGGCTTACGCTCTGATGCTAACAGAAAGCTACCAACACGTTTTCTTGCCCTCTCTCAAAGATATTTTGCGTACTCTGAATCATTGGATTGGCAGTAATGAAGACGTCGCCATGCTTTCGCGCACCCATGGGCAGGCCGCTTCGCCAACCACTGTCGGCAAAGAATACGCCGTTTTCGGCTCACGCTTGCTACAAGAAGTACGTTATTTAGAGCAACTGTTGCCTATCGGCGGCAAACTCAATGGCGCCACAGGCAATTGGCATGTCTTTCAAACCTTTTTCCCTGAACACAATTGGCAGACTTTTTCACGTAATCTGATCGAGTCACTGGGCCTCAAAGCCGAAATGATGAGCACCCAAATCGCCACCCGCGAAAGCTACTCCCGTGTTTTGGATGCCACCAATCGCATCAATCAGATCTTGACCGATCTCTCCCGTGATAGCTGGCACTATATTTC
>JBBKWI010000203.1:0-9175 GCA_037968875.1 Candidatus Sericytochromatia bacterium | reverse complement strand
CCCTGCAGTTCCAGGGCAATATGCTCAATGATATGACCGGCCCAGGTGCCCTGCTTCAGGCGTTGTACAAAGCCGCCGGGGCTGCCAATCGAGCAGCCATGGGTTTGTAAGCTGGGGATCAGTGCCAGCAGGCGCTCGTTAAACCCAGGGAGTTTATCTGAGGGCAGCTCTTCGTAGCCGTTAATATCTAAGACCATAAAAATTGCCGTGTGGCGGGTGTGGCGATTGGGGCCTCGTAAGGCGCGCAGCTCTTGAATGGTGATCATGAAGACTCCTTGGTTTCTATCTCTGAGGGGCTTAAAAAACGGCGATGCTTAAAATCAAAGCCATAGCCACTGACTAACGAATGGATCTTGACATTTTCGACAGCAATCGGGCCACCGAGCTGAATATCACGAATATTGGAATGTCCAATCTCTGATCCATCGACGATCACGACCTGGCCCGAACCGATCACTTCCATCGTCTCTCCGTCGCTGAAAACCACGCCAGAGTCTTCACCCAGGCCGACGCCAAAACAGGTCGGGTTGGTCGTCACAATCTGGATCAGGCGACCCAGACGCCCGCGAGCCATAAAATGGGTGTCAAAGACAATGTTTTCAACAAAACCAAAGCCTGAAGTGGTCAGCACTTTGCCTTTGACCAGGCCTTCTTCGCTGCTGCCTTCATAAATCATCGTGTCTGAAAAAACAGCGGCACCGGCACTGGTCCCGGCAATCAGGGCACCTGCTTCCAGGCATTCGTGAATCGCATCGAGGACCTTTGATCCTCCCAAAATGGTGGTCAGGCGCAATTGATCGCCTCCGGTCAGAAAGATCAGATCCAGGCCATTGAGGCTACTGGAGATCTCAGGGTCATTGGCCTGGGTGCGATCGCGAATATCTAAAATCGTAATCTGGGAAGCTCCCAGAGTCGTAAAGACCTGCTGATAATCGCGGGCGCGTTGTTCGGGCTCTTGACTGGCGGTGGTAATGATCCCAACCTGGAAATCAGCCTTGCCAATCTCTTTCACCATGCGTTTCAGAACCAGCAATTGCTCTGACTTGTCTTCGTTGCCGCCGATGGCGATCAAACGCCCTTGAAATAAAGCTTTGCCTGCCATGGTTTATTCCCCCTCACTGAGATCTGCCCAGGCCATGCCATCACGGGCCAGCCCTGCGAAACCATTTTTAGTGACGATAATCAGCCCAACATCGACAGAGAGCTCAAAAAGACTCAGGGCTTTGTGGGCGGCTTCGTCAGGGCTGAGGGTATCGAGCCAGCCGTAGACCGTATGGGCCAGCAGCTTGAGGGCAATATCTTCGCCGTCTCCGGTGCAGGCCACGGCACCATTCGGGCCACAAAACAGGCCACAACCCGGTAAAGGCACATCACCAACTCTGCCCAGGGGAGACTCAAAGAGCCCACCGGAGCTAAGCGCCGCCGCGAAGCCGCTGCCATCAAAGGCCACAGCCCCCACGGTGTCACAGGCTGCTGGCGCTGCCAGGGTCCCACTAGCAGCAGGCAGTAAATGCATCGGAATCGCTTGTTGCTGAGCAAAAATACGGGCGCCGTCGCCCACCAGTAGCAGACAGGACGAATGCAGCAAGACCCCTTCAGCGAGATCAATCGGGTGCTGTAGTCCTTCGACAGAGGCCACGGCCCCAAAGGCACCCGCGCTTGTCATGCAAGAAGCATCCATTTGAATCGTCTGCCCATCGGCACGAATCTGGGAACCTAAGCCCGCATTAAAGCGCGGATCAGCTTCTAAGTGGCGCACAGCCTGGACGACAGCGCTCAAAGCAGGCTGCCCTTGCTGAAGCAGTTCAAAACCACGTTTAGCGGCAGCTTGAGGACCATCAGCGTCCTTCGGATTGGAAGATGAACCCCCATGCGTTAAAATGGCACGTTGAAAATTCGGCATCGATCACCTCGGTTTGGAATGAAAAAAGAACAGGCCAAGGCCTGCATAAGAAAATGAGAGAAATAACTGAAAACCGATTCTGAATGCTCTCCTTCGAAAGCAGTGCCGAACGCGGCGGAAATTGTGAAAGGTATTGAATCTAGCCCGATGGCCTACCCTCTGAGTATACGCTACTGACTCAGGTAAAAAGATAGACCCAGCCACAAAGCCCAGAGATATCGCTGAGACAGGCCAGGGCATTATTAGTCCTTAAGCAGAGAGCCGCTTGCGCAACACGACAGCAGACGGTCAGGCGCTAAGACCCATCGTCCCTTGCCTAAGCCAATCTGCTAGCGTAAGCTGATCATATGCCATATATACAAGCGATTGGGACCGCTGTCCCTGAACATGCCTACCCGCAATCCGAGCTACTCGACTTCATGCTTGACACGCTTCAGCCCGATCCCAAAACGGCTGCGCAACTGGAGAAAATCTATCAACGCAGCGGAATCGCCACGCGCCATTCGGTCTTGCCAGATTTTGGCCAGGGTCAGCAGGGCGCATTATTCGCTGACGGGCGAGAAGCCAGTTTAAGTGAGCGCATGCAGGTTTATCAGCAGACGATACTGGATCTGGCTCGTCAGGCTGTCCAGGACCTGCAGGCCCCGCTGACGCAAGTGACCCATTTAATCGCCGTCAGCTGTACCGGTTTGGCAGCACCGGGGCTGGATTTAGAACTGATCCGTGATCTGGAATTACCCCTGACCACCCAGCGCACAGGGGTCTACTTTTTAGGCTGTTATGCTGCCATGCATGCGCTCAAACAAGCCCAGGCGATTTGTAAAGCCGACCCCCAGGCCCAGGTTTTAATAGTCTGTGCTGAGCTCTGCACCTTGCATTTTCAACTCAAGCTGGACTGGGATCATCTCAGCTCAGGCATGTTGTTTGCCGATGGCGCTGCCGCCGTGCTGGTCGGTGCATTGCCCACAGGCCCGGCTTTAGAACTGCGCGCCTTTCATTCTGAAATAGCCCTCGCAGGTTGGGACGCCATGGCCTGGCACCCTTCCGAAACCGGATTTTTGATGCGTCTGCGTCCAGAAGTGCCAACGCTTTTGCAAGGTGCAGCCGCTGGACTGGTAGCGCGCGCTGCCGCCAAAGCCGGTATATCGGTCGAGGCGATCCAGAACTGGTGCTTACATCCGGGGGGGCGCAAAATCGTCGATGTCTTTAGAGAGGCCCTGGACTTACCCGCTGAAGCCCTGGCGGCTTCGTATCAGACCTTACAAAATTATGGCAATATGTCCTCACCGACGGTGCTATTTGTACTCAAAGAATTGATAAAATCAAACCCGAAGCAAGCAATCTTTGCCGCCGCCTTTGGGCCAGGTTTAAGCCTGGAGTCAGCAGTCCTGGTTCCTGGTCTTGTCTGAGTTAGGGACGAATCAGGCAATGAAACCATGAACTGGCCCAGCTTAGCAGATCTATCTCAGCGCTCTCAGCAGCTTGAATTGCTTGATGCCGACGATATCCCACAGGCGGATTTGTGGCGCAATTTAGATGAACTGGATCGTATCAATACCCTGCTGGGCGGTCATCGGGCCACGCTGCTGGGCCTGGAACGACTGCTGCTCAGCCCACAGCGCAGCTGGCATATTCTGGATATTGGCTGTGGCGGAGGCGATACCCTGGCACAGGTACAGGCCTGGGGCCAACGCCGGGGCTTACGCTTACAATTAACTGGCGTCGACTTACATGCCGACGCGATCGTCTATGCTGAGCGGGCCTGTGAAGGGCTGGGCATTAACTTTATTCAGGCCGATTACCGTGATCTCGATCTGGAGCCCGATCTGATTATTAGCTCCTTGCTCTGTCATCACTTAAACCCCGATGCCCTGCAAGACTATTTTCGCTGGATACGCCGTCAGGGACGCTATGGCTTTGTGATCAACGACTTACACCGCCACCCCCTGGCTTATCATGGCATTAAAGCCCTGACCTATGGCTTGTCGGGCTCAAAGCTGGTCCGCAATGACGCGCCCTTATCTGTCTGGCGCGGCTTCTCTCGGGCTGAACTCAAACAGCAATTGGCGCAGGCAGGCTTGCGACCCCAGATCGAATGGATCTGGGCCTTTCGCTGGCTAGTCTATGGCAATCTCTGATGCCTGATTATGATCTGGGGATTATTGGCGGCGGACTGGCGGGCCTGAGCCTGGCGATACAGATGGCCCGACAAGGCTTTCGGGTGGTCCTCTGGGAGCAAAAATCGTATCCCTTTCATCGGGTCTGCGGCGAGTATATTGCCGATGAATCCCGACTATTTTTGGAGCAGCTCGGTCTGGATTTGGATTCGCTGGCCTTACCTCAAATTCGGCGCTTGCTGGTCTCGGAGCCGGGTGGTCAAAGTTTAGAGAGCCCTTTATTGCCTGGTGGCTTTGGGATCAGCCGCTATCTGTTGGATCATTTGTTGGCCCAACGCGCCCTGGCTGAAGGAGTGACCCTGCTCGAAAAGACACGGGTGCGGGGCCTGCGCTTTATCGCTGAAGCCTTTGAAGTCGAGACCACCCAGGGCGATTATAATGTGCGTCAAGTCTGTGGAGCCTTTGGCAAATACGATCGCCTCGATCTCAGTTTGCGCCCGGAACGTCTGCCTGCCCAAACCGGGGTGCCTACTTATGTCGGCATCAAATACCATTTGCGTTTGCGCTGGTCGCAAGATCTGATAGCGCTGCATAATTTCGAAGGGGGTTATTGTGGCATCTCAGCAATTGAAGACGGGCGGGTCTGCGCCTGTTATCTGGTCTCAGCACAAGCCTTTCAGGCAGCTGGCGGCCAGCCCAAATCACTAGAAGCCCAGATTAAAAACCCTTATCTACGCTCTATTTTTACACATGCTGAACACCTCTACGACAAACCCCAGGCCATTGCCCAGGTTCAGTTTGCCCCGCGCAGTCTGATCGAAGACCATGTCTTAATGCTGGGCGACGCGGCGGGCCTGATCCCGCCTTTGTGTGGCAATGGCATGAGCATGGCTTTCCGGGCTTCAGCGCTGTTAAGCAAGCGCCTGGCACCATTTTTGAAGGACCAGATCTCGCGTTCAGAATTGGAGCGAGCCTATCAAGAAGATTGGCGGCAGGCTTTTGGCAGTCGCCTGCAAACCGGTCGATTTTTACAAAGCGTCTTTGGCCGGGTTTGGCCAGCTAAAATATTGGTAAACAGCCTAAAAAACAGCCCCAGTCTAAGCCGGATATTGATTGCAGGAACCCATGGCAAAGACTTTACGGCTCAGCTTGACTAAGAGAGACCAGGGCTAGTTTATCTTTACTTAATAGGGACGAAAAGTCATCTGCTGGGCTTGTCTGAGGATATCTCCAGCTTTAATATCAGGCATTAAATTGTTTGCTTCTTCAAACTTCGCAATATCGATCAACGTGATTGAGTCATTGGTTTTCAAAGCCGTATGATAAGCCTGACGCAAGACATCACCCGCTTTAATATCAGGCATCAATTGCTTGCTGTTTTCAAGCTCAGCAATACCCAATAATGGCTGAGCATCATTGCATGCCAAAGCTGCATGATAAGACTGACGCAATAAATCACCCGCTTTGATATCAGGCATCAATTGCAATTCAGACTCTGCACGTGCAAGTTCCAATAAACGGTTGGCGTCGTTACATTTGTAAGCTTGTTGATAACAGTCTTGACGTCCGTGTTTTGTGTCTAGACCCGGGTAATCAGGTCGACGTGGAAACAAATCGATCGTTTTGCAGTCATGACGAGAATGGCCAGGGCCATCGCTGCGTTGGTCACGATGGCGCGGTGAATCAAACGGATCTCTAAAGCGGTCATGATCCCGGTCGTGTTGGCGATGCTTGAGCGAATCACTAGGGCCGATTTCTGTTGATTGATAGCTAGACAGCTTAGATTTACCCTGAGAGTTGATTTGAAATGAAAATCCTTGTGTCGTGGTGCGGTTGATATTGTTCGGCATTTAATTTCTCCGCAAGCGTTGTGAAACAACGTCTTCAGAGCTGGTTCCTCGGCCACCACCGGGTTGAACACCGCTTCCACTGGAGCGAATCCGTTGGTAATCTACATTTCCTTCAATTTCAGTACCGCGCTCATTTCGTTGAACATTGACATCTGCGCCAAAAGACTCTCTGGTCTGCCTAAATGATTCTCTGCCGCTGACTGAGTCTATTGTAGAACTTCGTACTCTTTCAGTAGAGGCATAAGCACCCCGGATGTCAATTTCCGTAGTTGACTCCGGAGCCAGGGGACCCTGCTGTTCGGGCTGCTCAAAGCGAATCTGGCCTTCTAAACGAAACCCAGAGGCACTATCTCGCTCTACCGTCGGGGTCGCATTGGTTTGCGTTGAGGCCTCTGGATTAGGCCTTAAGACCCATTGTTGCGTCGAATCTTCAGAGTGTCCTTGATCGAATTGAGCGCGTGGATCGACAGGCTCAGCTGCTGAACGGCCATACGCTCCTGTGGCAAGAGAACTCTCTCCACCGACGCTTGACTGCTCAGGGTTAACACCTGGGGGTGGACTTGACGTTGAACCGGCTTTCTCTGCTGGTCTTGGAGTCATTGGTGTTGTATTCTGTACTGGACGGGGACTTCCTGTTGACGGTATTCCTGAACCCATAAAATTCTCCTTAAAAATTTAAAATTTAGCCGATGATCCCGCCGCCGCTAAAACTGCGGCGTAAACGAACACCTGTAAAGTTTTCACTGGCGACGATACCTAAACGATTTGCTTCATCAGCCATGACTTCTGCGCTAAAAACAATCCCTTCCTCAGTATCATAGCCAATCGAAACCGAGGCATCGTCATTGCGCACTCCCACACCAACCTGAGCGACGAATTGATCCCGATCGATAGTACCTGGAGGCGTAACACCGGAGTGCTCTTCGAGACGAAAGCTGACATCACCATAGGCAAAAACCTCGGTACCGTGACTATCGATTTCCCTGGCGCCTGCTGCAGCAATCCCAATCGAAGCCTGAGAGCGTGAACTGCTTCTACCGCTGGTGTCTTGTGTAAACGTTTGAGAGACGCTAATCCCGCCGCCAACTGCAAAACTACTGGCTCTCGGAACACTTCCATTGGGCTCGGCTGTTCCTGTAGAGACTTCAGTTGCTGCTGGGGCATTGAGATTGCCATTGCCAATACTCTGGGCACGCTCCAGGACACCGAGAGTCAGACGCTTGGTCTCAGGTCGAATAGCACCTGGGTGCTCATCCTGAAAAGGAGACGAGCCCTCCTGGTATGCTATCAAGCCCTCTAATTCATTGCGACGTTGGTCCATATTCGCGAAATCAATCGCATCCATTCCAGCGGGTGAATCCTGAACATAAGAACTGAGAGCAATATCAAATTGCTGAGCGGCGTTTCGCACCGACTGGTCTACTTTTTCATACAATACATTTTGCAAGCTTTCCGCTTGCTCAGGGTCTGTCGTGCGCAAGGCATCTATCTGGCTTTGAAAGTCTATAATCTGGCGGGGTTGGATCGGGTTTTCGGCACTAAACTGCTGCAAAGCAATGGCTGTATCAGAGCGCAGAGCACCTTGCTCAGCTGAAGCCACTGCTCCTGATGAATCAGGAGCTTGATTGGGAAACGAGAGTTCAGTCGGAGTAAATTCAGCAAAACCATTAGCATCGATATGTACATGGTTTTCGAGAAAAGATCGCTCCGGGTCAGTTTGTGCCTGAGTCGCAAGAAACTGTCGTTCCTGGTCTGAAATTTTATGATCACCCAAAGAACGCTGAACATGCCCTTTAAAAGTAGAGGATACTTGATAAGTCTCTGTTCCTGCCCGAATTGTGCTCAAAATTTAATGACCTTTACCAAGTTTCTGTCCTTTACTACAAGAGTCTTTCTTTATTATACCCTTTCAAATCGATTATCTAACATTAAATTATTTCTGAGACTGTTTACCCAAATTTAATGACAACCCAAAAGCAAAAGTTTTGGACTATAGCTATAAAACCAGACAGTGGAAACTTCAGGCCATCGATGCTTTCTCAGCCTGTGCGCTATCCGGGGGTGGGGCTGAACTTAAAAACCCCAGAAAGATAGCCCCCAGGGTCAGGCCAACACCTAGATATTCCAGCGGTAAAAGCACCCGCCGCAAAAACAAAATTTCCCACACAATCGCCAATACTGGCTGCAAAAGCAAAATCAAACTGACCCGAAAAGCGCGCATCTGCTGCATCGCACGGGCAATAAAAAACCAGGCCAGGCCCTGAACCAACACGCCATACGCCAGTACCATGGCCCCCTCTGAAGCACTCTGAGGCAATGAAAAGCTGCCTCGAGAGAGTGCCAAAGTGCTCATCACCAGAGCCGATGACAAACAGACCCAAAACATCAGACGACAGGTGGTGCTGAGATTCTCCTGGGGCACCCGTTTTAGGATCAAGAGATAGCCCGTATAGCCCACAGCAGCCAGGCAGCCTAGCAGCAGACCCGGCACAATTTGCTCACTGTTTTGATTGGCTGCCGCCAAAATCCAGAGGCCGATTAAAGCAAAGACTGCTGCCAACCAGAAACGTTTGCGCGGTCGCGGCCCACCAAGTAAATAAGCAGAAGCCGCCACCAGCAAGACTTGCAGATTTGCCATCAAAGTCGCCAGGCCAGGCCCAATCAGATGGATCGCCCGGTGCCAACAAATCATATCGAGAGCAAAGGCTACTCCCCCGGCCATCGCCAGCAAGCGGTCTTTTTGACTGAGGCGCTGACCGGGGTAAAACAAGATCATGATCGCAAAAACGAGTAGCCCCAGCAGCATGCGATAGGCAGCCATCGCGTCCACATTTAAGCTGACTTGCTTGACCAGAATCGGGGCAAAGGAAATTAATAACACACCAGGGAGCAGATAATTCACAGGAAAGACTCTTCTTTAGATCGCTCTTTGATTCATGAGCGCGGGTGGGGATCTTTCTAGATTGTATGCTGAGAGCGTTTTTAATGAAAAGAGGAAAGCGCACAGAACTTCATTCACAGCTTCATGTAGTAATGAATACGCAGGGCCAGTTTGAGTGGGCTCTCGCTCAGTCAGTACAAGTCAATAACACGACTTTCATATGCCTGATAGCAACGGAGCCTTAATTATTTAGTCACTGAATTTTATCGTTTTTTATATTCAAATACTGAATAATTACTTTCAATTTTTGAAACCCGCCTGAAAATTTACGCATTGTAAGTTAATATTAAAAGAGTAAACTAAATTTCAACAAAATAAGGTTAATCAACATGCCAGAACTATACTCACAAGTCTTTGAAAACAA
>JBBKWI010000202.1:0-4397 GCA_037968875.1 Candidatus Sericytochromatia bacterium | reverse complement strand
AATAAATTTGCTTATAATTAAACTATATTTGAATTAAGATAATAATTAAATATCAGAAATAGATAAAAAATAATTATTCTTAAAAAATATTATGACAAGAGGATTTATGAGCACCGTTTTTCACAAAGTGAAGTCAGTCTTAGAAGCGCATGCTAAAGTTGGGCAAGAGGTCCTGAGCCATGAGGTCAATCAATGGTATCGGCGGGCCTATGGCAAAAGCGCAAAGATCAGCCTGGGGCCTTATAGTTGTCCTGCAGAGCAAACGCCGGGTGCCACCGATTTATTGCTAAAGCTGGGGCGTGTAGCTGGAAGCAAGTCTTACCGTTATCGGGTGACAGATGCCATCAAAGTGAGTTTCCCGGAAGCCCAACGCCTGAGTCAGTATGAAATAATCAAGCAGGCCTTGAAACATCGGCGCGGAGAAAAGCTAACGGGCTCTGAGATCAGGGCGGAATTGGAGCGTTTTTTGGGAGCGCCTGCACCAGAAGGCCTGAAAAACCTGAATTTGTTCACCGCAAGCTCTAAATTGAAAGATTGCAAAAACGGCAATCATTTGCTGAGTTCTCAGGGGCATTCCCAGTTTTATGTCTGCACCCCTGAAAGCGAACAATTGGCGTTGGTTCCCTCTGATCCACAGCTGGCGTTTTTAAAAGAAGCGCCTGACGCCTTTCAGCAGGAGTTTATGCTGCTCTGGCATGATCAGATTCCGGTCAGTGAAGCTGCTGATTATACTGACTGGTGGCGACTCAGTGAAAAGAATCAGCTCTTTAGCAAACACCCCTTTTCGGAGTCTCAGCAAGCCGCTTTTAAGCACCTTTTGAATGACTCCCCACAGGTGCCTTTGCTCGAAGTGCTTCGGCTGGTCTGTCAGGCGAGTAGTCTGGAACAACTGTATTCATTGCTTAAATCCTTGCCAGCTCCAGCGATGACTTACAAGGCCCACGATTTGGATTACGCTCTGGAGAGTATTGCGCGCGGATTAGAGTTGAAACAGCGTTCACACGCCCCCTTGCTTGCCTATCTTTCTAAGGACTTTATGCAGGATTGGAGGCTCTACGAGGCACTTTATTATCGTCGGCTTCACTATCAGCGACGTGCACGAGAAAAGGTGCTGAATAACTTTCTGCCTCAGGTTTTGGCGCAAAAAGGGGTAGGTGATCTGGTTTCCAATGTTTTTTTAGAGCATGTGATCGAGTGGTTTTTGGGCGGAGGGAAGCACAAACGCCAACAGCTATCGGCCAGCGAGAATGATCTCTGGTACCAGGCTGGATATGATGAACGAATGGATTTGCTGAAGACTGGCGATCAAGGGCAAATGAGAGCTTGTCTGGATTTGATCTGGAGCCTGAGAGCAGGTCTGGAAAAACGAGCCACTTTTGATGCGACGCTCAAACAGATGGTCGATATTGTTTACGCAATACCTGGTTTTGGGGATAGCCCTCAGCTGCATTATCCGGCAATTTATCTCGCTACGGGCTTACTCTCACTCTTGTTCCCAGAACAGGTTTTTACGGTTTCTGATCACAGCCTGATGGGCTTAAAAATGCTGTTGACCCAGGTCGAACAGTTGCCCACGTCGTTTAAATCGCTCTTAGAGAACGGCTTGCCAAAAGACCCACGCGAACCGTCTCTCAAGGAGATTGTTAAGCTGTTATCTTCCATTCGTTTTGATGTGGTTGCGGGCTTAAACGCAGAATCAAAGGCAGATCAAGCGATCAATCCTCGCAAGCTGGATATGCTGCTTTATACTTTGCGAGGTCATACGGTCAAAGAGCTTGAGCAAATGCGCGAACAGGAAAAACCGGATCCAATCAAACAGCAGCAGAAGCAAAGAGAGCTGGTGAAAAAGATCTTTAAAAAAAGCCGTCTGGCAGATCCTCAGGATGAGTGAATCAGCTACAGACGGCTCTGCCTGAAGACCTTTCGTTTTAGGAATAATAAATAAGCTCATGAATCCACAAAATGGTGCTTATGTTGGCGCTGGCTTTTTCAAGCGGGTCTAAATCAAAAGTAGGCAAATCATGGCTATAAGGCTGGCCAACGCCTAACATATCCCAAAATAATACTGGGAATTGATTTTTGAAAGCTGCTTTGTCGGCTTCAGATTCTGCAGGCCGAAGGGCTCCCCATTGCATCAGCAAATAGATGATGCCCCAGCGCAAGCCGGGTTTGCATTTTGTCTGAAGCGCAAACAGAAACGGGATTGCGTCCCGGATCTCGTTTTGTTCAAGATAAATAAGATCGCTGTAGTCTGTCTCAGAGGGATTTCCTGCCAGACTCTGGCAGGCCTGTCTATAATCCTGGCCCTGATCGTCTTGCAAAAGCGCCTGACTGAGTGTGGGATCATTTGTTTCGTTGCTTAGCTCCGCCTGAATGCACGCTCGGCGCAGATCTTGGAGCTGCGCCTGATTGAAAACCCCAGGTGGGGATGTTTCCCATTTCTCTATCAGACGATAAAAGCTGTAGATATTATCGTTTGTCAGTATCGTGTTTAGATCTGCATGCTGCCAGAGTTCTTCGATCAGTTCTGGCAAAACCAGCTCAGCGAGATCATGCAGCTTTAAAAAGATGGGCCAATCAGAAGCGGATTCCGCCAATTTCAGCCAGGGCTGCCAGCCTGTAGCCGAAAGCTCTTGCTTCAGGGCTTGTTTCAGGCCTTCGCTGTAATTAATGCCAGAGACGAAACCATGCTTGAGCAGGCATGATTTGACCGGATCAAGCACCAGCAAGTCTAGCCAGTCTGCTGTTGTTATACCTGGACTCAAAGTGTCTTGCTGAGAGCGCTCGTATGATATTTCGAAATTGAAGAGCGCTTCAATAAAGCGCTCGGTCTGTACTGCACTGGCTTCTTGCTGCTTAGCCATTTTTTTCCAGTAGCTGAGCAGCTCAGCGGGCTGAGCCCCTGTGTTGATCAGAGCGTCGACCCAGTAATAAGGCAGGTTTTGGTCACGATAGAGCAAAGCAAAGAGCTCTGCTTTCAGTTCGCGGTGTGGCCAGTGTGTGTTTTTTGCCAAATACTCCACACTTTGATCCTGAAGCTGGCTGCTGAGATGGGTGAGAGCCCTTTGAATATACTTGTCAGGGATTCGTAATCCAAAATGCTGATAGGTTTGAATCGCTGCGATTCGGGTTTTGCTCAGGTGATGCATAAACCATTCTTCGTTAATGACTTTGAGTAGATCCAAATCGGGTAACAGCTCCATCCATTTTCCCAGGGGTTCTAAGGGGAACTCGGGGGAGACCAATTGGCGCAGCAAGGGGCGGTGGGCTGGTGGCCATTGTTTGAGATAGTCAAATAGAGGGTCGCTGATTTCCGGGTAGGGATTGGCGCGTATATTGGCCAGAGCTTGTTCTGCCTGCTCAAAAGTTGTGGGGATCAGGCCTGAATAAGAGTTGGGGTTGCCCAGATACCCGGTTGATTTTAAGTGTGTATCTGAGTCCAGCAAGGCATTGGTTAGCCGCTGGATTTTTTCGAGCTGGGCCTGGACTGCGGGGTCTGGATTGCTCAAGAGGCGCTCCTGGTGCTGCCGATAAAAAATGTCCAGATCTGAAAAAATGTCTTTCTCAATTTCACTGTTGCTAATTTGCTCTGCCGTTTGAATCCGCTCGAGCATGGCGACAAACAAGTCCTCGATTGGGAAGCTCTCGATCAGGGGGGCTTGTTCTAAAAACTGTTTCTGAATGCTGCGTCGCAGTCTGGGATCCGGGTCGGATAATCGTGCGATGCTTTCGGCCATTTGCGTATGAATCAAGTAGCGGCCAATAGATGTCCAGACCAGATAGCGCATTTCAGTATCCTGGTGATCTCGGTATGTTGCCAGGCAGTCGATTTGCAGCTGGTTCAAGCGATAGAGGCTTTGGGGCTGGTTTGCCAGATAGAATTTCAACGGTAGGTAGGTGAATAAGTCCGGGTGATTGCAATACAGTCGGTAGGCCGGCCCCTTTTTATAGGTCGGGCAAATCTGGTAAAGGGTTTCGATTTGAGCTGCTTTGAGTGGGGGCATCGCATGTTTGAGGCTGTATATGACCGCTTCGCGAATGGCTGTGCTTTTGCTTAAGCTGAGGGGCAAGAGTGCTTCAAAATCAGCTTGTGTCGCATGCTCCAGTGGAGATTTAGCCCAGAACTCAGGCAGCATTTGAATGATTTCAGCTTCTGACTTTTCGGCAGAGGCCTTTTTTAATTCGGCTAAAAATCGGTGTAAGTCCTGTTTCTCGCGGTTGAAGATCTCAGCTAAGTGGGTTTTAAAGCTTGCTAAGGGGGGCAGATTAATCATGGGGTTTCTCCTTCATAGTTAAAAACATGGGGCGTTCATCAGGGTGATGAAAAATGAATTAAATTTTCAAGGATCACTGTGCGTGTGTGATACTATTGTAATGGCTTTAAGGTTATTTTTGAG
>JBBKWI010000201.1:0-5010 GCA_037968875.1 Candidatus Sericytochromatia bacterium | reverse complement strand
CTCCGGCTTCACCTTTGTCTGTACGCACAATAAAAGCCTGGCGCCCTTCAAATAAACAAGGGATCAGTAAAATAGGGACGGAACCGCCATAATCAGCCCCTTCTAAACGCAAAGCATCGTCTGGAGCAGAGAAGTCTTGCTCTAATGTTAGGTTTAAGGTGCCAGGAAACAATAAGGTACCCGTTTTACGGTGATAAAAATCTTTGAGCTTGTCCATCCATTGGGAGATCTCTCCCATACCAGTGGTCACCTGTCCTTTAAGTCGCATGCGTAGTCTCCTTGATTGCCAAATATAAAAATTCTGACCCCGGGTGGTGGGGTTTTAGACGCGGCGGGGGCATCACAACATAACTGTCTACTGGAGTCACCAGGGTTTCTCCAGCACCTGAGGCGAAAACAGTGCCTGCAGGTAAATATTCAAAATTATTTAATAAACGTTTTAGACTATAGCTTTCATCAGGGAAGATAATCGCCTGATAAATTCGGTAAGTATCTAGTGATTGATTGATTGGGCTCTGCTCTAATAGAGGGGGAACCATCTCCAATTGTTCCAAGATCGACCAGGCTGCTTCTTGGGCAATGATACGTGAACTAGGCGCTTCATGGCTGCCTGTTTCTAATACGAATCCTTGCGCTCGGCGACACAGGTTGACCAGTGGGCGCCCATTGAGATGGGGCAAAATATTGCGAACCAGGCTTTTGACGCCAGGACAGTGAAGCACTTCTGTTTCTGGTTTAATTTCGATTAGCATCGGTTCACTAGGTGCTGAAGTGCTATGTAAATCCAATACATAGTCCAGACGCTCATAAAGTGGGAGCAATTGTTTTACGCGACGGGTTTCGGTGTTGTCTATCAGGGCTTCTTCTAGCAAATTATCCGGAATACGATTCATATCCTGATCGACAAAGCGGTAATCTGCGGTAAAACTGAGATCTTGAGCCTGCTCAAAATAACGCTGGCCGGCTGCCAGATTATTCAGAATGAGATAAACGCGACCGCGTAAGAGTTGTTTCTGCAGGGCATTATCAGCAAGTAAGCTATGCACTGCGGCCAGTCCTGCCGGTTCGTTGCCGTGGGTCATGACCATGATTCCCAGTTCAGGTCCGGCTTGATCAGCCTCAATTAAATAGACGCCAGGAAGGTCTTGCCATTGCTTTGCAGCCAATTGCTTAAAACTGTCTTCCAGACTTAAACGGGTCAGTTCGGTGAAAATCATACTATATAATAGCAGAAGCCGCTCATCATGAAGGATACCGGGAGCGAGAATTAGTCAAAATATTGCATATAAAATGCAGCTTGTTGAACATAAAGTGTTAACCCTGAGCTCTTTCTGGCTCAGCCCCAAGAGAATGTTATACTGAGAGCGGACAATGGAATGAAATGTGCGCAAAATATCTTGATTCTGCTTTGGGTCGTAGGGGTTTTTATTGGGGCACAAGGGTGCTCTACTCAAGCCACTCAACAAACAGAGCTAACCGTATGGCTCGATACTAATGATCAAGAAATGCGGTTTTTTAAACGAATTTCTCATCAAATCACCAAAGAACTTCCTCATATTCGTCTGCGCTTGCGATTTCTTCCTTTTGACGATCTTAAGCCACGTTTCCAGGGACAGGTTGGTGAAACTCGTGAACCGGATATTCTGTATATGATGAACGATTGGATTGGTGAATTGGTCGAGCAAAACCTATTGCGTCCCCTGAGCTTAGATCTCAGCAGCGTTGCACCTCAAGCGGTGAGTAGTATGCGCTATCAAAAAAAAATCTATGGCGCTCCATTTGTTTTTCAAACTCTGGCCTTGATTTATAATCGCAAACAAGCACCTCAGCCGCCTACCACTTTTGCTGCCTTTCAGGCGCTCGCGAAAGAGACGCCTGCCAAAAACTATCCTCTAATTTATGACCAACGCAATTTTTACTATCATGCGCCCTGGTTTCACGCCTGTGGTGGACAGGTCTTTAATGCTTCGGGGCGTTTTGCTTTGCAAGCCCAACCGCTCTACCGTTCGTTGGCCTGGGCCCGTAACTTGCAAGATCAGGGCTGGGTTCCCAAACAAGCTTCTTACTCAGCGATGATGAACCTCTTTTCTTCGGGGCAGACTCCTTTTATGATTAGTGGGCCCTGGAGCCTGAGCTTAATTGAAGCCCAGGGTATTGACTATGGGGTTGCCTCGCTGCCGCGCAATGATTGTGAGCAAGAGCCGCAAGCTTTTATTGGTGTCAAAGGCTTTGGTCTGAATCGCTTGAGTCCGCATCCTGATGCGGCTGAAGAAGTGATGGCTTATTTTGTTTCCCATGCGATTCAGGAGCAAGCGCTCAAGGAGATAGATAATTTACCTGTCGATCGTCAGCTTTTAGAAAATGCCTTGCCGGCTCATAAACAGGTTTTCTATCAACAAATCAAGCACGGTATTCCGATGCCCAATCATCCGCTGATGCGAGAAGTCTGGCAAGAAATGAATTGGCTCTTAAATCAGGTTTTTGATGGGCATAGTATTCCGGCTTCTGTCGAACAAAGTCTGCAACGACTGCGTGAGAAGGCTAAAAATTATGCAGCTGCCTAATTTTCGTTCGATTCGTTTTCGTTTGCCCTTATTATTTATGATGGCCTCAGCGATTCCTGCTCTGGTCTCGATTTACTGGATCTCGGGGCTGCTAAATGAGCGCATGGAGCAGATTTTGGATCAGCGTGTGCGCGACAGTGTCACGATTGTGAATAATGTCTTTGACGAATATACCAATGATATTTTGCTGAAAGGCAGAGTGATCGCCCAAACGCGCTCCGTACATGAGCTTTTGTTGGCAGGGCAAACGATTGGCCTGATCAACGAACTCAATACCCTCAATCAAGATCTGCATCTCACCCTCTATGGTGCCGTGATCGAAATCTATGACCGCAACGGGCGACTGGTGGTTTCTGAACCGCATCGTGCCAAACAACAGGTGCCCGATCGCACGATTTACACAGCTTTAAAACGCAATGAATTTAAAGTTTCCCGTTTCTTTGATGGCGATAAGCTCCGAATAGCCACGGCTTTACCGATTTTTGCACCTGAGCAATCTGGCGCGATTGGTGTGGTGGCCTTAAGCTTTGATGTGACCCATAAACTGGCTGATGAAATCCATAAAATCACAGCTTCTGAGGTGCTGATTTTTGTGAATCAACTCAATCAAAGCCCACGCTTGCTAGCGACGACTTTAGACGAAACTAGCTCAGAGCAATTGATTTTGGACTATAGCCAGAACAAGCTCAATTTGGCGCAACGACCAGATTATATGCTGGCTGTACGTGAGCAAGGGGCCCGCAATGGCCGCTATTTTCTGGCGGCTGCGGTCGAAACCCGTAGTATGCTGGGAGTGATCCAATCCTTGCAAAAAGTGCTCTACGGTGTGGCGGCTGCGGCTGCTTTGCTTTCGCTGATTTTTGCCCTGGGTCTGACGCGCAACCTGGTCGAGCGGATTGTTTATCTGGTGCATGCTGCGCGTCGTGTCAAAGAGGGTGAACTGGATCAGCAGATCCATGTTAAGAGTGACGATGAATTCGGCACCCTGGCAGATAGCCTGGACGCAATGCGCAGGGAAATTCAGCTGACTTTGAGCCAGAAGGAATCCATGATTGTCAATCTGACTCTGCGCGATGAGCTCAATAGTGCCATGATCCGCAAAGCAGGATCAGAGCTACTTAAAGAAGTTTTGAATATTGTGATGGAAGCTGTTAAAGCCCAAAAAGGCTCGATCATGATGGTTGATCAAGCTTCGCAAAAATTGATCTTGAAAGTGGTCTATGATCCCCAGGAGGCACTTGAACCGCAAAAGGTGATGGAGCATATTAGCTTTACAATTGGCGAAGGTATTGCTGGTCAGGTGGCAGCCACGGGTGAGGCCGTGATTTGTAATGACACCCATACGGACAAGCGCTTTAAGACCTATCGCTTTCAGGAAATGGACGCCCGGATTTATAATATTCTCTGTATTCCGTTGAAAGTTGATGATCGCGTTCTTGGCGTGATCAGTCTGGACAATAAGCCAGAAGGCTTTGCCGATGCTGATCTGGAGATTATTCAGCATTTAGCAAATCAGGTGGCGATTGCGATCCAAAACGCAGAGCTTTATGAGCGCTCAATTACCGATGGCTTGACCTCATTGTTTATTCGTCGCTATTTTGAAGATGTGCTAGAGCAAGAAATTAAGCGCAGCCAGCGCCTAAAAACCTCAACAGCTTTACTGATGTTTGATATCGATCACTTTAAGCGTTTCAACGATACCTATGGTCACCAGGTCGGAGATTGGGTGATTCAAAAGGTGGCCCATGTTGCCAAGCAGAGTATCCGCGATGGAGTGGATATGGCTGCCCGTTATGGTGGCGAAGAGTTTGCCATCGTGATGCCTGAAACCGATTTAGAAGGTGCATATCAGGTTGGCGAACGCCTGCGCAAGGAGATCGAAGACAGCTTTGTCTATCATGAAGGCCATAAGCTTAAAATCACAGTTAGCTTAGGTTGTGCTGTCTTCCCGGCTCAGGCCAGTCTCAAAGAAGAGCTGATTCAATATGCTGATTTGGCTCTCTACGCCAGTAAGCATAAGGGCCGCAATTGCACCACGGCCTATCGAGATGAACTCTCGATGTATGAAGACTCAAGCAGTGCCTGATTTTGGTCATCTCCTCTTCACTTTTACTCAGGTTTGAGATAGTGTTTTGCTGAAATATCAGAACGATTGCGAACACGTTTTTTTGAACCGGGGTTGCGATCCGATTCCCAGGTGATAGCTGATTCTCCCGCTGGAGTCATCTGGATTGCAGGGCTCGCATGGCTAAAGCCTTTCCCGACTGCGTTTATCATCGTTTCCTCAGCAATCGGTTCGCTCTGAGCATTGAAGCGTTGACTGTAGAGGTGGCTATAATAACTGTCCTGGCGGAATGAGGCCCAGATTACCGTAAAATTCCCAGTCGCATCCATAGCGACTTTGGGGGTTAATTGATTGCTTTTAGTAAAGGTATTGATCATAAAT
>JBBKWI010000200.1:0-8795 GCA_037968875.1 Candidatus Sericytochromatia bacterium | reverse complement strand
TGTCACAAAAATAGCTTAAAAACAGTCTTGCCAGAAACCAGTCATGGCTTGCCAGGCACGTTGTGCTGATTTTTGATTGTAAATCAGGCCCAGTTCTTGATCATGGGCTTCGGGATTAGTAAAGGCGTGATGGGCCTGACCATAACAATGGGTTTGCCAGTCGATCTCGCTGGCCGCCAATTCGGTTTGGATGGTCGCCAGGTCTTCGGGTTTAGACATGCCGTCTTTGTAGCCATGCAAGACCAGCACGTTGGACTTGATTTTGCCAGCCTCTAGATTATCCGGTGGGCTCAAAATAGCATGAAAGCTGACCACACCTTTGAGTTCAGCAGCACTGCGTGCCAGATCCAGGACGCATAAGCCTCCAAAGCAATAACCCATTGCCCCCATCTGGGTACTGTCTACTTCTGCTTGCTCACTGGCAACACGCAGTGCCAATTGCATGCGGGCTTGCAATAATTGCCGGTTTTGCAGCAAGGGATTCATCAGATTGCTGTTTTCTTCGGTGCTATTGCCTTTGAGGCCTTTGCCATACATATCGAGGGCAAAACCAACATAGCCCAACTTGGCGAGTTCCTGTGCTTTGTCACAGGCGAAATCGTCGCGTCCGGCCCAGGCATGGGCGACCAGGATGCCCGGTTTGGGTTCAGTTTGACTGCTGTCCCAGGCCATCACTCCTTCAAGTAATGTGTCCCCATGTGTGTATTCGATTTTTTTGGTTTCGATCGGCATTTGTGTGCTCCTATGTATTCGGCATTTATTACTATTTTCAGGGTCAGTCCCAACTGTGAATGAAGACTTACTCATTTCATTATGCCTGCTGACAAGGTTCAAATCCAGACAGAAAAAAATGTGATGAAATGATAAGATATGTGCATGAATAGAGTTGAAAATCATTACGCTTTTGTTTACAAACGATTATTTGAAAAAATACCAGCTGAGCTGATGCCCCTGATTGATTTAGGCTTACAAAAGCCAGTTTTGAAAAGGAATCCCCGCTTTTTTGTGGCATATGATGGCGCATGTTGACATGCCCGGTCTGTGATCTACAGCGCCCACTCAGTGAGTTTGATGTCTATCTCTCTCAGTTAAAATCGATGCATCAGCAACAATTGCTCTGGTGGTGGAGCATTCATGATTATTCATGGGCAACTATTGAGAAAGTTTTTAGCCAGGAAAAACGTTTTAGCGATCAGATGGCCTGTGATCCCTGTTTTGACAAGGGAGTCGCTCTGATCGCAGACCCGATCAAACAGCACTTTTGCGATTGGCCGCCTTATCTGGCTTATATCGACCAGTCGTGCAGCTGCAAAGCTTGCCAACATGTTTTTGTCTTTAGCAAACACGAGCAATTGAGCTGGTATGAGCATTATTATTTTTGGGTCCAGAGTCGTCCCGCGCATTGCCTGACCTGTCGGCAACAGCGGCGTCAGGATCGCAGCATCAATCGGGACTTGTCTCTTTTGTTAAGCGATGGACTGCCTGAGCTCGCCAACAAAAGCCAGCGAGTAGCTGAACTCTATATCGAAATGGAAAAGCCAGAAAAAGCCCGACGTTATCAGAATCTGGCTGAGAAGCAACGCCAGCAAGAAAAATGTGTAGATTCAAACTCAGCCGGAGATTCTAGATGAACTTATGGAAAAGTATCACTGTAAGCCTGGTCATTTTTACTTTTTCTAGTTTTGAAATCCAGGCCAGGCCAGAAGCCACGGTTCAATTTTTGCAAGCTGTTTTAGATGCTCAGGGGCAAGCCTTGAAACAAAAAGTTGACGTTCAGGACCTGCCCATTTTAGAGCCGACGGTGCTTCTACCTGAGCTAGCCTCTCGCCTGACCTTAGCTCAGGTGCAAGAAAGCCTCTGGTTAGAAAAAACAGCTCGCGCATATCTGGGCAAAAATGGCCCGCTTTATATTCATCTCAAAGCGGGTGGAAATCATCCAGAGCGTGGGTTTTACTTAAAAACAAAGACTGAATTTGTGGATCATAGTCAAACCCATTACATGGTTTTAAGTCCCAGTCCAGATTCTATTGAGCTGATTTTGCCTCATGAAAATGGCCATTTGATCATGAATCAATTAATGCATCACTCACTAGAAAAGGCCTTGAAGGACTGGCCACGGACACTATTCCCCCATACGGTGAGCGCTACCAGCAATTACCTAACGGCTTTTTCTGAAGGCTTTGGGATTCATTTTGAGACCCGAATCGGTGATCTCAAGCCATTGGATCAGCAGCCACTACCATCTCAAAACTATACGAGCACCGGACCCCAGGCAGATTATTACCACGAGATAAATGGTTTTTTGACTTATGCCCAAAGCCAGCGTCGTTATCAAGCCGTTAAAGCCAATCGATTTGTCTTTTCTCCACTTAGACTTGTGCTACCAACTTCGATTCAAACGCCATCTCAGCAGCTTTTATATGATTGGGTGAATCCAGATCTGAGCCTCAGCCAACTCAAGTCGGCGCAACAGGTCTTAGCCAATGAAGGCGTGCTAGCGACGCTTTTTTATCGCCTGGTTTCAGACTCGGAACTGGGTTCTCAGCCTCTCCCCAGGCACGTTTTGCAGCGTTTTAATCTGGGCTCTCAAGATTTAAACGCTGCACAGCAGGTTTATCTAAAAATCTTTGTGGCGCTGGCCGATTTAAAACCGGCGCAAATAAGCACTTCTGATACTGGCTTACAGCCTCTGATGCTTGCTATGATCCAAAACTGGGCAGAGCGCATGCCTGCTGATCGTGAACGTCTTTTTGCCTTGTTTTTGGAAACCACCAAATACCTGACAATTGATCCTGAAGCGGCTAACAGATTTCAAAACTTGTATACAGCGGGAGCCATTTTGGATATACAGGCTTTACCAAAACTATTGCAAGCCAGTGAAAAAATGCGTCGGCAAAGCTTACAATCAGCACTTGCCAACCCAACGCAATTGGGCGCTATGCTCGGGCCTCAACTCTGGTTGCGCTACCCGGAAGTCAAACTTGATCTGCCTGCTTTTGGCATCATAGGCTCACCCTTATTGCTCAATCTGAATACGGCGAGCGCTCTGCAATTGCGGCATCTACCGGGACTATCTACAGCAGATCAAGCTGAAATTCTAGGTTATCGTCAGCAAAAAGGTGATATTCAGAGTATTGCTGATTTAGCGATTGATCCCCAGGCGAAACAAAGTCTTGAGCAGCATCTGATTTTGAAGCCCTAATTGCTAAAAATGCTTGAAATGAGGTCTTAAACGCATATTTTGAAGCCCTTATGCTATGATAAGGGCTGCTAAAATCTTAACAACAGAGCGCTTTTGCAGGAGGCACCCAATGACTCAGACTGACTATATTTATCTCAATAATCCCGACGGCGGCGCTGTCAAAGCCTGGGTCAAAGGCGTGCTTTTTGATCAAAAAACACAGGATCAACTCTTGCAAACGGCGCAAATGCCGTTTATCTACAAACATATAGCCGCTATGCCTGATTGCCATTTGGGGATGGGCTCTACCGTCGGGTCGGTGATTCCTACCCGCGGCGCGATTATCCCAGCTGCAGTTGGCGTGGATATTGGTTGTGGCATGGTCGCTGCGCGCACGACCCTGACTGCAGATCAATTGCCTGACGATCTCAAACCTTTGCGTCTGGCGATTGAGTCTATTGTTCCGGTTGGTCAAAATGATTGGGACAAGCAGGTATTTCGTCAAAATAAACTAGAAAACTCTCGGCAACGCGGTGAGCAACAATGGCTATTTCTTGCTGATGGCTACCAAAAAATCATTGCCAAACATCCCAAAGTAGAGTCTAAATCACGCTCTCCGATCAAGCAAGTCGGCACCCTGGGCGGAGGTAATCACTTTGTTGAGATTTGCTTAGATCAAGACAACCGAGTCTGGGTGATGTTACATAGCGGGTCCCGTGGGATCGGCAATCGTATTGGGCAATATTTTATCTCTGCGGCTCGGGCTGAGATGGAGCGCATGTTCATAAATTTACCCAATCGCGACCTGGCTTATCTGGCGGAAGGTAGCACGGGCTTTGATGATTATGTTGAAGCCGTGCACTGGGCGCAGGATTATGCCTTTCGCAATCGGGAAGTGATGATGGCGAATATTCTGGCCGTGCTAACAGATGACCCTGCTTTGCCAAGTTTTGAGATCTCTGACGAAGTGGTCAATTGTCACCACAATTATATTTCACGCGAAAGCCATTTTGGTAATAATGTCTGGGTCACTCGCAAAGGGGCGATTCGCGCCCGCCGTGATGATCTGGGGATTATTCCGGGTAGTATGGGAGCCAAGAGCTTTATTGTGCGTGGCAAAGGCAATGACGAGAGTTTTCATAGCTGTTCACATGGCGCCGGTCGCAGTATGTCTCGCACCCAGGCCAAAAAAGAGTTTACCCTGACGGATCATGAACAAGCCACTCAGGGCGTGGAATGCCGCAAAGATCTGGGCGTATTAGATGAAACCCCAGGCGCTTATAAGAATATCGACGACGTCATGGCGGCCCAGAGCGAACTTGTCGATATCGTCCACACCCTAAAACAAGTCGTCTGTGTCAAAGGCTAGGGCATAAATACCCTAAAACAGATAGACGTATTAAAAGGCTAGCTGAGTCGTTGTTCACAAGGTACACTGTTGCAGGAAGATGCACCGCAATCAGATGCAAAAGAGGTCTGATTCGAACCGGTGTCTTCTCTGCAATTTTGTTCAAAGAGGCCAATTATGAAACAGCGTTTACAGCAGCGATTAAGTCAAGCTAGTTTGAGTCTGATCTTAATGTGCGCGTTGTTTAACGGTGCGGCAGAAGCTGTTCCTCTGGTGGATGGACCGAGTGATTCTATTCGGGCGGGCCGGGTGCAATTGGCACTGGAGTCTTACGATATTTTGAGCGTTTACCCGGACAAAACTTTTCAGGGTGAGCGGGCCTTTACGCGTTATGAATTGGCGCAGGCTCTGTCTCGGGCCGAAAATTATCTCAAAAAACGCTACCAGCTGGATTTGAAGCTGGAGCCGCGTATGCTGGCCGCACTGCAAATTTATTTGAAACCCAATGGGGACATTCCTGGGCGGCACTGGGCCAAGTCAGCTGTTTTACAGACCCTGGCAACGGGTATGTTAAGTGGAGACGATAATTTGCGTTTTTATGGCCATTTAAAAGTCTCCCGTTATCAATTGGCAAAGTCACTGGCTCAGTTATTTGAATGGCTGCAAATCGAGCCGCAACGCATGCAGTCTGCCTCAATTCGCGATTTGCCCCAACAGCATTGGGGCCGGGATGCTGTACAAAAAATGGTCGAGGCTAATATTCTGAGCCTGGATAATAATCAGCGCTTCCAGGGTGAGCAAACAGCCAGTCGATATGACCTGGCTGAAGGCCTCGTCAAAGCTTTACAACAGGTGGATTTGGTCGCTCAGCAGCGACCGTTGGTGGTCAAAGAAGTCGTGCCATTGCCAACCGAACTCTTGAAACCCCGTTATGATGGCCGTCGTGAGCCCGTCTATTATCGCAGCGCGCAATAATCAGCCCGGGATGCTTAAATCGCCTCAGTAACTAGAGTCGCTTTTGCGTTATGCTGGCGCCGCCGCCACCAAATCGCCAGGATTAAGCCGGAGATCAGATGCCAAATACCCCACCAGGCTGTAATCAGGGCCATGCCGCCCAGTCCATCAAAGAAATTGAAAATCAGGATCAAGCCAAAGCCGGCATTTTGGATACCAACCTCAAAGGACACCGCCTGGGCATCCCTGCTGTCTAACTTGGCAGCCCGTGCCATGCCATAGCCCAGAGCCAGCGCTGCTGAATTGACAATAAAAACAACACCAGCAGCCAGACCAATATAATTCAGAAAATAAGTGAAATTGTTTTTTAAGGCCAAAACGATTACGATGCCTAGAAATAGAAGCGAGAGCATTTGCAAAGGTTTTTTGAGCATATTCGCTATTTTAGGCCAGCGGTAATGCACCACCATACCCAGAGCCAGGGGCAAGATTAAGATCGTAAAGACCGTGCTCAGTACATCCAGGGGTGCGATTGAAATGCTTTTGAGCAACGGAGCCGTCTGGGGATTGACCTGACCCCAGAAGCCAATGTTAAGAGGCGTCATAATGATCGAAGCCAGGGTCGAAATCGAAGACATCGTCACAGAGAGGGCTGTATTGCCCCCCGAGAAATGGGTCAAGAAATTCGAAAAATTGCCCCCTGGACAAGCTGCTACCAATAAAACACCGAGGGCGATGCTGGGTTGAAGTTGCAGCAAAATCGTGAGTCCACAGGCCATGGCGGGCAAAAGTACAAACTGGCACAGCAAACCAATCACCGGCGCACGGGGTTTGCTCAAAACAGCCTGAAAATCCCGCCAATGAATATCCAGAGCCACCCCAAACATGATGATCGCGATCACCCAATTCAGCGTATTCAAACTCTGGGGGCTAAAATTTAAGTGAACAGCATCAATATCCATGGGCAGTTCCTTCGCCGAGTATCAGTCTAAGTGTCGAGATCAAAAAGAGCCTGTTTAGGCCATCACCCGCACCAGATGGCCAGGGTAAGCCCCCGTGAGTTTGCCATTTTCGGCAATCACTTCGCCTGAGACCACTGTGGCTCGATAGCCTGTGGCTCCTTGTAAAAGTCGTTTGCCACCCGCGGGCAAATCAGCGACCAGATGGGGAGCTTGCAATTGCAGCTTGTCAAAATCGATGATATTGAGATCCGCTTTTTGCCCGAGCTCCAGGGTGCCGCGATCTTTCAGGCCAATATAACGGGCCGTATCATGGGTTTGCATTTGCACTGCGCGCTCCAGACTGAGCTTGTCACCTTTGCGATCCCGCGCCCAATGACTCAGCATAAAGGTCGGGAAACTGGCATCACAAATCGTGCCAACGTGAGCCCCGCCATCACCGAGACCAGGCAATGCCAGTGGGTGAGTTAGCATCTCATAAACATGGTCGAGATTGCCATTGATGTAATTATAAAGCGGGAAATAGATCAGGGCATGGCCTTCGTCTTCGAGCAAAGCGTCATAGAGACCACTGAGTACACTCTCGCCCTGCTGTTTGCAGTGCATGCCAATGCTATCTTTTAACTCAGGTTCATACTCTGGGGTTTCACCCAGTTTAAACATGCGCATGCCAATCTGATCAATTTGTGAGAGCAGCAAATCTGCCAATGGGGGAATCGAGCTGCCATCACCAGCCATTTTCTCGCTGCTTTCGGTCATCATTTGGGCTTTGACTTCGGGCTTTCGCAAATGGGCGACGCGTTCTGCCAGAGGCAAGTCAGAGATCGCTTTATAGCTGGGAAAGCCCATAAAGGGGTGAAAAGTCGTTTCAAAACCCAATAAAATACCAATGGCCCGAGCGCCAACCTGTAACCGAAAAGCCACGCCGCGCTCCTGAGCTGCTTCAGCGCGTTTCATAATCCAGCGCCATTGATCAGGGGATTGATCGCGCTGCATCAACGAGACCGAAATCGGACGACCTGCGGCTTTGCCCATTTGCTCAATCAGTTCAAATTCGCGTTCAAATTCCTGATCGCCTTCGGGCATGTCAAAATCGCTAACCGCCTGGATCACGCCATGACTTAAGCCCTGGAAAGCAGCCGCTAATCCGGTGAGTTCTTGATGTTGGGCTTGAGCTGCTGGGGTGTGTGCACCTGTGGCTGAACGGTGATTGTCGCTGCGCCCGGTTGAAAAACCGACGGCTCCGGCCTCTAAGCCTTCGCGCAATAAGAGTTTCATTTGCTCAATATCTTCGGCAGTGGCTGCCTGATTATGCTCAGCACGTTCTCCCATGACATAGACCCGCAAGGGATCGTGGGTGACCTGTACACAAAAATCGATACTGTGCGGCAGGGCATCCAGGGCGTCCATATACTCAGGGAAGCTTTCCCAGTTCCAGCTTAAGCCTTCCGCCAGGGCTGAGCCGGGAATATCTTCGACGCCTTCCATCAGGGCAATCAGACGCTCATGATCACTGGGTCGGCAAGGAGCAAAGCCCACGCCACAGGATCCCAGTACTGCGGTGGTCACGCCATGCAATGACGACGGCGCAAAGTCAGCGTCCCAGCTGGCCTGACCGTCGTAATGGGTATGAATATCGACAAAGCCAGGAGTCACGATCGCGCCAGCAGCGTCAATTGTTTTCTTGGCGCTACCGGGTGTGTCGCCGATGGCCACAATTTTACCGTCTTTAATGGCCATGTCGGCCTGGTAGGCGGGTTTACCTGTACCGTCGATTAATTTGCCACCGGTAATTTTTAAATCGTAATCCATGATTACCCCTTTTAAATTTGCTTATTGCTTGTGAATACATCGGTAGCTCAGGGGCCATTATCAACTCTTTTCAAGCGGAAATCCAGATTACACAATGCACTCGCGATTGCTTCTAGTGTAGAGGATGCGTAGGGGCTTGTAAACACCCGATAGCTAACACAAAAAGCGAAAAGCGAGCGCCGGGAAAATAGGCGCCCGCTTCAACAGGAATTCTTTTGGAGGACTAGTCGAGGGCGTGTTTGATTTTACGCGCGGCACGGCCATCAGCGATATCATCAATGGCGTCGGCTGCGGCATGAGCGGCGTCTTCTGCGCCATCTTTGATACTATTTTTAAATTTATCGACTTTACTTTGATCGGTTAAATGGTCTCTGACAAAGCGAGAGACGTTTTTATTGACGTCCCGTACCAGGCGGCCATCTTTGATATCGTCCACAAATTCTTCAATCGCATCACCGGCTTCATGCATCATATTTTTCAAGGCTTCAGCAGCTTTAGCTTCCGGCGGGTTGGCATATTTTTGCTTGACTTGCTTTTGGAC
>JBBKWI010000199.1:0-29707 GCA_037968875.1 Candidatus Sericytochromatia bacterium | reverse complement strand
TCATTATTGGCATGCTTAAAATAGTCGGGGTTCAGGAAATAATAGAAGCGTTCATAGGCATAAGGATCCAAACTATTACTGCTGATCTTCGCTTGATAATCACGGACTTCAGCAGCTAGCTCTTGGGGGTGCTGCTGCCATTTTTTATAAGTCAGATAGTGAATCCGAGCCAATTCTTTAAGATACTGATCATAGACCGCCTGGGTCATTTGAATCGAGACTTCAGATTGTGGGATCAGAGCCTGTGCCACGGCTTTTACAAAGCCTGGCTCATAATGCCCAAAGCTATTGTTAGAATCCAAGACCAATGCCTCCTGGCTATGAGGTCCAGAGCGAAAGGCTTTGCGCCCAACTAATGTTTGAATCTGTTTGTAATTGAGCTGGGTTCGGGCGTGACAATAGAGAATGCGCAAACCGCCAGGGAAATAGTCATAAAGCTCAGGGCAGTCATTCGGGCTGGCTGCAAGCTTGAGCCAGGTTTGCTGTACTGGTGCCGAAAAATTTTCGGGCGCAGCTTGCATCGCTGCACAGGCACTTAAGCACAAGAGTCCCAAAATTTTAAGTTTCGCTTTTTTCATTGACTATTTCCTGCTTTTTTTATTTTAAGACATTTCTGGGGTCAGAGCTTCGGCTTCTCCATACTCTGGGTTACCGCTCAGCAGATCAACGGGCTGCATATCTTCGTGGAAGCGCTGAATCACCTGATGTACGCCCGAGTCTTTGCCAAACAAAGCGACATGAAAGAGGGCATTGCCCTCATCCACCAGGGGCAAATGATTCATGCCAATCACGATCCCTTCAGATTTAGCAAAGATTTCGGTCGGATTTTCTCCAAAAGGATTGCCAATATAGCCCAGCAACTGACCCGGAGAGACCTTTTGTCCCAGCTTAACACGGGTGCGCAAGATCCCACCAACAGACGCCCGAATCCAATGGCTGGAGTGAGCCACCACAGTCGAATGTGGCTTATCTTTTAATTTGCGTGGGGGCAAGGAGCCAATATGGCGCATCACTGAGGTCACCCCACGCACCCCCGCCCGAATCGAAGTCTCGTCGAAACGCAGGGCTTCTCCGCATTCATAGAGCAGTAGGGGCACGCCCCGTTTTTGGACTTCGTGACGCATCGAACCGGCGATCGTGGGCGCATTAACAACCACAGGTACACCAAAGGCTTTGGCCATTTCCTCAATGCCTGCTTGCTCAAAATCCACCCGGATTTGGGGCAAGTTGCTGCGGTGAATCGCTGCCGTATGTAAATCAATCCCGTGGGTGCACTGAGAAACAATTTCTTCTAAAAATGAATGTGCCAGCCGGGCAGCCATGGAGCCACTGGCAGAGCCTGGAAAGGAACGGTTTAAGTCCCGTCGATCGGGCAAATAACGGCTATTGTGCAAAAATCCAAACACATTCACGACGGGGATCGCGATCAAGGTCCCGCGCAGGTTTTTAATGACTTTACTTTGTAATAAGCGTGAAATTATCTCTACGCCATTGATTTCATCTCCGTGCAAAGCAGCGGAAACAAACAGCACGGGCCCGGGTTTTTTACCCCGGATCACACGCACTGGCAAAGTCATATCGTGTTGGGTATACAAATACGAGATCGGAATTTCGATTGTATGTTGTTCGCCAGGTGCAATATGATGCCCACCGATGATAATCGGTTCTTGTTGCATTAACCTTTACCCTTGGTTTTGGTTTTGCCTTTTTTGGCATCTTTTTCAATAAACTCGATGATATTGCCAGCAATGTCTTTTTCGGTTGATTTTTCGATTCCTTGTAAGCCAGGTGAAGAATTGACTTCCATCACCAATGGGCCATGGTTTGAGCGTAGAATATCCACTCCAGCGACATTCAGCCCCATCACTTTCGCCGCACGAATCGCTGTCGAGCGTTCTTCAGGGGTGATTTTAATGACTCTGGCTGAGCCACCCCGGTGCACATTGGAACGAAACTCTCCTT
This sequence comes from Candidatus Sericytochromatia bacterium, assembly GCA_037968875.1. Classification (GTDB taxonomy): domain Bacteria; phylum Cyanobacteriota; class Sericytochromatia; order UBA7694; family UBA7694; genus JBBKWI01. The sequence goes on along the minus strand of JBBKWI010000199.1, from coordinate 27,745 downwards.
CACGGCCCTTACGCAACATCGAAGCGACGACTTTATCTCCTACCACCAGGCAACGAATATCCTCACCATCGGATTCTTTGATAAATTCCTGTACCAGGATATTGGCTTTTAAGCCCTGAAAAGCCTGTATCACGCTTTCTGCTGCTGATCGGGTATCCGCCAAAACCACGCCCAACCCCTGAGTCCCTTCGATTAATTTAATAATCACGGGCGGTCCACCGACCATCTGGAGTACGTGATCAATTGCATCAGGTGAATTTGCAAAAGCCGTTACGGGCATGCCGATACCCTTGCGCGCCATCAATTGCAAAGAGCGCAATTTATCGCGTGAACGCACAATCGCCACGGACTCGTTCACGCTATAGACACCCATGACTTCAAATTGGCGTAAAACCGAGGCGCCATAAAAAGTGGCTGAGGTTCCCAGGCGGGGAATAATCGCGTCATAGCCATCTAATTTTTCGCCGTCTTTGTAAAAAACCTGGGGACGGTGAGAAGTGATGTTCATATAACAATTCATAGGATTAATCACGCGGACTTCATGTCCACGCAGTTGGGCGGCCTCAACGAGGCGACCTGTCGAATAATTTTTAGGTTCACGGGACAAAATAGCAATATGCATAAACTTTCCTTAACGACTCTTTACTGAGCTCCCAGCAAATAGCTGGATTCCGGTTCAACTAATAAACGCTTGCGCATGGCCTGGCGACCCAATAACATCCGAAAAGCCATATTTTCACGATTGGTCAGGGTGATCTCAATCGGCCAGATTTGGTCTCCCATTTGGATCGGGGTTCGGATCACATAACGGTTTTCTTTGTGGCCACCTGAATCTGAGACCACCCGTTGATCTTGTACTTTGGCTCGGCCATACACGACAACATCTGGATTGCGCCGATCGGGATGCAAACCAAATTCGACAAAAAGTCCTTCGGGGGTCTCAATCGGTTTGATTTCGAAGGTATGAATGGCTGATGTTTTGGCTCCGGTATCGACTTTAATTTCGATCGCCTCGACCGCTAACTCTGGCAAGGCAGCCCACTCTCTCCAGCCCACTATCAGTTTGGAATCGCGCATTAAACATCCCTTTTTTGATTGACTTTAGAACACTCATTTCTAACTGTTCTATTCATAGCACATGTCTGTGTCACTGTTAAGGCTCTTGTCGGTTTATTTCAGAGCTGTTTCAAGGCTTGTCGGGCATCTTCATAAGCAGGATCCAATTGCAAGGCTTTTTGCCAGGCCGTGCGGGCATAATCATTTTGCTTAAGTCCCTGATAAGCTAGCCCCAGATTGTACCAGGCCTTGAGATAATCGGGCTTCAGCTTGACAGCAGCCTGCAAATGAGGCAAAGCCTGGGCGGCATCCTTTTGGCTTAAGTAGACAAGCCCCAGATTATAGCGCACCACCGGATTATTGGGTTCAAGTTCAAGGGCACGATCATAATATGCCTGGGCCAACTTATAGGCTTTTTCGACAATCGCAATTTGCCCCAGGTCATTTAAAACGGCTACGTTTTCTTCGCCATTGGCCCATTGATTGAGTAAATAGTATTTGCGATATTTACGCTTGACCCGTGGATCTTCACTGGCTTCTGGGTGAATCGTTAAATAAGCCGTATAGGCCTCGATCGCATCCGCGTATTTTTCCTGATCGACATAAATACTCGCCAGGGCTTCGTAGGCTTGTCCATAATAAGTGGGGTCTTCACGCAACTCTTCAAAAATAGGTTGCGCATGGACAAAATCATCCTGGTTAATATAAGCCATCCCCAGGAAAAAGCGAATAAATGAGCGAGAGATCCCACTGGGGTTTTTATCCCAATGTTTTAAAGCCTTTTCTAAATAGATCGCCGATTTTTTATAATCTTGATCCTGAATCAGATATTGTATACCGCGCGTAAAGTGAAGGTAGGTATTCTCAGGTGCCTTTTGTTCTAGTTGATTATAGAGCACTTCAGCCGCTTGTTTTTGCCCTTTGGCATAGAGAATATCGGCTTTCGCTGCTAGTACAAAAATATCATTGGGTTGCAATTTTTCAGCTTGTTGCACAAGCACAAAAGCCTCATCGGTCCGCTTCACTTGTATATACAAGGCAGAGATTGTTAGCAAAACATGAGCGTCATCATGCCCCAGCGCCAGCGCCTTATCAAAATAAGCCTGGGCTTGATCCATTTTTGCTTCACGATAAAGCACACTGCCAATCATCAGCGGGAGATAAGGGTAGTCTGGTAATTTAAGATAAGCTTGCTCAAACAAATCCCGTACCCAGCCCATTTGAGGCTGAGGCTTTATCGCTTCGATACCAAAGGCATAAATCCCCAGATTATATTGCAGCCAGGGATCATTCAAATTGGCACCCATCGCTAATAAATCATTTTTAAGCGTCAGAAAATCCAGCGAGACTTTGGCACTCTCATAACGAAAGGTCAGGTATGCAATCAAAGAATCTACATCTTTGGGATTCATTTGCACTGCACGTTGAATCAATTGCAAAGCTTCTTTTTTTTGGCCTTGCTGCTGTTTCAAATAAGCCAATGCGCGATAGAGTTGCGGCAAATCAGGATCAAGCGCTAGCGCTTTGCGGGCGTATTCCTCGGCTTTGACTTCATCATTAACCCCCATCGCTTCAAAGCCCTGCGAAGGTGGCAACACAATTAAAGCTGCACGCTCTCGAAATTTGCGAGCATGGCCTTCTGCCAAACCGGCATAAGCCAGGGCGTAATTGGGGTCTTCAATTAAAGCCTTTTGAAAGGCTTTCAAAGCATCATCTTGACGCAGGGCTCCACTGCGGCGCAGCAGTTCGACCCCTTCCATATAATGGCGGTAAGCTTCTGGGGAGTCCGTGGCGGTGATCGTTTTTTCAAGCTGCTTGATTTCTTCCGGACGGGCCTGTACGTCCAGATTAGAGATCAAAGTCGTTGCCAAACGCTTTTGCAAAGCGAAAATTTGCTTAAACTGACCTTCGACCTGGGCCGCTTTTTTGGAGTCCACCTGACCGGTTTCCACATCCACAAAACGTACATTGGCCTGCAGTTGATCTCCTACTTTTTGGTATGAACCCAGCACCACGATCTTGGCACCGAGTAATTTGCCCAATTTAGGAGCCGAGCTCTCATCGACATAGCCGCTTTGTGAAAACTGCTGTTCTTGCAGTAATTTTTGCACCTGCGAGCGTTCTACCAAATGCAAGGCATCGACGTGTAATAAACCCATGGTCAGGCTTTCAGCAAAGCTATCGCTAAGCCATTCGTCATCTGGGTTACGAGTGATATTTTTGAAAGGTAAGATCACGACCCGTAAAGATTGCGCCTGAGCGCTTTGAGCCAGGGCTTGATGATGAGGTGGAAAGCCTGGCAAAGAGAGTGCGTTTGTTGCCAATAGCGTCAAACTGAGGGTAAGTACAACAATCGGTTTTCTCATGTAGAAAATTGTCCACGTTTTTTTAGGATTATACAAGTTTTGCAGCCCAAAGCGAAAACAGAACAGCTCTCAGACTAAAAATTAAAGCCCAATAAATTCCAGTGAGCCAACCAGCCCACCCAAACAAAGAGAACCAACAAATAAGCTAAATAATGCAAACGTTCGCCCTGGGTCCAGGGACGTGCTCGCCACTCATTCAATAAAAGCAAAGTAAATATCAGACCGCTCACCAGTGCCACCAGGGGCAAAACCAACAACATAATTAGACCATTGCCTGGCGCATTGCGCACCACGAAAGAGAGCTGGTCGCCGAGTCTGGAAGTCCAAAAAAGCACCGGATAAAAACCCAGCATAAAGGTCGCCGCACAGCCTGAGCTAAAAGCAGCCAAAGCCGGAATATCCCAACTTGCAATCGAGGAATCAGGCTCGGGCTGAGGGGTTTCGACTTCAGCATCTACTGCTTCACTATAATCAAACTGAGGCTCATAAGCCCACAAGGAAGCGAGTGAGCGTATCAATACCGACAGGAACAACAAGAGGCAGAAAGCCATAAAAGCCCAATCTAAGCCCCGTCGCCAGATCGGAATCAGCTCATAAGCACGCGCATCACCAAAACCAAGTAAAACACGTTTGGATTGCGGCTCGAAGGCTATTTTTTGTCCTTTCGGACTGCTCAGAACAGACTGATCCAGACTTGCCTGATAAGACTTAGACTCAAACTGAGCCTGCTGTCCAGCGTCATTGCGCTCCCATTGAAAACGCTGTAACGAAAAAAGATCCAGCACTTTTAGCCAGGTATGCTGATCACGACTTGAGAGGCTGACAAAATAGCTATGACTTTTAGACTCAACTTGTTTAGCCTGGGTTATTGTCTCTGTAAGGAATTTTGACTGACTCTGCTGCTGAATAAAAGTCTGGGTCCAGCGCTCTTTTAAAGCAGCTGAACTTTGATTATAAGCAAGAATAAAGCCGCGTTTAAACTGGGGAAAATAAGCCAGGCGCAAGCTATAACCAAACCAGTCTGAATCCAAATAAAAGAAGTCTTGCCCCCCCCAGCTCGACATCAATAAGCCCTGGCTACTGCCAGGCAAATCAGATTCAGGATCAAAGCTTTTTTGAAACATCGCCTTTTGTTGAGCTGCTGCCAGTAATTTGTTCTGGGGTTGAACCAAAGCCTGTAAAAAGCGAGCCAAATCAGACAATTGCCCTTGATAGCCCTGAACTTCATGGGCACTGGCCCACAAGATCGGCAATCGTAATCCCTGGCTATCGTAGCCCGTTGCATAGCGAGGCTGGGCAAGAGCGGCCCCCAACTGGATCGATTCCAGTTGCAGTGGTGTTATTATTTTTTGCTTGATAATCTCAGTCAGTGCTTGCTGGCTCTGAGTGGCGACCAACTGAGCAATCAATAAATCCCCTAAACTGTGGCTCGTTACGACCTGTCCTGGTGTGATCACCGGGGGTTTAAGCTCTTGCTCGAACAGAGTTTTCAGGTCCACGCCACGTTTGGAATCATCCACAAACAGAGCACTTTGGCGCCAGGCCAAACCCGAACTGCGCTGCAGCAGATCTTGCAGGGTGATCTCACCTTTGACTTCGCTTAAGCGCAAACCTTCCAGATGATAGTTAACTGGATCTTCCAATTTTAGTTTTTGAGCTGCGATCAGCTGCTGTAAGAGTACCGCTGTAAAGATTTCACCCAGTCGACCCAGCGGCAGAACCGACTCTGCCTGAAAGGAGCCCGAGTACAGCGTTTCAATCTTGTCAGGCGTCACGATCGCCAGAGCAGCCCCTGCATCAGAAAAAGTAAGGTGCTGCTGGACCAGATCTTCAAAGCTCTGTTGTTGCCCTCCTGAGTTCTGAGCGAAAGCAGGCAAAGCACTTAACAAAGTCAAATAAAATCCGATTAAACAACGAAAAATAAACATCAATCAAATTAAAACATTCTAGAAAAGCACCGGACTTGACAGCCCGGTGCTTTAAATTTAAAGATTTAAGAACTTAGTGAGAAGCCAAGATAGCTTCAATGCTGGGGTATAGACTGTGTGTCTGGCTCCAGTAATCAATAATTTGACCATGGGCCTGGATAATCCAAACGCCATGGAAGTGATTGTCTGGACTCATGACACGCACCATGCGATCACCATTCTGGAAAGACCATTTGCGACCATCATTATAAAAGTGGTCGATATTCATGCCCTGACGGGTTTTAACGTGGAAGGCTTCATTGGGAATATCCCAGCTTTTATCGACAATGAACTCAATCACTTGCCAGATATTGCCCGACTCCAGGTAGCCCTGATCGACGGCCAGACCTGAATCATTGGGCAGGCCAAAAAGCACATTATTTGTAAAGCGTCGTGCCGCATTCGCCAGATTCGCTTCGCCGCCCCACTCATGGTGCAAGGTACACATAATGTTATGTGCCAGACCAAAACCATGAATATCTTGTTGGCCCGCTTCAACTGCGCCCATCATATAAGAGCAAAGTTGATCAGCGCCGGCTGAGAAACCGCAGGTCAACAAACCTTTGTCTTGACGCTCATGCAAGATACGCTCGAATAAGCCAGCATCGCCAAAATAGCGTTCGCCCAAATCTTCATAACGTTGACGACCCAGGGAGCTACTGCCTCCACCGAGAATCACAACTTCTGTCGTTTGTAGCCATTCGAACAAGAGCTCAACGTCAGACTGACTCATATTGTCATTCCAAAAGAAATTACGTGGCTCTAGGCCCCATTTTTCGAACATATTAAAGTACCAGCGAAAGGTGCCCCAGCTATAATCCTGAGAGTCCTGGGTACCCATCGACATCGGCAAATAAAGCACGGTTTTATTGTGGTGGCTTTTTAGCGCACGCTCCACAATCCAGGAGCGGTGAATATCTTCGCTGCGATTATGAGAGCTGTATACCAGAGCAGTTGGAAACATAGTTCGATTGACCTCTTTGCATGTTTAAATTAATTGAATTGAATTCGAGTGAATGTTAAGTTTAAGTTTATCATAAGCCAGTGTTTTAAAATAAGCGGCAAATCATTTAACCTTTGATTAGTTTCTGTTAAAATCGGATTAAGTGAAGCCACCCTTACAGGGGGCACGCCTATGATAAAGACAGCCCAAGAAGTACGTTTTAGATTCAGGAGTTTTAAACCATGGTAGTACCCGCTGGTGGTTTCCGTCCCGCGAATGGCCTCTTACTCTATCATCAGACCGGTGATAACTACGAATTAAGTTTGATGGACATCCGCTCTCGCATGCTCGAAGCCCAGGATATTCGTACCCGTCAGACTTATGTGGCTGGTATCCTTAATTATGGCAATGTCCAACAAGAAATGTTTTCTGAGCGCGACGTCTATACCAAAACTCCCAGTAGTAATCAGGCTTATACGAGTAGTCCAGACCCTGATGTAACCACAACATTTATGGGTCCGGGGAATTACAAACTCAAACAGGGAACCCCTTTGTTTGCTGAAACCATGTATGCCTCTAACACACGCTATGTCGGCTTAGTAGCCAATGCTTCCACCGCAAACGTGATCAACTACGGCACCAATCAAGCAGACGTTTTTTCAGACTTATATGTCGGTCAGCAAGTTGAAATCAACGGCGAAATGCGCACCGTCACAGCATATACAGCACCTGGCGCAGCACCTGGCCAAATCACCGTAAATCCCCCCTTATCGCAGGCACCCCCGCTGGGTTCTTTATTGCTGATCAAAGGCCGCGATGTGGTCAACCCCCACCTGAACGAAATCTACCGGGTGACCGATAAATACAGCTCGCTGATTGTCGATCAAAACCGCTATCAGGTCGATCGCAACGAAGGCATCGTGCGCTACCGACCTGATGCTGGCACTCTGGCAACTTCCATCTGGCACCCTGGAGACACTGGCGCAGCAAATCAAAATAGCGAGCCATTCTACTTCGGGCGCTTGATGAATGTCAAAATTGTGCCTCCAGCAGCAGGCCCGAGTACAGACGGTATTCTCAATAACGAAGAGTTGGGTGCGCCAGACGATTCCGTAGCAACAGGTCTTAACGGCGCTTCTCTCCCCACAGTTTTAACCAGCTTTGTTCGCCCTGGCGAAGGGCAGTTTTCAAATATCCGCATTACGGCACCCGCCGGCGTCTACTTCGAAGTAGAGCTCAATGGCGCTAAAATCGCCATCTCTCACAATGGGGGACAGCTCACCATACCTTTCTTTGACCCCAATCATCAAAACGATCAATTGAAAGCCAACGAAGGTATAGATCCCGATATCTATATTCAACGCTTTATTGAAGCCGGCACCAATACCCTGGCCATTAAAGCGGTCCGCACTGCAACTGCAACTGGCAATAGCGGCATTCGTGTTGAAGGCACCTTCAACGGTGTCAATCTAGCAACAAATAATTCACCAACTTCTGTCAATACCCTGGACTGGTCCACTTCACGGCATAGTATTCTGGGTATTGCAGGCAAGATTGAATTTCAACTGGGCGACCGAATCGCCCTGGAAGACGTCAATGATGAGATTCAAAAAGCGCAAGGCGTACTTGAGTCCCTGACTACCATCATTGCCGGTACCGATGTGAACCAATTTCAAAGTATTTTGTCCGTGATTCGATAGAGGAGGAATTTATTATGGTTGTACCTGTTCAAATTGGTGGGTCAATTTTTGACTATCGCCCCTTACGCTCCGAACAGAACCGCTTAGCCAAAACCCTGGTCTTACCCAGCCCGCGTGATAAAGACGATACCGCTCAGGTATTGGAAGTAGAGGATGACCAACAAACACCGTTTAAGTACCCCACCTTTATTAAGGTGCGCTACAACAAAGAAGGTGACTTACCCGTGTTTGAACTCTGGGTCAAAGACAACTTCGATCAAGAAGCAAAGATCTCTAAAGAGTCTCTCAATGGAGTCAATCCGGGAACAATTGGAACCTCAACACAAGGTATCAATGATGATCCTCTGGTTGCCCCAGCCACTGCCTTCCAAAGTAACGTAAATAATAGTTTTGCTATCAACCCGATTACGGGTGATGTTTACAGAAATGCGTATTGGGATGTCCTCACAAGAGAAATCAGAAACTGGAACGGTGATGCTGAAGGGTCAGCCGCTTTTTTAAATGATAACCCCGGCCCCGCAGGCGATCAATCCCCGCAACGTGTGGGTACTATTAAATTTGATGGTGTGAGCGGTCTCGCTCTGGCAGCCGTCAATACCCGCATTGCCGACATCTCAAACTCAATTGAAGGCGTCACCAAAATCTTGTCGGTCGCTAACGGCAATTTGGATGCGGTCCTCAATCTGGTTCGTTAAATTATTTTAATTCAAGCGTGGTCTCAAAAATTTGAGACCACGCTTTTTTGCTTATGAAAAAAATACGCTGCATTGCCATTGCCTGGATCAGGCACAAAGATCAAACTTTTGTTTTAGAAGGATTTGATCCGATTAAACATGATTACTTTTATCGCCCAATAGGAGGCGGGATTGATTTTGGTGAAACCGGATTCGAAACCGTTCAGCGGGAATTTCAAGAAGAGACACAACTGGCGCTTAAAAACGTCAACTATCTGACCACGCTCGAAAACATATTCACTTACAAGGGCCAGCCAGGTCACGAAATCGTGCGCTTATATCAGGCTGACTTTGTAGAGGACTGGATCTACCAGACACCTGAAATCACAGCCTTTGAAGACAGCGGCAAAGCCTTTCGAGCCTGCTGGGTCGATCTGGCTGATTTTGAGTCCGGTAAAAAACGTCTGGTTCCCGAAGATTTGCTTGGCTTCATCAATGCCAAAACAAGCCCAAGCAACTAAACCCGAAAACGTACCCGTCGCTTGTGTTTGCGTACTTGCTGCCTACGAGACAAACGCTGACGTGTGGCTTTGATCCAGAGATTGGCCGTGTCTGCCTGGGTCGACACAAAAGACTCACCAAAACGCGCGAGCATGGCCCCCTGATTCTCTAAAATTTGCAGATCTTGATGCAAGACCAGGCGGCCCACCCAGGGGAAACCCGCAGCAACCAGCGGATTTAGCCAGCCCATTTGCCAATTGAGATGTACATAAATCCGGGTCAATGCTTCGTTAACAGGCGTGCAAATTTGATAACCAATGATTTGTCGACCCGGCCCAAAACCATAAGCCACTTGCACAATCGAAGGGTAAATAAAGCGGTCCTGGTGTAAGACTTCTCCCTTAACTAAGAGGCGTGACAAAAAGCTATTTTCCGTATTTTCTTCCTGGATATCAATGCTAACGCCATCAGTCAACGTAGTGACTTCGCTCTCAGACCAATGAGAGGCTGGCGTGCGAAATAAGCCACCATGGATATAGCCGGTGTGGGGATTATCAATGAAGTTTTCAATCACATTGTCGACATGATTGGCAATCTGAGACTGTAAGCGCCCCCAGCCCCAGCCATTGACATCAAAATAAGGCAGATAAAAAGGCTGCTCGTGGGCTTCATGGGCACGTTCCCCCATCCAGACCCAGAGCAAGCCTTGCTGCTCTTGCAAGGGGTAGACACGGGTACAGGCCCCTTTTGGAATCGTCTCCTCAGCGCTCAAAGCCGGTATATGCACACAGCTCCCCGAGCCATCGAACTCCCAGCCATGATAGGGGCATTGCAATTGCCCCTGGCGTAGGCGTCCGCCAGATAGCTGTACGTTGCGATGGGGGCAGCGATCAAACAAAGCATGAGCCTGACCAGAGGCGTCCCGAAATAAGACCAGAGGTTGATCTAATAAGCTACGCGCCAGGGGCTTCGTTTGGAGCTCTTTGGATTCAGCAGCAATATACCAGGCATCAGTGAGCAAAGGCTGTCGGACTTGATTCAAGACGATATTCTCCTTGATTTTATTTTTAGCATACAACAGATGAAGCCTTCAGATTGGCCTCGCTTTTGATTTTGCTCTAAATTGCTCCCCTTCGCATCAACTGAAGTCATTCGGCTGAGAAGCTCAGAAGCGATCTGGAGTACGCTATACTTAGTCAAAACCCAACAGGAGCGCACAATGATACCCGCTGGTGCTTTTCAATCTTTTGAAATCACACGCTACCAACAGGGCCAGGCCCCCTTGCGTAAGCGTGATCGTATTAGCAGCGAAGAGCCACTCGAGATCAGGCTCTTAACCGGCCCCAAAGGCAAGCCCCAAAATAACCCTTTGACCCTGACTATGCGCACGCCCGGGCAAGACTATGAGCTGGCTGCTGGATTATTATACGCAGAAGGCATTGTGCGCCGAAACTCAGATATTGGCAAAATGACCTATTGTGTTGGCGAAGACAAATCCAGCCAGCAATACAATGTCTTGCAAGTTCGCTTACACCCCCGTATTCAACCGGACTTCGACAAGCTGGCGCGTTTTTCAATCAGCAATGCCAGTTGTGGGCTCTGTGGCAAAGTCCAAATTGCGCAACTACAACAAAGTATTTATCCCGACTTTAGCTCCAATAGCCCCCTGATTAGCCCTGAACTAATTTACAACTTGCAAACTGGTTTGCAAGGCCAGCAAAAGCTATTTGAACGCACCGGCGGCGCCCATGCCGCGGCCCTGTTTAATACCGCCGGTGAATGTCTGCAAGTTTGCGAAGATATTGGCCGACATAATGCCCTGGATAAGCTGATCGGTCACTTTCTACTGACCGATCAATTGCCGTTGATTCAATCCATATTATTTTTGAGTGGTCGCGCTTCCTTTGAAATGGTTCAAAAAGCACTGATAGCCAATATCCCGATCATTGCTTGCGTCGGTGCCCCCTCTTCTTTGGCCATTCAATTGGCCCAGACTTATCAGCAGACCCTGATCGGTTTTCTCAGCGATCAGCGTTTTAATGTCTATAGCGGAGCAGAACGACTTCAAGCAGCAACTGACAACGAATACGATAGTGGATCCAACAACGACTAAATCAAAGTAAGCAAAGAGAGAGCAAAATGGAAAAGCTAAAAAAGGGATTGTGGTTTGCTTTTTTGGCTCTCTGCGGACTGCTAGGTGCCTGCTTTTGGAATCTTTCACAGCTCACGAGCCTACAGCCCCAACCAGCCAGTCTAACTGAAAAAATCCCCTTTGACGAAAAACAAGCGATCACCCATTTTGCCGAAGCACTGCGTTTTCCGACCGTCTCCCACCAAACACAGTTACCTGAAACGGAACAAGCATTTCAAGACTTGCGCAAACATCTACAAGCTAGCTTTCCGCAGGTCTTTGCACAATTTAAAATCAAGACCTTTGATCAGGGACTGCTATTATACTGGCCAGGCCAAAATGCGGCCATCAAACCGATCTTACTGGCCGCCCATCTGGATGTCGTACCCGTTGAGGCTCCACAAAACTGGCAACAGCCTCCTTTCTCAGGTCAAGTTGATCAGCAGTTTATCTGGGGACGGGGTGCCCTGGACGATAAGAACACTGCCCTGGCCCTCTTAGAAGCTTGTGAAAGCCTCTTAAGCCAGCAATGGCAGCCCCAGCGGGGCTTCTATCTGGCTCTGGGCCAGGATGAAGAAATAGGCGGACAAAAAGGTGCAGCCCAAATGGCTCAGTATTTACGCCAGTCAGGTGTGCAATTAGAAGCCGTCCTGGATGAAGGGCTGGCGATTGTGCCTGGCTCAATGATCGGTATGAAACCCCGTGTTGCCCTGGTGGGAATCGCCGAAAAAGGCTATTTGACCGTGGAGTTAAAAGTGGAACAAGCGGGGGGCCACGCCTCGATGCCTCAGGCAGAAACTGCTGTCGATATTTTAGCCCAGGCCCTGATCAAATCTCGTCAAAGCCCATTACCCGCCAGATTGTCTGGCCCAGCCAGTGAACTATTTAAATGGCTTAACCCTGAAATGCAAGGCTTGCGAAAGTTCGCCCTGGCCAATCTCTGGATTTTTGAACCGATCTTAATCCAGCAATTGCAAGGCAAGCCCAGTACCAATGCCATGATTCGTACAACGATGGCACCCACTATGCTCAGTGCCAGCCCCAAAGAAAACGTACTGGCCGCTTCAGCAAGCGCTCTGATCAATTTACGAGTCTTGCCAGGAGATACACCGGAGCAAATCCTGGCCCATTTTAACCAGGTCATTGACGATCGACGGGTACAAGTTCAGAGCTTAAAGGGTGGTTTTGGGGGGCTGGCTTCACGCGTATCCTCTACCCAGTCGCCCTTCTTTAATAGTCTCACTCAAACCATCCGTCAGGTCTTCCCAGACGCTGTCGTCGCTCCGTCATTGGTGCTGGCGGCAACAGATAGTCGCCACTACGAAGACCTCAGCGAAAACACCTATCGCTTTATGCCAGTCCCGTTAAGTGTCAGCGATTTAGATCGCATCCATGGCAAAGACGAACGCCTGGCGCGTGGCGATTACCTGCGTTCAATCGTCTTTTTTCAGAACCTGATCAAAAAACTCTAGCTGAAACCCTGAATCAAAAATCATTGAATTTAGCTGATTTAGCAAAAATTCAAAAACAAGTTGGCAATAAGTTAAGTCTTATATCTAATAACTTGTGATTTTAAGCTTTTTTAGCTGACCCGCTTGGAGAAGCTTTTTTGACGTGTTACTATGATGTATCCTCGGTCACAGGACGTTGAGCATATGCCAAACCCCACTGTTGTTCCCGTTTTTGAAATTTGTTATGGCCCAATGAAAAGTGGCAAATCCCGTTATTTAATTACCAAAGCCGAATCTCTCAGGCAACAAAACCAGAGCTTTCTCGCTTTTAAACCCCTGCAAGATACCCGTGATGGCAGCTATATTCGCTCTCGCGATCAGCACTGCCGAGATATTCAGGCTTTAACTGTGCGTAATAGTCAGCAAATTCTGGATTACGTACAGCAAGCACAAAGCGCGCCTCAACAACTATCACAAGCAACCCTTCCCGCCGAAGCAGGCGTATTAAGCCTCCTGGAGAGCTTTTTACCCAACCAGCCTCTCAGCGCTTGTTTAATTGACGAAGCCTTTTTATTAGACAGCGACTTACTCAACACCTTACAAAGCATCAAAGCCAGAGGCGTTTCTGTTTATATGTCGGGTCTGGATCGCGACTTTCGAGGAGAATACTTCCCCCTCGCCGCGCATCAAAATAGACAGATCTCCATGAAAGATATTATCGAGCACTGTGATCATGCCCTGGCTTTAATGGCCTTCTGCCAAATTTGTCAACAACCAGCAGCCCTGACCCAGCGCTTAATTAACGGAAAGCCAGCGCCCTACAGTAGCCCAACTGTGCAGATTGGCGACGAAGAGTACCAGCCTCGCTGTCGCGATCATCACCAGGTATTGGGTCGACCAGAATCTTTAATCGCCGTCTCGTAAACTCAGATTTTTGGAACTCGACTTGTCTCTCATGCTAGTTTAGCAATACAGCACATTAGTATTGGGAGTCCAAATATGACAGCATCCGCTTACGAACAAACTCAGTTTTTCCTCAATAAAGCCTTCAAAATCTTAAAGATTGATCCCCGCTTTGAAATGGCTTTAAAAACACCGGGAAGAGAAGTCCGTGTCGAGTTGGTAATAGATATGGACGACGGTTCGATTGGCAACTTCATTGGCTATCGGGTTCAGCACGATGATTCACGCGGCCCTTACAAAGGCGGCTTACGGTATCACCCCGATGTCGATATTGACGAAGTCAGATCGCTAGCTTCCCTGATGACCTGGAAAACCGCCGTCATCAATATTCCTTTTGGTGGCGCCAAAGGCGGCATTACATGTAATCCCAAAGAACTATCTGACCGAGAAAAGCAACGCTTAACACGGGATTTTGTCAATAAAATCCACGATATTATTGGGCCCCACCAGGATATCCCGGCACCAGATATGGGCACCAGCAGCAAAGAGATGGCCTGGATTATGGACGAGTATTCCGCCCGGCATGGTTTCAATCCGGGCGTGGTCACAGGCAAACCACTCGATCTTTTTGGTTCACCAGGACGCACGTCGGCCACCGGTCGTGGCGTCGTGATTACCTTACAAGAACACTTGCGCCGTCTGGGGCAGGAGATCAAAAACTGTAGTTTTGTGATTCAGGGTTTTGGGAATGTCGGCTCCTGGACAGCTAGTTTACTACATGAACTGGGCGGTAAGGTCCTCGCGGTTTCAGACGTCAATGGCGGTATTTACCATCCCAAGGGATTAGATATTCCAGCAGTGATCAAAACCGTTGAACGTGAAGGAACTTGTGTTAAACACCCCCATGTCAGCCGTCTCTCAAATAATGACTTGTTGACACTTGATACAGATGTCTTAATCCCAGCTGCTTTAGGTGGCGTGCTCCATAGCGAAAACGCGGCCCAGATTAAAGCACGAGTCATTGCTGAAGCAGCCAACCACCCGACCACACCTGAAGCAGATAACTATTTTTTAGAAAACGACATTGTTGTTTTGCCTGATATTCTCTGTAACGCAGGTGGTGTCACAGTTTCCTATTTTGAATGGGTACAAAATACACAAAATTATCCCTGGGAAGAAGAGGTTGTTAATCAGCGCCTAAGCGAGCGCATGATTGCCGCTTACCAGGATGTCGTCGCTACTGCGACCAAACACCAGACCGATTTAAGAACGGCAGCGCTTATATTGGGGATTGAACGAGTCGCTCAGGCTACAATCCAGCGGGGCCGAGTTTAGGCACCCTTGTTTTCCAGATAATGGTTTAAGCTATTGAGCCGACGTAAATCACGCTCAAAGCCATGAGCTTCATGATAGGCCGTTAAGAGTTCGATTTCCGCATTTAGGGTTTTGTCTAGCATGGGCCAGGCTTGGAGCTCCTC
This sequence comes from Candidatus Sericytochromatia bacterium, assembly GCA_037968875.1. Taxonomy (GTDB): domain Bacteria; phylum Cyanobacteriota; class Sericytochromatia; order UBA7694; family UBA7694; genus JBBKWI01. The sequence continues at coordinate 12,575 of JBBKWI010000199.1, read as the reverse complement.
TAAAAACTCTTGATCTAATTTGAGACGTTTGGCTTTGGGCTGAGTAGCAGATTGCTCATTTTCAAATAATTGTAGGGCTTCCATATCAATACCTTGACGCTTGATTTTGGCTTCAGCATAACAGTTTTTAGTCTCCCTTTCCGTGATTTCCACAGCGACTTGAGCCAGAAGATTTTTTTTGTTTTTTGATTCTAAACCGCAACTGTGGTAGCATGAATCAATTCCAGTTAAGGTAGGAAACCCAGCATGGTACAACCTCTATCTCCCGATGATTTACTGGCCCGAGATCTTGATACATTATCTCAGCCAGCCAATCTTTTCCGTTTTCGGGTTGATCGTGAAAACGTCGTTATCGATTTTGGCTATTTGCCACCTATTATGCAGGAAGAAGTCGATACACTCCAAAAAGAATGCGTTCCAGTTCATACCCGTATCGCCATTCCTTATTCTTTAGGCAAAGAAGTCGCTGAAGCGCTACTCAAAACCATTGAGTCTGTTGAAGCATCTATGAATGGTCCTCAAAGCGGACCTCCTGGTCCTGGTGGTCCTCCTGGCCCACCTCCTGGTGGTCGTCCCCCTGGCCCACCTCCCGGTGGTCGTCCCCCTGGTCCACCTCCTGGTGGTCGTCCCCCTGGTCCACCTCCCGGTGGTCGTCCTCCCGGACGCTAATCGTTAAGACTTATTTAATCACGCCCGCTCTCCGGGCGTGATTCTTTTTGTAAAAGTTCCCATCCTGATCTCAGATGCAAATCGCGTTGTGGGAAAGGGATTTCAATTTGATAACGCTTCAGCGCATTCCAAATCATAAAGTTCAATTCTCCACGCAAGCGCTCCTGAGTAATCTGGGTGCAGTTAATCCAAACCAGGAGATCAAAATCAACAGAGCTATCCCCAAAACCCGTCATCCAAACTTCAGGCTCAGGCGCTTGCATCACTTCTTTGTGCTCTTTGGCTGCTTCCAATAAAGCCTGCTTAACTTGTTCCATATCTGAGCTATAAGAAACGCCTACAGGAATATGCATACGCACATGTTTTCCTGAGTAAGTCCAATTGGTAATCGTCGACTCCACCATATCCACTGTGGGTATGATCAAATCAACGTGATCAGGCGTTTTTAAATGCACCTTTTTCCAGGAGACATCCTGAATATAGCCGGTCTTCCCACCAATCGTTATATAATCGCCCTTTTTTACCAGACCCGTAAAAATCAAGATAATCCCACTGGCAAAGTTTTTGGCGATACCCTGTAAGCCAAAGCCAATCCCGAAAGCTAAAGCACCCGCAAAAATGGCAAAGACGGATAAATCGACCCCCACAATATTGAGACTGATCAAGATCCCTAACGCCAGCATCACATAAAAGACACTCAGGGTAATCATCTGCTGCACTCCCACATCAAAACGATTGGGATAGATCCGTTCTTCTAAATAGGCAATCAGAATTTGCACGACAAACCAAAACAACACCAGCGTCAAAATACCATTTATAAAAGAAATCAAACTGATTACAGATTTATCACCGATCGCAGCCAGTGGTTGAGACATCAGCTCAAACAAGGGCGCGCGCAATCCGAGCAAGCTGAGCACAGCATTAAATAAAATCAGAATTTCGAGTAGAGCCGTCGCTCGAAAAATGTTGGGTAAAAGTTTTTTGCTGGGTCCTTTATTCTCAACCACTTCCTTGAGTAAATATTTCAAAAATCGATGCCCCAAACGCACACCCAAAATCACACCAATAATAGCCCAAGAGCGCAAAAACAAAAGCTCAGATAAAACACGGTAACCCAACAACCAAAATAACCCCAAAAATAAGGTTATCGCAGAAATATAGGTGTAAAATCGCCTAACTATAAAAATAAAGCGTTGATAAACAGGTTCATCAAAATTGGGCAAGAGATTAAAAATACGTGATTTACGGGTCAGTAAATAAGCTGCCAGTAAAAAGCCAGAACAAGCATAAGAAAAATAAAGAAACTCTATGAATGCAGGATTATAGCGGATCGCTTTGAAGCCTGTTAAGAAATTCCAAAACAAGAGGCTGTATAAGGCAAAGCCATGGAGATTGCGGTAAATACGCTCCGTCACTCCGACTTCGGCCTCAGGGAATAGAGTCTCTTTCTCTTTCATTAGGACTTCATATAGTACGGTCTGGATCCCCCGATAAAACAAAAACAACCAGGTCAGATCGATCACCAGCGGAAAGAAAAACTGATCCTCAACAAAGGAACCCCAGCCCAGATGTAAGGCCAATAAAAGCACAAGCAAGAGACCCACGCGGCTGGTAAAAACCAGAGCAATTTTAGTTAGGTGCCTGAGCCAGAAAGGCCAGGCTACTGGCAATAGCAATAAAACCTGTGTCGAGGTAGAGTGCATGCGAGAGTCTAGCCAGTAAAGACTCAGAATAAAAACCACCAGCCCCAAAGCGACTAATCCCCAGAACAGGCCCCCATGACCGACAGCATTCTGTTGGATACTTTGAGAAACCATACGCAGCCGAACAGGGGTTTGTTCAAAGTCTTGCCAGACATTGCTTAAGGTACTCATATCAAAACTGAGCGGCTGGCGATAAAATAGGGAACGCAGCGCAGCTACATTTTTTTTTGTTTCAGGGTTATCTGTTGCCAAAAACTCAATCGCAGGCAATTTGGTTTCAGCACTGTTACTGTCTAAGCTCGGAAACTGAGCCAGTGCAGACAAGCCCCAGCCCCCCACAAACCACAGCAGAATAAACAGCAGTCCTATTCGGCGCACAAGAAGCCCCTCCCAAAATCAATCATCGGTGTCTAGGGAGTATAGCAAAAGCAGGATCTGACAAGGGGCTCAAAACAAGAGACAAAACGGCCTACAGAAACTTAATCTGCCTCGGAGTCTGGCTGGGCTTGTTTTCTTTGAGGCGGCTGCTCTTCGCTTTCCCAATCAAAGAACTGGAAGCGCATATACCGCACACCCGAAATATTTAATTTGCGGCTCTTGGGCAGGGTTTTTAAATAGCGGCGCTCGGTTTCAATAAAAGACAGCATCGCAAAGGGACTCGGCACCAGTTGATCAGACACTTTATTTTTAGGGTTGCCACGCAGTGCCAGCAATAATAGAAACTCTTGCTCGCCTAAGGTATGGGGCAAATAGACCGGGTGCTTTTGAATATGAGCCTGGGTGGTCTGGCTCAGTTGGCTGGCCTGCTGACTCATTTGCTCTAATTTCTGAGCAGACGGGTGGGTTACGGTTTTGGTCTGGGTCTCAATCGAAATTTTAAGATGATGAGCCGTAGACTGTAAAGTGATTTTTTCGCTGACCGTCTGGGTCTGCGTGAGCGCATGAAAGTTAGCTGCAGCTGGGCTTGAACGGGCACCAGCTTCAGCCACACGGGCTTCCCCCAAATAAGGGACCGGCATCGCCGGATACAGGAGTGTACGCTCTATCATAATGATCTAGCATACGAAGAATCAAGGGAATAAAGCAAGTCTTTTGGCTTCGACAGACTCAGCCACCGAGGGAATAAGTAAGCTTTCTGTTTCAGTTGCAGTTTGTATCTCAACAAAAACCATGACAAAATACAGACTGTCGGCATTCTTTAGTTAAACTAGGTCTTGCCTAAACTATGTCGTAAAAGGACGCTGATCAAGTGATTTTAAATTTTGTGAAAATAAGCGCTTTACTCTTAGCCGGAACCTGGGGAAGCCAGATTACGCTCGAAAATAAAGAGGCTCTGGTAAAAAAGTACCCGCCCGCAGTGCGCCAGACATATCAGAACTATACCCAACTTTACAAAAATACTCAGAAGCTGAATGACTTTGTCAGTATCTACAAAACGCTAAGCACCCAAGAAGAAAACTTTTCGGCTCCTCTACAAGTCGTCTGGGAGAAATACTGGCTCGCCAGTGACTCACAAAAACTGGGACAAGCGGCGCTCGCTCGGCCTAAGTTTGAATGGGTTGCTGCTGCTTTTCCAGGTATGGTGCTCAGTAATGAGGCTGAAGGAACCGTAATGATTTTACGCCCTTCATGGAAAGCCCTGGCAGTGCTGGCAAAACACACGACCGACTCGACACAAGACGACCGCTTTACCGCCCTGATGCTCAAGCTTCATGGGGAGCACTGGAGTGCATTCCCGGAATGGATGGAGCAGACCTGGGATTATGGTGGCTGTTCCCGATTAGGCAGCGGTAAGCACACTGCCTTTCTCAAAGAGATACAAGCACAAATCAAAGGGGGTTCGGCCTTTAAAGAGACTTTACACCAACAAAAAGAGATCTTGATTAACGATCTTTTAGAGGCCCAAGAATTATGCCATAACAAAGCGCAGGCCCTCAAAGAGCTGAATCAAATGGAAAAACAGTTTTCCTGGTCTAGACAACAAAAACAAGCCCTGGCAATCCAAAGACAACGCATTCAGACTGGCAAAGTACACGAAACTGGGGCTCAGTAAAGCCTTGAAATCCCCGCTTAAAGAGCCCTGATTAATTCATCGTCCAGAGACTCAGACCATAAATCGCATGACGAGTATTGACAGTCACAAACCTATTTTTTTGGAAGTACAAACTCAGCCAACAAGCTCACTCACCCCAGAATAGCTAAATTCCCCAGGTGGCTGAGCCTGTCGAAGCCGCCTGTCGAAGCCGCCTGTCGAAGTCAGATCTTGCGAGAAATCGACTGACCTTGCATAAAGTGGTGCAGATAGTCGCGCCCACCCGCTTTGGAATCGGTGCCAGACAGATTAAAGCCACCAAAAGGGTGTACATCAACCAATGCACCGGTGCATTTGCGGTTGAGGTAGAGATTGCCTACAAAGAACTCATCTTTGGCCTGTTGCAGATGGGCTTCGCTGCCGCTATAGACTGCGCCGGTTAAGCCATAATCCGTATCATTGGCGATATCCAGGGCATGCTGATAATCCCGGGCTTTGATCATCGCCAGTACCGGGCCAAAGACTTCTTCTTGTGCCAGACGCGAATCCGGGGCCAGATCCGCAATCACGGTAGGTGCAATAAAGTGCCCGGCATCCGAAAGTTTTTCGCCACCGACGACCAGACGACCTTCTTGTTTGCCAATTGCGATATATTTTAAGACCTTGTCTTCGGCTTCTTGATTGATCACTGCACCCATAAACATATGACGGTCTTCGACAGGGCCAACTTTGAGGTCGAGAGTACGATTGGCGACTTTTTCGACAACTTGATCATAGAGATCACCCACGATAATCGCCCGTGAGCAAGCCGAACATTTTTGGCCCTGGAAGCCAAAGGCAGCAGCAACAATCCCGGCTGCGGCTTCATCCGGGTCAACGTCAGCATCGACCACAATGGCGTCTTTGCCGCCCATTTCGGCAATCACCCGTTTGATCCATTTTTGGTCTGGGCTGCGTTTGGCAGCTTGCTCGTTGATCAAGAGCCCGACTTCTTTGGAGCCTGTGAAATTAATAAAGCGTGTCAGCGAATGATTGACCATCACCTGCCCCAATTCAGCACCGTCACCCGTAATAAAATTCAGCACCCCTTTGGGTAGACCGACTTCTTCCATGATTCTGACGAATTGCCAGCCAATCCACATCGATTCTTCAGCCGGCTTGATGACCACCGTATTGCCAGTCACCAGAGCAGCCGAGCTCATGCCGACCAGAATCGCCAATGGGAAGTTCCATGGCGGAATAATCGCACCCACGCCCAGAGAGAGATAGACATATTCATTTTCTTCGCCTGGATAAGGGGTCAGGGACTGGGGTTGATTCAGGCGAAGCATATCGCGGGCATAAAACTCCAGGAAATCGATCGCTTCAGCGACATCGCCATCAGCCTCAGCCCAGCTTTTGCCGACTTCATAAACCATGATCGCGGACAGCTCAAACTTTTCAGCGCGCATTTGGGCGGCTGCTTTGAGCAAATAGCCTGCCCGTTCTTCGACGGGGGTTTTTGACCAGGCTGGAAAGTGGTCATAAGCGGCTTGAGTCGCTTGTTCAGCATGCTGGGCGGTGCCTTTTTGGAAATGGGCCAGCTGCTGATCTTTTTGGCAGGGATTATAGGAATGAAAGGTTTGATCGACAGTGACTTTTTCTCCATTGATCTGCATTGGGTAAGTTTGCCCAAACTGACTCGCCACCTTTTCGAGAGCTGCCTGCATTTTTTCGATATTTTCTGATTGTGTGAAATCCGTAAAGGCTTCGTTCTGAAACGCGTCTAATTGCATAAGACCATCCTATCTACTTTTGCGGTATTGTAACACCAAACCAGGGGATCTTGAGAGCCCAAAACAGGCCAGACAGCCACTCTCAAAGCGGTACAAACGAGTCAGTCCGCTAAAAGAAAAACAAAGTCACACAATAAGACATCAAGAAAATCAGTGGCCAAAACAGGCTTTTTTGCAAGATGCTTTTTTTGTATCTGAAAATCAAAGGCGAGGTATCCGACAATAAAGAAAAATTCAGGACCACCATTGTGATCGCCCCATAGGCAATAAAATACAGACCATCAACGTAGAGCAATTTCTCTGCCGCCAGCACGACATCTGAGCGCAAACGATAATGGGCCAAAAACAAGGGGAACAACAGTCCCAGAGTCGGACCAAAGATATCCAGAGGCTTATAGATCGAGCGAAATTCTGTCGTCGTCTTGATAAAGACAATAAACAGCAGCCCTAGCACCAACAAAATATTGACCAGGTGCAGTAAAAAGGCGCCCCAGATTTTGCGCCTGAACATAATATTCAAACTGAGCTCGGTGTATTCCGGGAAACCAATTTGGGTACCAATCCCAAAATTGGTCGGCGCTTTATAAAAGTCATAAGTGAAAAAGGAGCGCATCAAGTCCCAGCCTTCAAAACTCAAACGGGTATCCAGACCCAGAGGAAAGCTGGGATTATAGGCGTCTAATTCAGGTGAAAGCACCCACTGCTTGCTAAACTGCGGTGCTCGCAAGCGGATTTGAATATTCTCGACATTTAAGGGGTATTCTCGATGGCTTAAATCCTGATGTAAAGAGACATCAAAATGCGTCCCCCGGATTTCATAAGTGCCAAAATCTTCGCGGTAAGGCTGGCTCAGAGTTGTGCTTACCGCATCACTAAAGACAAAGCCCTGATCCTTTTCAGGAGCTCCCACACTCTTAAAATACTTTTGCCAGATATAACCACTGATGCGTACCGTATCAGAGTTTTCTAAACGCATACTTTGAATAAACAAGCCCGTGGGAATAAAGATCGTATCGGGCTGGTTTTGCTCTGCCATCCTGATTTGGCTCACAGATTTAAAGCCATTCAAATCTGTCGGCGTCACCAACACTTTGCTCGTGTCCTGTAGGGTATAGCCAAAATTCAGCTGCAAATAGCACAAAAACACGATATTCACCAAAGCGACACTCGAAAATAAACCCGAAAACAGCATTAGCTCACGGGGATTAATATGATAAAGCCTTAGCCACAAGCAAAGCCCAAACAAAAGAAACAAACTGAAACTCGCTGACAATAAAATCCAGACCTGACGTGAAATCGGCGGGGCCGCTAACTCTGACTCAAATAAGACCATGCCCAAATAATAGGGGGTGCCACTGATAGGCTCAGCCAAGAGCCAGACTTCTTTGCCACCATCCCGATACTGTTTAAAGACGGCCTGTTGATCCTGGCGTAATTGATTGAGTGATTCTAAAAAAGGAGCCGGTTCATGGTCTTTTAAAACCTGCTTGGCAAAAACCAACTCTTGATTGGGATGATGCAAATAACGGCCCTGCTGATCAAAGACAAACAAAAATCCATTGTGCTCAAACTGGGCTTTAAAGACAGACTCCCGCAAGAGATACAAAGAGGGCAAGGGATAATCTTCATCACTGGACTCAATCCATTGGTGAAAGTAGGCTTGCAAAAATTGCTCGTTATTGCCCAGCATTTGCTCTGCGTTTTTAATCGCTGCGGATTTGATTTGCCTTTGCTGGTAAATTGTCCAGCCAGATAAGCCTGTAAAAACAAGCAGAGACAGAACACAAATCCAGATAAAAACCCGGCGTAAAATCGGGCTGAGATCGATAAAGCGCAAATCAAATTCGGCTTCTAGTTCAGACGTTTTTTTGACTTCAGGCATGATAACGAGGCAGACGTGTGCCCAGACTGGTTAAAACTTCGTAAGGAATCGTGTCCAAACGATCAGCCCAATCCTGAGCCGTAATGACTTGATCTGCACTACGGCCAATCAAGGTGACTTCCGAGCCAGGCTCTACTTTCAAGGCAAAGTCCGTCAGATCCAAAATAGACTGGTCCATAGAGATACGCCCCACAAGGGGTACGCGCTGGCCTGCAATCAAAGCTTCAGCGCGATTCGATAATCGACGATTAACACCATCAGCATAGCCCACAGGGATCACCCCCAGCCGACTGGGGCGACGGGTAATAAAACTGCGGCCATAACCAATAGACCAGTCCGCAGGAACCTCTTTAATTTGCGAAATTTGGCTTTTGAGACTTAAGACCGGGCGTAAGCATTGAGCAGGCAAGCCGCTGTAACCATAAAGGGCAATCCCCGGACGCACCAGATCGTAATGACTGGCTGGGCTGGCTAAAATAGCGTCTGAATTGGCCAAATGAAACAAGGGCTGACAGCGCCTGGCGAGGGCGTGGGACTGGAAGCATTGACGCGCTTGTTCGAAGCGTTCGATTTGCAGAGCTAAATGTTCTCCATTAGGTATATCAGAGGTCGATAAGTGAGAGCAAACGCCCTCTAAGTGTAGATTGGGTTCATTCAATAAAGCATCCAGCGCTGATGGCAGTTCAGCAAGTTGCATGCCGACACGGCCCATGCCCGTATCTAATTTGAGATGCAAACGGGCTGGCCGCTGGGAACTGGCCAGGCCAGAAATCAAAGCGATATCTTCTGAGCTATGCAAAATAAAATCAAAGCCGGCTTCAATCACATATTTATACTGCTGTGTAGGTAAGGCACCCAATAATAAGATCATCTCGGCCTGGGGGCAAAGTTCACGCAGATAGTGCGCTTCGGCTAAAGTCGCCACCCCAAAATACCGAACCCCAGCTTGCCAAAGTGCGGGCGCAATCAAAGAAACATTGTGGCCATAGGCATTGGCTTTGACGACGCCCATGATTTGACTGCTCGGGCAAGCCTGCTGCAAGGTCGCTAAATTTTGAGCCAGCGCCGATAAGTCGATTTCGGTCCATTTATTATAGCTATCCCGCGGCAGGGTATGCCGAATCATTTAGAAAGAAATCAGCGGAATATTCAGCTGCGGATCGGTGTTGGCTCGCGTACGATCGGGAAGCGGACGGCGAATCACGGTGACATCATTGGTATTATTGTTGTTATTTGTGGTGCTGGTATCCCGACGAGCAGCCAGAACCGCGATCGTGACGACAGCTCCTGCGACCAGAGCGCCACCGACGGCCCACCAGACCCAGCCGTTGTCACCCGGATTCTCAGCCATCATTTGGGTTGAAGCGCGCAAGCGATTTTTCGCCAAATCTATTTCGCGATCAGAAACATAGAGCCCCAATTTTTTGGGGATCAAAAGTGACAGATAATCGACAACCATCAGGGTGTCGTTTTCAGATTGAAAGCTATAGCTCTCGCTAACGGTCACCTTGGCCGTTTCGACTTCTAGCATGCGCACATTGATCTCAAAACGGTCACCCGCTTTGAGAATATTGCCTGTAACCAGATAATCGGCACCTGCCATTTTTCCAATTTCTTTGGCCTGGGTCCCACTGGCATAAGCAGATTGACCAAAGCCCAATTCTTTAATGGCTTTTTCAAGTTGATTGCGTTCTACCAGGGTCAACTCTGGACGACGAGCCAGTTTGGTCATCAGAGATTCAGCCAGTCCCCGCTTTAAATTATCATACTCCGCTAAGCCCGTATCGTTATTGAAATCAACAACAGCAATATGGCGGCGCTCCGTTTTTTGGGCCACTTGAAAACGCGTGATCGTTTCGTTTGCGGATTGCGTTTGTGACCAGGCCGGCAAATGGACGCTGCCAGCGATCAAAGTGGTTAACAAGAGGGCGCGATACTTCATAATTGAGTCTCCTTAAGTTACAGGCAATTGACAGGACGTACTGTTCATCATACACCAAGCCAGCCAGACTGAAAATATTCTCTACCCACCAAGCCCTATTGATCTAACGCTCTAAAACACTTACGGAATAAGCAGGAATACGCCAATCTCCATCAGAGACGTCCACGCAAGCGAAGGGCTTAATCAACCGTTCTCCGCTTGAAGTCTGAATACGCAAAGACTGAGTTAACAATCCCTGTCTCGCATTAACAAAAGGACCCGAATCAGCCAAATTTGCTAAGTGAAAGTCACGCCAACTGGCGTCTAACAAACCATGCCTAAAAGTGATCGGCCTGGGATTGGCATTCAAGATCACCAGCACAGCCTGCCGATCCGGGTCCAGATTGCCAGAGTCGCTAATATGCATCACGATCAAACCGGGAACCTGCTTAGCACCGGCTTCTGCATTCAGAAAGCGTACCTGCTGCTGAATTTCAGCCGCCGTGCGCAGACGCAATAAAGGCGTCGCCTTACGAATTCGCAAAGTCTTTTGCACCAGAGCCAGAGTCTCCAGAATATCCTGCTGACTGGGCTGAAACTGGGCTTGTGTCAGACGAGGCTGCCAGAAAGGCCATTCCTTTTGGTTGCGCCAGGCCGGAGGCAGCCCTTTGCCCCAGCCATTGCCCTGATAAGTCCAATCGATCGCATTAAACCAATCCCCCGAATCGTAGCTGTCTCCATCCCCTGATTTTGAACGCAAAATCTCAGAGCCGGCATGCAAAAAAGGCACGCCTTGCCCCAGAATAACAGCAGCCAATCCCAGGCGCTGCATCGCAGCCCGCTCTGTTGCTGAAGTGCTGTGATTCTCAAAAGGGGCTTTGGCAGCAATTTGATCCCAGAGGCTGTAATTATCATGTGCCGAGAGATAATTGATATTCTCTTGCGGATCCAGGGCATAAGCAGCAGGTGTCGAGCCACGGTAAGCGTATGTTTTGCCAGGACGTTGTTGTCCCAAATCGTCTGTTAAAACATACTCAGACAGGTTTCCGGCCAGACTTAAGCGAATCAAATTGCCGTAGTTTAAGACTTGTTGCCTTTGCCCTGCTGGCTCCGAGGGAGTATCTGTATTCCAGGGGCTTTGATTGGGATTCAAAAACAAGCCATTGATCCAGCCCTGATCAGAACGGGTAGCATGATCAAAGTTGCCACCCCGCAATGCATCGCGCATGCGGTCATTAAAGGTGCCGACACCCGTGCCAGCGGTGTTTTTTTGATGCATGGCTTGTTCGGGTAAGATCGCATTTAAAGAGCCAAATTGCCAGCCTTCGCCATAAAGATAAATCGAGGCCCCATCAATGCCATCTTGCACAAGAGTAAGTTGATCCAGGGCCTGACGGACAGCCTGAAGATTCGCCTGTGTGTGATGCCCCATCAAATCAAAGCGAAAACCAGAGACCTTATAATCACGGGCCCAGCGCACCACAGTATCGACCATCAAACGCTGCATCATCAGATGCTCTGTGGCGGTATCCGGACAGCAAGAGCTTTGCTGAATCTGACCACGGGCATCTAAACGGTGGTAATAACCCGGCACGATTTTATCGAGTAGCGATTGCGGTTCAGCGCCCCAGGCGTGGGTATGGTTATATACGACGTCCATGATGGTGTGCAAGCCTGCTTGCTCCAGGGCCTGGACCATTTTTCGAAACTCCAAGATACGCGTCGCTCCATTGGGATTCGTACTATATGAGCCTTCGGGTACACCATAATGCAACGGATCATAGCCCCAATTAAAGGCATCCTGCGCCCTAAGCTTGCCAATCGCCTCTTGCTGTCTTTCAGAGTCTGGCTCAGCACCTGGGATCTGTGGTTGGACTTGCTCTGATGCGCCTTCGGGAATCGTGGCGATATCAAAGACTGGCAAAAGATGCACATGGCTCAGACCAGCCTGGGCCAATTGCTTCAGATGCATCATTCCCAGACCTGATTGCGTAAAAGCGGTGTATTTCCCACGATCTTTGGGAGCCAGGGCTGGATCCGCACTCGAAAAATCACGCAGCTGCAACTCATAAATGCTGATCGCTTCGGGCTCTGGGTTTTGGATTTGAAGGCCTGACCAATTCACTGGTTGCCACTGGCGATCATTGAGATCAATGATCTGGCTGGCCTGAGAGTTTTGGTTCAAAGAAATTGAATAGGGGTCCGTGACCCGGTGGGTTTCAAATTTGCCGCTCCAGGGGGAATAAGCACGCACTTCGTATTGATAATAACTTTGATACCAATCAACAGGCGCTTGTTCAAAAGACCAAACCCCTTTTGAGTCCTGCATCGGATAAACTTGCCAACCGTTTTTTCCCTGGTGCCAAAGCCTGACTTGATCAGCCGTCGGCGCCCAGAGACGAAAAAGCGGCTGTTTGTCTGCTGCAAAGGTCAAACCAAGAGGGACGCTTGTAGCCAGAGTTTGATCTAGTACAGGAGCCAATTGCAGGCCCTCACTGCGCAGCAAACGTCCTTGCTGGTAGATTTGCACATCTAAACGCGACTTGACTTGATTTAAAAACTCAGCTTTGGCATTGGCGGGTAAACGATAGAG
>JBBKWI010000198.1:0-5196 GCA_037968875.1 Candidatus Sericytochromatia bacterium | reverse complement strand
CCCAGATAGGTGCTGTTATTTTTTTCATCGACCAAAAATGCGCCCTGTCCTTGAAAGGCTTTGGCGACATTATTGTCAATCGCAAGGGGTGTTTTGCCGCTATCCATTTTTTCTGCCGGATTGCGATCTAGCTCAGAGATCAGCACTTGTTTATTTTCGTTCCAGAAGCTGTCTTCAACGCTTAAACTGTGAATACTGGCTTTGCCCTGGTCATTGACGACAATTAATTCAGCGCCTTTATGGGACTTGGCTTTGGCGAGAGCCTCGTTGACACCAAGATTACTGGCAATCGGTTTTTTCTCGGCTTGGATTGGATTTTCTTTGTCCCAAAATCCGGTGTCATGTGCTCCGATGCGTTTTCCAATATTGCCCATTTTGATCTCCTGTACTGACAAATTCAGTGTTAAGTTAAATTTAGGTAAAGCTACCCATTTCTTTTATCCTTGATTGTCATTGATTCTTGCCTTAAAATCAAAAAAAAGCTTAACTTGTTATTGATTTAAGCATTTTGGTCTGTTTGATTGGAGCTGAGATCAAACATGAACCTTGTACTTATGCTTTATAACGAGTAGCTGTTTGCCATCAATCTGCTTTACGGCGCTTGCGATATACCGTAGCCTGAGTGAATGCCTTGTTAGTCATAGCATCAAACACACACGAAAATAAGGGAAATAGATGAGCATTATCAATGATTTTAAAGCTTTTGCACTCAAAGGCAATGTGATCGATTTAGCGGTCGGCGTGATTATAGGCGGGGCCTTTGGCAAAATTACGACTTCTGCTGTCGAAGATATTTTTATGCCACCCCTGGGTTTAATTACCAGTGGGATTAAGTTTGAGAATATCAAATATGTTCTTAAACCGGCCACCAATGATGCTGCAGGTAAAGTTTTGACTGAAGCTGTTACGATCAATATCGGTAATTTTATTCAAGTTTCTATTCAGTTTTTATTGATGGCAATTGCTGTTTTTATTATGATCAAATTTATCAATAGCCTTAAGCAAGCAGAAGAGGCCAAACCTGCCCCATCTGCACCGAGTCCAGAAACTGTTTTATTGGCTGAGATTCGGGATCATCTGGCTCAGATGGTTCCCGCAGACGCTAAGCCTAAAGCTGAATAGTCTATTTTCAGAGTGAATAGCCACCAGCGCTGAATAAAGCGCTGGCTAGGCTCCTGGTTTAATCGTTCTCTGATTTTCGCTGATAATCGACGCGCTCCAAAAATAAACCCGCCGGTGGCATGCGGTGACTGTTGATACTGTCATCGTATGCTTTGAGGGCATTAGCAACGGTCTGAGCGGGTAAGTTTCCTTTGCCGACTTCTACCAACGTCCCCACCAGATTACGCACCATATTCCAGAGAAAATGTGAAGCCTGAATACGCACCAAAATTAGGTCGTCTTGCTCAGTAATTGACACGGACTCGACCAAAACCTGTGTCGACTTTTCTTTGGTTGGTTTACGTGAAAATGAAGCAAAATCATGCATGCCCAGACTGTCTTTGAGAGCATGCTCCATTGCCAGTATATTTAATGGCTGGTCTACCCAACAGATGTATTTGCGCTCAAAGGCATTGCGTCGCTTTGAAATACGGTATAAATAATGGCGTGAAGAGGCCCAGTGACGGGCATGGAATCGGGGCGGTACTTTTTCGAGGCTAAGAATATTTATCGACGGCGGCATTTCAGCATTAAGCATGTCTTGAAATTGACGGGGTTTCAGGCGGGTTTCACAGTCGAGGTGAGCGACTTGACCATAGGCGTGTACTCCCGCATCTGTGCGTCCAGATCCCTGGAGATCAATATACATACCGCCGTGAGCAGTAAATACTTTTTCTATTGTTTGAATTAAGGTGCCCTGGATGGTTTTGGCATTTTGTTGCTGCTGCCAGCCAGAGTAATTGCTGCCATCGTATTCCAGGACCATTTTATAACGCATGATTAAGCCTCTTTCTGTGGATTGACAGTATAAGGGATAACTCGGCTATTTGGGCTTTAACTATGATTAGCAACAGTCGGAGGTACCACACTGGCACGGGCTTGCATCGCTAGCGCTTCTGGATACTTGTGGTAGTGTTGGCGCACAATTTCAGCGAGTTTAGCACGACAGTCATCAGAAACTGGGCTTGGGTTTTGATTGGGCAAAGCTGCGATTAACTGCTCTAAAAGCAGGTTCTGTGGGGGAGGGATTAGGGCTTGCCATTCCATTAGTAATTCGCGATTGACCCTGGCCGGTATGGAGCCCAGAATACCAATATCATTTTGATTGTGCACCAATAGCCCTGAAGTCGTGCCCCGATCAAGGGTCAGTACTTGCAAAAAATAGAGGCTGTGATAATCCAATTGGGCTTGTGTGGCTTGATTGTCAGGCTGTCTGTGTTCTTTTATGGCTTTCTGAATCAGCTCAGGGTAGACCTCAATAACACGCTGACCCAGGGACTGGGCTCGTTTTAAGTCATTGTCTTGATTTGCGCTAGCGAAGGCTTCTAAATAATAATGACAGGCCCCTCGGTGGCGCTTCAGAGCAGGGATATAGAAATATCGATCTCCTTCTTGACGTGCTTTGAGCGTATACTCTGAAAAAACGGTTTGCATGGCGTCTTCGAAAGTTTGTGTTTGACTGAGGTTTGGCAGTGCTGGATTGAGATCCGTCATGAATCGCCAGTAGCCATGTCCATTTTTCAATTCAGTCCAGGAAATGTGCATATGTAGCGATGGTGCAAAGGGGTTCTGTGGATGAATGATCGTTGATAGGGCAGTGGCTGAGGCCAGGGCCTTTTCTTTAAGATCAGGGTAGTGCACTTGTGAAAAATTGATAGCCGCACGATTAAAACAGGGACTTTCGATGCTGATAAAGCGTCGACCCCCTCCATGTTTTCCTTGATCTCGCAGCCAGTCAACAGTTTTTAGCTTTTCTGGATGTTGAATTGATACGCTGACAGTTTCTAAGGCTGTCACCAATTGCTCTTGTAAGCGACTAAGTAATTGATAGGCTGCCTGAGCTTGTGCTGATGATGCAGATTGAAGACGCATATATGGATCCTTAAGTGAGTTGTTTATCGTTTATCAATTTAGCAAGAATCGAATCTATCTCCTCTGTTTTAGATCAAGTTTGCCTTTGATTTTCAGATCTGAATTAATAATCTGGATCTTCAAATAAATGGCGCTGATCAAATTCAGGCGGTAAAGGCAAAGGCCCGGACATGTGTGCCACTGGAGGTGCAAACGGGGAGGCGCTTACAGCCCAGTCTATCCAGCGGTGAATGCGATGCCACATCCAGCCCATTAAGACGAAAATCATTAAAATGCCACTGAGGGTACTGATTGCCAAAATATAGTCATAGGCTGCGTGGAATAAAATCGCTAAAATCAGTCCCTGAGCAATGATCCGACGGGAATTATGCTTGGCAAAACGAGCATGCCCCAAAGCCATGCCCCAGACAGAGGCAAACAAAACATGGGCGCAGGTCGTCAATAGGCCCCGTAAGAAAATAATCTGCCAACCCGCTTGCCACATATAGATGACATTCTCGGCAGAAGCAAAACCGAGCGCAACAGCTGAAGCATAGATAATACCGTCCATCGGCTCATTAAAATAATGTGCACGATAGATCCAAAAATAAACGACAATAAACTTGGCGATTTCTTCTACGGGGCCAATATTGGCAAAAAAGGTCAGAATCAAATAGGCCTGACTGGTTTTGGGTGCGAATAAAGCCCAAAATTCAAGCAATACAAATTCGAGGGCAGCACTTGGCAATACCATCAATGCACCTAAAAAAAAAGCGCCCAGCACCCAGTTGATCGGCTTAGGATTATGTATGTCTTTGCGGTAAAAATACCATAGCCATAAAAAACCCGGCACGAATGCCAGGGGCAATAACCAGGGCGAAAAACTTAGCTCTGCCAAGTGCGTGTCTGGTTATGGGCATTTTTGGCGCGGAAAGCGGATTCTAAGTCAATATCCAGTCGATTTGCTATAGCGAGTAGATAATTAAAGACATCAACCACTTCTTCAGCGACGGCTTCAGGTGGATCTTCCGGGCGATTGCCTTCAGGGAAGAGTTTGATGCGTTTGCGAATCGCTTTGAAAAGTTCTCCGACTTCTTCTCCCATCAAGAAACAATTGTGAACCAGATCGACATCCAGCCAGCCTTGCTGGGCTTCCAGTTGCTGAATATAGGTTTGGTAGTCGGCCATACTTGCCCCTTCAGGCAATTCAATTGGAAGTTTATTCGTTGACATAATAATAGAAGCAATGTCCTTCGATCAGATTGAAAAGCAGTTTTAATGCTTCTTTTTGAGACTCACTCAGATTTTGCTTGCGGTGTGAATCAATGGCCTGGCGCAAAGGCAAAATTTGCGCCTCTGTGAGCTCAGTAAGCAAAAGATTGGCATCAGCACGTCCCGCTAAAACCGCTGCTATGTATGTTTCTAATGCCGAAGATTCAGCGCCCATAAAGGCTTGCAGGCCATGTAACAGCGCTTGCCGTGTCTCTAAATTTAATTCAGCTAGTTCCGCTGATTTGATGGGGAGCGAAGATTGAGCGGATGCTTTCATCAGATCGAAGGCAGATTGACTCATTGTGTTAAATATCCCGTCATTTTATTTCCTTTCAGTTTATCATGCATACTTGGTGCCAATCGCATTCTCTGACGCCAGTATTGGGAGCTTTTAACAGGAAGACTCCGAGCTTTAGGTGGAAAGTACAAATGCCCTTGCAAAAAGCAACCTGTAAAGCGTGCTACACTTTAAACCACCCCATTTTCTCTCGCTATCCGGTTCGAGACGAGCAGATAATAGACTGAGGAAGATTCATGACGAAACAACGATTTTTGTTACAAACCGTTTCAGCGCTGCATGCTGCAGATCCCAATAAAAACCAACGCTTCCGTCGAGATGCTCAAGGTCAGCCTGTTTTACGGGCTGCAAGCTTAAAAGGGGCTTTGCGCAAACAATTTCGCGATGCCATGCAAGCTCGCTTTGCTGATCAGACGGATTGGAAAGCAGCTGCAAATCAAAGCTCCGAATTGCAGGCGTTATTTGGCAGCTCTGATCGCAGCCAGGCGGGTCAGCTCGACTGCTCACCAATTGAGATTTTGGCTTTGCCTGTTCGCAGCTTACAAGGAACATATGTCTATTTGAGTTCTGTTTCTATTTTACAAGCGATAGCCAATGACTTAGCTTCGGAAGAC
>JBBKWI010000197.1:0-70747 GCA_037968875.1 Candidatus Sericytochromatia bacterium | reverse complement strand
CTTGTAGATAGTCTTGCGTATATTGATGCATTTCTCTGAGCTGATCGGAAAACTGTTGCAAGCGAGTACGCTCGATGCTTTGGGCATTACTGGTGGCAGCGCTCATACGATTATAGGTTTCCTGAGATTCTGCTAAGATATCTTGCCACTGATCGATCAATTGACCGACATCTATCGGCGAAGGCTTCGGCGTTAATACCAGACGAGAACCTAGATCGTTGGCCTTCTCAATGGCTTCTGCGAGCGCTTTAGCTCTCTGTTTTTGGGCAACATCGATCTGCTTATCCAGAGTCACGATCAGTTTGTCCATCTCGCGCAATGTCGCCCGCCCTTTAGTCAGAGTGGTCTGCGCCTCAGCAATCACCTGATTGGCTTCAGCGATGAATGTTTTTGCTTCGGACTTTACAGTAGCGATAGTCGCCAATTCTTGAGCCGCTTCTGTTTGTACAGCCTGAGCTGACGCAACGGTTTCTTCATATCCAGCTAACATGGCATCGGCTTCAGCCTGTTGCTCAGTGGTTAAACTGGCCCAGGCTTCAGGATCATTTTTGATCCGTTGCAATTCGCTGATCTGAGTCTGGTAAGCAGACAATGCTTCGGCATGAGTTATCTTGCCATTGTTTAGGTTTGCTTCGATGACTTCTAAGTTTTGCAGTTTGTCTTGTACACCATCAACAGCTGTTTGAGCTGCTGTAATTTGGGCGGCGAGATTGTTCAGCCGATCTGAGAGTAAGCTGCGCTGTTCAATCGCTTTTGTTTTTAGTAAATCCAGCGCCTGAACAGAATCAATGCTTTCACCATTTAGCTGCAAGCTTATTTGTCCGTTGTCTTGCTGGATCGTCAGTCCCTGCCGTTGCATCCAGTTTAATTGTTCAGGACTGGCATTGCTTATAAATGTTGAAATATCTTCTGCGCTTTCGAGGCCATTCAAGCCATCGATAAAACCTTGTGTGGTTTCGATTTCTGACTCAACCTGAATTTTTTCATCCTGTAGCGGGCTTAATATTTCTCGAGCCTTGTTCATTTCGGCTTGTAAAGCTGCTCTTTCTGCTCTGGCAGCAGCCAAACTAGCGTTTAAGTCAGCCTCTGAATTGTTTAAATGCGTCAGGGCAGTTTTCGTAGATTCAATTACATTGCTTGCACTATTCAAAGCCCCCATGCCCTGAGCAATACTTGCCATAGGGTTTGCTATTGTTTGGTTCAGGCCATAAGAACGACCGGTGTTGCCCACGAATTGACCCAATGCTTCAGAATTTTCTGAGGATAAAAAATTAGCAGCCTGGTGGTCGATGATTTGCACGAAATCAGCGAGATCTTGCGCGCTTACCAATGCGTTGGTTTTGTAATTGATCAATTGGCCTTCCGCATTAGGGAGCATGCCAAAGTCTGTTAACAACTGCTCTTGCTCAGCAGACAGCGGCATCTCTGGAGTGTTTTGTAATTGCTGGAAAAGCGTCCGTGCAGCCTGTGTTTTATCAGGCTCCCCAAAGTTTGAAATAAGTTTTGTATAGACAAGATCCATTCCCTGATCAAGTTGTAATCCGGGCGCAGCTATCCCTTTGGGTCTTTCTGATTCAGAGACGCTATAATAATTAATGACATCCAAAGCGTGGGCAGCCTCGGGTGAAACTCCTTTTTTTCTGTCTTCAGTGCTTATTTGGGTGTCAACGTCGAAGTTTTTATAAACTTCGACCATGTGTGGGACTTTTAGGATGTTTTGAATTGTAGATGCATGCTCGGTTCTCGTTTGTATCTGTTTTTGTAAACTGGCCAACTCTTCTTTGGCTTTTTTATGCCCTCTTCTTAACACTGGAGCTTGATCAGAAGAGTTATTTCTCCGGCCAATTTTTTGCTCTAATGCTGATGCAGCCTGCGATAAATCTGAAATTTCGGATTGTAAGCTCACTAAAAAATCGCGCCGGCTCTCTGAAAAACGGTCATCAGCTTTCCCCTCGGTAGGTATTCTGGTTAGGGGAAGCGGTTTTAATTGAATATTGATCTCAGAGGTTTCAAAGCGCGTCTGGGGTGAAGTGGGTTCTAAATCCGTGTGCTGGTTACCTGAGGGCTTATCAAATGAAACTTGCCCTGTAAGCTCTTTGCTTGCAAATTGTCGAGCCTGGCCTTGATATTGGGAATTCTAGTCAGCTGGCGTTTGGGGATCAGATGGTTCTGGGCTGGTTGTGTTCACAGTGGCTGAAGTGAGGCTAGTAGAGGCTGACGTAAGTGGAGCGGAGGCTTTCGCTTGAGTGGAGCTGACATTGAAGTTCATAAAAATCCGATCATTGTCTTTTTGTTACTTTTTATATACCCACCCCAGCGTTTTATTATGCAAGTGCTAGGCTTATTGGATGGATTTACTGGTCTGGGTTTGTGCTTGTTATTCTGTGTACAGACTTGTTAAGCTGAGCTTGATATATAGCCGTTAATGATTGAAAAGGATCCACTATGGAAAATTCACATTCCAATAACCCCTTGCAAGGCGTCAAGCTTGAGCAGATTTTAAGCGAATTGGTAGACGATCTGGGCTGGCCTAAGCTGGGGACGTATATTCGGGTTCGTTGTTTTCAAGAGGATCCCAGCATTAAGTCCAGTCTGGTATTTTTGCGTAAAACGCCCTGGGCGCGTACCAAAGTCGAGACCCTCTATCTCAAACTCAAAGCCCGAAAGCGATAAAATGGCACTCAAAGCAACAATATTTAAAGCCGATTTACAGGTCAGCGATCTAGACCGAGATTATTATGAGAGTCATGCCTTGACCCTGGCGCGCCACCCGTCGGAGACTGATGAACGTATGATTTTGCGTATCTTGGCTTTTGCGCTCTTTGCAGATCCGCAGCTGAGCTTTACGCGTGGGATTAGTTCTGTGGATGAGCCTGATCTCTGGCGTAAAAGTCTCACTGACGAAATTGAGCTTTGGATTGAATTGGGATTGCCTGATGCCAAACGCCTGGGCAAAGCCTGTGGGCGCTCTCAGCAAGTCCAAGTGCTTTGCTATGGTGGAGGGCGCCATGCGGAGCTCTGGTGGAGCAAGATTCAGTCTGATTTGGAGCGCTTTAGCAATTTGAGCGTCTTATATATACCGGATGAAAATGTCAAAGCGCTGGTGGCTTTGGTGACGCGAAATATGCAATTGCAATGCCTGATTCAGGATCGCCAGGTGTGGCTAGGTTCTGATCAGCAAAATATTGAAATCAGCCCTGAGTACTGGCTAGAGGTTGAGTCGCTTTAAAATCAGAGCGTTAACTCGACCACCGTTACGCCAAAGTCGCCTTCGCCATGATGCCCCAATCGAAAGCTGCGAATATAGCCTGTTTCTGTTTGTAATTCTTGCAAACGAATATGAACGGCTTGTCTGAGTTTACTGGTGCCCTTGCCGTGAATCACACGCACGGGATTTAAGCCCTGATGAAAGGCCACATCTAAAAATTTATCCATAATTGGTAAGGCCTGATCGACAGTCATGCCATGCAGATCACAGACCTCACTACTGACCGACCAGGTTTGAATGCGAATGCCGTCGGCTTCACCCTTTTTTTCTTTGCGCTTAGAACTCAGGCTGACCTGATTCGCGGGGATTTTCATGGTCATGCCCTGACAAAGCACCTGAACTCGGGCCTTGCGATCCGGAGCAGAAAGCAATTCGCCATATTGGTTGAGTTGATGTAAATAAACCCAGGAGCCCACGGGAACATTTGACTGGATCCGGGCCTGTACCGGAGCTGGTTTGACGGCTTTTGCTTTGGCCTGAGGGACTGTTTTGCTTTTCTGAGCAGTAGCAGGGACTGTCACTGGATTTGTGAGCTGCTGATAATACTTTTCTGAAGCCTGTGTCAGTGCGAGGGGCCAGCCCGCCTGGCTGGCTTGCTTAAACAAATTGGATCGTCTTTTTTGATTCCAACTCAAGCTCAGTGCGCCTTGCTTACGTGAGCCTTCATAATCCAAAGCCAGGCTTTGCAGAGGAGAGTCAGCTTGAGAATGACGCAGGAGCAATTGGTCATGGCTGGCGACGATACAGAGGGTTTTATGCTGGACAAAATAATCCATAACAGCCCGCCCTAAAGCATGGGCTTCACCGGCATTAGAAGCGGCCGGGAAATCATCGATTAAAATTAAACGCTCCGCTTGTTTGCTTTTTAAGAGCGGTTTGAGAGCTTCCAGACGACGTTGTAAATTTTGCTGGGCTGGCAGATACCAGATTCCTGCAAAGACGGGCAATTGTGAATCTTCATTACAAGTCAGAGGGATACCAGACTGATGCATCAAAACACTCAAGTAAATCGCTTGTAAGAGACGTGATTTGCCCGAGAGATGCTCACCGCTTAAAATCAGGCCATGAACCTGGCTGGGGATCTTTAGGTTGAGTTTGTGTTTGAGAGCCAGGGTTTCGGGCAGCCAACCATTGAGCTCAAATTGACGGCTTTTGGCCACTTGAGGCAAATGACCAGACGCTTTTGCAAAGCGGGCCCGTGCCGCGATGCATCCCAAATTGTCGATCGCTTGCAATTGCTGTTGCAGCAGCGCTTCTTTTTTTTTGAGCAGTTGCTGTAGCTTACTGTCAGTTTTGGGCTGGTTTTGGATGGCGGCAAGGACTTGTTTGTCAGGCTTGAGAGACTGAGCCCAAAATGTCAGGTGTTTTGCTTCATGTTGCTGTAGCAATTGATTTAAGCTCTCAGCCAGTTGAAGCATTTCAGCCAGAGGCTGAGTCGGCAAACCCGCCTGTTGCCCTAGCTTTTTAATATTTGCACTGGAAAGACTGAGTTTGTGCTTTTCAAAAGGGTCCTTTTTTTGCAGCAGGGCTTGCATTTCTTTGGTTTCTTGATGTAAGCGCTGTACCTGAAAGTGATCCCAGGCAGGCCGTAAATGCAAACAGCGTTTTTTGCTTTCAGCGGTTGGAGCCTGATCGGCGAGTGTTTGCAGGAAGTCTGTCCAGACCGGATCAGACTCCGACCGCTGCATTGTCATCTGCGTTTCATTTGCTTTTGGGTTTCATTTTCGAGGTATTTAATCCGCCCTTTAATAATGTACAAATTTTCATCATTGGCCGGGGCATAGCGCACAAAGAGCTTATAGTGATTAATTGCTACGCCCAATAGACCTTTTTGCCAATATAAAAAACCTGCATTATAGTGATATTTGGCGTTACCCGGACACAAACTCAAGGAGGAGCGAATCAGCATCAGAGCTTCATCAAGATCTCCCATTTCAAATTTATGACCTGCACGCATAAACTTCTTTTCGGCTTCAGCGGCCCTGATTTCGGGTTCCGTTTGAAATTCACTGATATTCACTTCTGCCATTACGGGGTCTCCTCCCAATGATAAACACCTTTAAATACGAGTCTTGCTGGACCCGTCAACCAGACGGGACCTGTTTGTTCCGGCCAGGCGACTTCAAGTGGCCCTCCCGGTAAATGGATCGTCGCACGAGAATCTAACCAGCCGCCCAATACGCCAGCAACCAAAACGGCACAAGCGCCGGTTCCACAAGCCAGGGTGGGTCCGACGCCTCGCTCCCAGACAGCAACGCGGGCTTCTGTGGCGTTGATTTCTTGCACGAACTCAACATTTGTTTTGGCCGGGAAAGCTGGGTGCTTCTCTAGCACTTTTCCCCAGTACTGCCATTCGGCGTGTTCGAGGTCTGGGATTCGAATCACACAGTGGGGATTACCCATCGAAACGGCTGTGATCGGAAACGACTGTTCGCCGACATGAATGGCCTGTGACACTACCGGGCTACGCGAAAAACCCTGCGTCGGGATTTTTTCGGCTTCCAGGATCGGGTGCCCCATTTGAACCTGAACCTGAGCTTCAGGCAGAATCTGGGTTTCTAAGATCCCCGCACCGGTCTCTATTCGTAAGTCAGGGGCCATCTGGTGTTCTGCTTGCAGATACTGGGCAAAACAACGCAGACCATTACCGCACATTTCGGCTTCTGAGCCGTCGGCATTCATAATTTGCATGCGCGCATCAGCGACTTGACTGGGCCAGTACAAAATCAAGCCGTCGGCACCAATGCCAAAATGGCGATCACACAGGGTTTTGGCAAGCTCTGGAATCGATTGCTGGGGGCTCAATTTTTGGCTGTCCAGCAGCACAAAATCGTTACCTAGCCCCTGCATTTTTGAAAAAGAAATGGTTTGCATTTTTGGGTTTTACTCTCGCTTGCATTTTATCATAGCACTTTACTGACGGGCGCCTGCAATAAGATATTCGGTAGATTGGCTGAGATTTAATTTGAATGAACAGTTCATGGGCGCTCTCGTCCTGGGGCCTAGCTTAACAGCCAACCCAGCGAGAAGAGCAGGCTATAAATGAGTAGTAATTTACCGGTCTCTCCGAGAACCGGGTTCAAGCGAGGGTCTGATTCCATGCTGAGAACCTTGCGTATGGCTGGAACTGCCAATAAAAGCACGAGGCAAGCAGACAGCGAAAATAGGTGTTGGGCCCCTGTGAATAAATAAATGCAGAGCGGGATCAGGCTGGCGCCGATCACACAGATCAAATATTCAGCCCGGACAAAGCGGGCTCCAAAACGCACGGCCAGGGTTTTTTTATTGCTTAAGGCATCTGTACGACGATCTCTGAGATTATTGACGACCAGAATCGCCGTGGACAAGAGTCCCGGACCGAGTGAAGCCCAAAAAATCTCTGGACTCAGGCTCAGGGTTTGCACGTAATAAGTTCCGCAGGTCGCGACGCCCCCAAAAAAGATCAATACAAAAATATCGCCCAGGCCCAAATAAGCAAGTGCAAACGGACCTGCCGTATAGAGTAGACCGCTCCCCACTGATAAGGCGCCAAACAGAAAGACGGGCCATCCTCCTACCCAACTGAGGTATAAGCCAGGGATAGCAACCAGGCCAAAAGACAAAAGAAAGGCGGATTTGACTTTTGCGGGTGGAATCAAACCGGCCTGGGTGACTCGTGTCGGCCCGACGCGCTCATGGGTATCCGCACCTTTAATAAAGTCAAAATAATCATTGGCAAAATTGGTGCCGATCTGAATCAAGACCGCTCCAATCAGGCAGGCCAGCATGGCTAGCCATGCACGGGCGCCGGTTTCAAAAGCCATGGCAGAACCGACCATGACGGGGGCAATAGCGGCTCCCAGCGTACGGGGGCGGGCTGCCATCAGCCAGAGTTGCCAGGAAGAAGGGGACTTAGACACGGTTCAATGCTGCTTTCTTATCATCAATTGCAGGTATGCTAACCCAAAAAGCCAGAGAATGAGAAGTCGAAGCCTAAGGGGAGATTTGACTGTTGGGATGAGCAGTGACAGTCAAGGTCTGAAATTCAGTTCGTATCTGCCAGATCCCGTCGGCATCAATTTGCATAGACAATAAAGGAAAGCGAAAAGCTTTGACTTGAGTAAAAGCTGTCACTTGCGAGCTATCGAGCCAGCCTGCTTTTAGGCTAAGGTAAGTCGCTGATGGTGTGCTGCTAACAGTCAGTCCAGCTCCCTCTTTGACAACGAATGTGCTGATGGCTTGATTTGAATAAAAGTGATAGCTCCACTCACTGCTGAGGCCTCCTTGCTCGACCCAGGGGCTAGATACTTTAAAGAGGCGTGCATCAGTTGCCCATTGGCTGGCTAGCCCCTGGGCTTCGCTTAAACCTTCTTTGGCACTAAAAACAGTCTGCCGGGTTAAGCTCGTTGGGTTCATGGGAGCAGTATTCAGGTGCTCAAGGGGACTTTGACAGCTGCAAAAGAGCCCAAGGTAAAGCAATAAAAATCTATTCTTAACCATTACTTAATAATTTAAAATCTTTTTTAGATTAGCTTAAGCCTTGTTATGACTTGCTTTGCGTATTTTAACATGAAAAAGTGTTAAAAAAGCACTTGCAAATTTAGATTAAAAAGATTAAGATAAATATAACAAGGTTAAGTAAAGGTTATGCGGACTTAATGTTCGCGCCTTCAGAAAAGGTTAACAAGATGCAATTAACAAGCGCACAAAACGTTCAAAACCGCGGTAGTTTCCAGGCCTCTCAAACGGCTTTGAAATCTGGCGGCAGTAGCCCCGACCGCCAATCCGGTGGTGAAACCTACATGCCTTACCAACAAGGCGACCAGTTCGCTTATCGCCCAGCTCGTACTGCTCAATTGCCTGTGCAAGTTCAGAGTAGCGGTATTGCTCTCTGGATCGAACGTTTGTTAAACCTGGATCTGCGTGTTTACACTGCTTTTATCGCGACTCTGTTTTTCTCTACTCTGTTTCAAGCAGCCACTGAAAGCTCACTGCTCTTAACCGCTGTTTTAGCGGTTCCCTTTTTCCTGGTTTGGTATGTCATGAGCTTCTTCAATTTTCAGCGTGTTTTTCAAAACGCTCTGGCTCCGCAACAATCTATCAATCGCAGATCATATCAGGTTCCTGCAACCTTTTGATTTAACCTTTGATTTAACCTTGTATGACTGTCTAGATTAGGCGGTCATTTTTTTTTAGGCCGATTTCCAAAAGGTTTGTTGTTTACATTAGGTGGTCTTGTTGACATGATGTAAACATAATGCTAAGCTGGTTTTATTAGCTTAACTTTGGAGGTTCTCTATTATGTCCTATCGCATCATATGTTCTGCTTTGCTTTGTAGTAGTTTATTGGTGGCTTGCTCAGGCCCGATTCCCAATGGATCTATTCAACAAGCCGCACAAACAAGCTCAATTCAAAGTCAACACGTGGTTCTGGCTTCAGCCTTACAAAAACGCCCTCTGGCTTTGGCACGGATCAATGGTCAAATGGTCCCTGTTGCTGCTTTAGCTGAGAGTCCTGCTTTTGGTCTTGCTCAAGTCGCCACTGCTATCAGTGCCGATATTGCGGTCTCTCGCCCAGCAATTGCGCCAGGTTATTATTATGGTGGGCATGACTTTAACCAATATGTGATTCAATTTGCTGAAGAGAATCTCTATGGAGCTCCTAAGGGC
Source organism: Candidatus Sericytochromatia bacterium (assembly GCA_037968875.1). GTDB lineage: Bacteria > Cyanobacteriota > Sericytochromatia > UBA7694 > UBA7694 > JBBKWI01. The sequence goes on along the minus strand of JBBKWI010000197.1, from coordinate 61,830 downwards.
ACGAGTTTATTGCAGGTCTATAATCAGTCCGTCAAGCCGATTTTGAGCGAGTGGGATGCTTCTGCCCGACTGCTGGAGAGTAGAGCACAAGTCAATGGCACTGACGACGAGTATATATATTTACCTGGCCAGGACGAAAACAAACCCCTACGTTTGCGTCCACTCTATGTTTATCGTTTTGCCTCAAGCTCTAAAAAAGAAACTTTAAATATCTATGTGCTTGAAAAGGAAATTCGTGTGCATCGTATGGTTTGGGGCTCACCTAATATTGAAATCGCACGGGTTAAAATTGATTCGGATCGGGCTTTGGAGATTGCCCGCAAAGCCTTTGCTAGCCGTGCGCAATCCCCTGGCTATCCAGTTTACCCGGAGGCCAATGATACCAGTGCTCAGGTGGTCTACGAACTCCCACAGGAGCTGAGTTGGAACCTGAGTTTAAATCAACAGAGCCGCGATCAATTGCGTTATTTCTTGCACTTTAATTTTCGCCAGGGAAATGATGGCGTGCCGTTGCCGATTCCTGTTCCGCATCCTATGCCTTTGGGTGTTGAGCCTGCATTGATGGATGCTCCTGTCGGAGTTGCTGTTTCACCTGCGCGCCCGATAGCCCCGCCTTATCAATACCTGAGTGGTTCGATTGAGATCGATGCCATTACGGGCGAAATCAAAAGCTTAAACCGTCCGGTGATTTACCGTCAGTATGATGGTGGCGGCGTTTCCTATCCGGGCTATCCAGGTCCTGAGGGGCCTCCCCCTGAGCTGATGGACTCTGCCTCTGCTACGGATGGAGGGGCCGCTCCTCAGATTGGAGATCGCGAATGAAACGTCTACTCTTGAGTCTTACTTTTTTGACGGCCTGCCAGGGCGTTAATCTACCCGGTGGCCCTTCAACTCAGCCCTCGGCTTCACCTTCTGTAAACAACGGCGAGCAAACGGGCAAGGGTTTGTTTGCCAACGCCCTGAGTAAGCGCAGTCTCTCAGTGGACTTATTCGGTCAAACAGCCGAATCAGGCGCTGATGGGAATAATGTAACAGGCTCTGCTCCGGCTGCTGCAACTGTCCCGACAGCTGGTGGCGCGATCTCAGCCCCGAAGCGTGCTGGGCAAGATGCGTCTGCATCAGGTATTCCTGGTAGCAGTGCTGAGCGTTTGATGATGCCCGGCTATGGCTGGGGCACTTTTGATCAATATGTCTTACAATTTGCCGAAGAAAGTATTTTCCCGCTCAGTAAAGCCCAATCTCTGCTAACGGCTTATCAGCAAGCGGCACAGCCCTTAATGAAAGAGTGGGACGCTAGCGCGAGACTGTCTGAAAGTCAGGCTTTTTTGGGAGCCTCGGCCAGTCCTGAACACGACTTTTTCTTGCCTGATGACAATGGCAAACCCGCTCAAATCAAGCTCAATTATTTATTCCGTTGGACTTCAGACAAGCGCAAAGAAAGTTTGCTGGTTTATTTAACTGACAAAGAGACTCGTGTACATCGCATGGTCTGGGGGGAGCCCAATTTAGATCTGAGTAAAGTGAGCCTGGACAGCGATGCGGCTCAACGCAAAGCCAAAGCGGCCCTTGAAAGCACTGCCAGTAATCCGGGTTATCCGGTTTACCCTGAGCGGGCCTACCCCAATCAGCAAATCATCACCCAGATTCCGAGTGACGCCCAGTGGCAGATTCAGCTCAACCAAAACCAGGAACAAAGCAGTCGCTATTTTGTTACGGTGAATTTTTTGACGAGATCCTCTAATGCGGGTGAACGTCATGCCAGTGGCTTTGTTGAGATCGATGCAGTCAGCGGAGCGATATTAAATCTCAATCGGCCGCTGCTGTATACTGGCAAACTAGATTTTGGCGAAGATATTGAGCCGGGACCGGCTCCATTGCCCCCAGAAGCGCTTCGTTAAGCGATTAAAATAAAACTGTTTCTGACTTAAACCAAAGTAGCCAGGCCTAAATTCTCCTCTGAATTTAGGCCTGGGCATGCTTGAAAAAGGAGAAAAAAAGTGCCCAAAAGGAAACAAAAGTCGATCGGAAAGAGTCCTTTCTCTATAAGAATGGCTGCTTTACGCAAAGAAAAAGGACTGAATATGGAAAAACTAGCTGAGCAGATTGGCGTTTCCAAATCCTATATCTCCCTTTTGGAATCTGGAGGGCGTCAGCCGTCACGTGAAGTGGTTTTGAAGCTGGCCGAATCCTTAAATTCAGGTGAGTTTGAGCCTTTGCGCGATGAACTTCTGGTTTTGTCGGGTTTTGCACCCATGAATGCGCGAGCGATGAATGCTTATCAAGATGCGCTCCAAAGCTATGAGCAGGCCCTGAGTCTGCAGCCCGATAATTTCCAGATCTACTCCCGCTTGATGATGGCCTTGATCCGTTCTGAGCGTTACACACAGGCCCAGGAGCGTATCCAAAGCGGGCTGCAGCAATTTACTGAAACCGTACAAATGCAGTCCTTATTGGCCCAATTAGAGCTCAGTAAAGGCAATTATCAGGCTGCTCGCATCAATCAAGAGACGGCTCTTAAACAGTTCCAAATGCAGGCTTCGGATTCAGTTTCCCTTGGTGATTTGACCTTTAACTTAGGTGCGATCTACTTTATGGAAGCCCATCATCAGATGCCTGAGGCTGCCGCTGGATCTCTTGAAGCGAAACAGCAAGCCTTAGCAGGCTATCAAAGTGCTTTGACTCACTTTGAAGAGGCTTTGGTTCAGGCGCCCGAAGATGTTTATATTCAGGATGAATACGCCCGCTTATTATTTAACCGGGCCTATTTACTCCAGCAGCCAGCTGCCTGGGAAGGAACTATTCAGGCCTATCGCCGTCTCTTAACCAACCCCCAAAAAGAAAGTCTGGGGCCTCAGCCCCTGATGGAGTCGGCTGCGTTTTTGGCCCATGCTTATACCCAGGCCCAGCACTATGACCAGGCTGAGCTTACTCTGGGCTTACTCTCAGCCTTTAATCCTGATTATTGGCTGGTGCATTATCTAGAGGCTTGCTTGCATAGCCAGCGTCAGCAGGCCGCAGATCATGCCCAGACTGCTTCTGATGCTTCCGATTTAGAGCGAGCTCTGCTGGCTTTAGCGCGTGCTTTTCGGCACGATTCCGATGCCCATATTCGCTCAGAAGCCCAACGTGATCCTGACTTAGAGTTTTTACGCAGTCAACGCCCGCTGGCCTTTGAAAAATTGCTGAAGGAGAATCAAAAATGAAGAAAATAACCTGGACTGTGGTGGGCTTGCTCGCCTTAAGTTTAAATACAGCTTGTAGTGATATTGGTGGCACTAATGTGAATCCCTCAGATATTCGCCCTAGCTCTAGTCTCGGGATTACACCGCAACCCAAAGGTCCCAAGCCCTTGGATGGGGTTAATCTGGGTTTGAATCTACCGACTTCAGCGATGCAGCGAGCTGATAAAAGCCGAAATATGGAGGGTGAAGTTGCCGGCGTGAATCAGACTACTGGCGGCGGCTATAGTGCCGGAACCGATATTGCCGCAGGCGCACCAGCACCGACTGCAGCCGACGATAGTAGTGCAATAATTAGCCAACCCGAGCCGCAGCCTACGGCAGAAGCTACGGCACAGCCGAAACCTCAAGCCTCGGCTAGCGCCAGTTCAGAACCGACTCCTACGGTTTCGGCTTCAGCTGAAGTCCAGCAGAATCAGCAATTTTTCTATTTTTCTTATGACGACTCAGCCAGTACGGCCGGGGTTGAGCAAACCAAATTCGCTTTGAGCAAAGCTTCTCCTTCGCTGCCGCAGGCTTCCTGGGTGCGTCCCTGGGAGTTCTTGAGTTTTGAGCCCTTTGCACAACAAGGCTTAGAAACAAAAGAAACCTTTAAAGTATCGATGGGGCTCTGGCAGCACCAGACTCCGGGTCAAGACAATCAAACAGCTTATGATCTGGGCGTGCATGTAGTCGGGCCGGAAACGAGCCTGTCACAGCGCCGGAATTTGGCTTTAACCTTGGTCCTGGATGTTTCTGGCTCAATGAATAATGGTTCTGTTGCTCTGAGCGAAAATGGCAGCGCTAATAGCTTATTGGAGATTGCCAAAAAAGGCTTAAAAGCCTTGCCCCAACAATTGAAAGCGGGCGATGTGGTCAGTCTGGTGACTTTTTCGACGGGCACGCGTATCTTGATTGATGCTCTGGCTTATTCAGGGGATGCTTCTGCCTGGAATAAAGCGATCGATGCTCTCAAAACCGAGGGGGGCACCAATTTAAATGCGGGCCTCAAAACCGGTTATGAGCAAGCCCAGAAGATTTTTGACCCCAAGAAAACCAATCGCGTGATTATGTTGACGGATGCCTTTGCCAATCAGGGCAGCGTCGATGCTAGCGTGATTTCTGAAAATGCACGGATTAATGACCTCGAAGGGATCTATTTCTCAGGCCTGGGCTTTGGAGAGCGTTTTAATGAAGGATTTTTGAATACCCTGACCGAAGCAGGTAAAGGGACTTATTTCTCGGTGATCACTGAGAAAGACGCCACACGTGCTTTTGGAGAACGTTTTCTCTCTTTGGTCGATATCGCAGCCCGTGATGTCCGCTTTCGCCTGGACTATCCTGCTGGTTTAGAACGGACACATTCTGCGGCAGAGCAATCTTCGCAAGTGGCCAGTGAAGTCCAGCCGATTCACTTTTCTTCGAATACCTCGCAGTATTTTCTGGAAGGCTTCAAAACGGACGGCGAATCGACGCTCGGCAGCGGTCAGTTTAAGCTGACGATTAACTATACGGATCCGGTCACGGGCACAGAGAAAAGCGATGTCTTAGAGAAGTCTTTTCAAGAGATTTTGAATCAGGATCTCAATAATATCAAAGACGCCAAGGTGGTAACTTTACTGACCTCAGTGCTTACAGGCAAAGTCACGGCTGAGCAGGCACGTCAGCAATTGGATGGCCTATTACAGTCGCATAGCAGCTCGTTGGCTGACGAATACAAAGCCTATTTGGAGACTTATCTCAAACTCAAAGGGCTCTAACCAAGACCTTCTTACTCTTTGATTACTTCTGGCCGTTGCTTGATTCCAGCAACGGCCAGTTTGCTTGTGCTTGTCACTTCAAAAAACTGGCAGTAGACTGAGACCACGGAGGCAGTGATGGACAAAAAAAAACCGCCCGGTCGTTTGACCCAAACCCTATTTTCGGCACCCTCAGATAGCTTTGCTCGTTTGATCTCCGTAGGGGCGCCACGGCTCAGTTTATTGGGGTTTTTGGGGCTGATACTGCTGGGTTGGATTTTATTGGCCTTGCCGATCTCGCATGCTTATGTCAGCAATACGCCGCGTTTGACGGCCTTGTTTGAAGCGACTTCTGCGGTCTGTGTGACTGGCTTGAGCCTGGTGGATATCTCGACTTACTACACTTTGTTTGGCCAATTGGTTTTATTGCTTTTGATCCAATTGGGGGGCCTGGGCTATATGACGATGTATAGCCTGATGTTATTGGCTGTTGGACGACGCATGTCTTTGCGCGAACAATTGGCTTTACAGCAGGTGCTCGATCTCCCTGGTCCACGTGGAGTGGCTGTTTTTATTCTTAAAATATTACGATTTACTTTGATATTTGAAGGTATTGGCGCTTTTTTCTTGTGTTGGGCCTGGGTGCCTGAGTATGGTCTGAGTAAAGGCGTTTATCTCTCCGTTTTTCACTCGGTTTCTGCTTTTAATAATGCCGGCTTTTCGCTTTTCTCAGATAGCTTGATGTCTTATTCGAGCCATCCAGTCGTCTTGCCTGTGGTCGCCTGGCTGGTCATTATGGGCTCAATGGGTTATCCAGTGATTTCTGAGGTCTGGAGCCAATGGCAGGCGCGAAGTTTAAACTGGAAAAGACTCAGCTTGCATACGCGCGTTTCCTTGCTGGCTACGGCTGCTTTGCTAATCTTTGGTACCCTGGCTTATCTGGTACTGGACTTTAACCAACCCGGCACGCTGGCCGAGCGAAGCTTCCCCGATAAATTACTTTCGGCCTTTTTTATGTCTGTAATGCCCCGTACTGCCGGCTTTAATGCTCTGGATATACCCTTGTTGACCCAGGCCAGTCTATTTCTGACCCTCTCACTGATGCTGATTGGGGCCAATCCAGGCGGGACCGGCGGCGGTATGAAAACAACAACCCTGGTCGTCATCTTGCGAGATGTTTATACGACTCTGCGCGGTCAACGAGACTCTGTTTTATTTAAGCGCCGAATTTCAGATGCCACACGTAACAAAGCCTGGGCCACGCTCTTATTGTCTATTATCTGGATCAATGTGGCTACGATGTGTCTGACGGTAACCGAGCATGATGGTTTGTTGCCGATGTTGTTTGAAGTGGTGTCAGCCTTTGCTACAGTGGGGCTTTCCATGGGTTATACGCCCGAACTCAGCACCTTAGGGCAGTTGATTATCATCGGCACAATGTATGTCGGGCGTGTGGGTATCCTGACGTTGGGTATGGCCGTTTGGAAGCATCGAAAAACTTCTGCAATGCGCTATCCTGAAGAAAATTTAATGGTGGGTTAATCATGAAACAGAGTAAACAATTTGCCGTCATCGGTCTGGGTTATTTTGGAGAATCGGTAACCCGCACTTTACGTGAGCTGGGGCATGAAGTGCTGGTTGTTGATAATTCAGAGGACCATGTGCAGCAAGCAATTGACCAGGACTTGGCTACTGAAGCGGTTTGTCTGGATGCTACCAAAATGTATGCCCTGCGTGAGTTGGGCTTAGAGACTTTTGACGGCGTCGTTTTGGCGATTGGTGAAAATGTACAAGATTCGATTCTGGCGGCTTTGAATTTGATGGAGTTGGGCGTGACCAATCTGGTGGCCAAAGCCAGTACCGGGGCTCACGGTAAAATTTTGGAAAAGCTAAGTGTGCATCGTGTGGTTTACCCTGAGCAAGAAATGGGACAGCGGGTGGCACGTTCTTTGTTGCGCTCCAATTTCTTAGAAGGCTTTGAATTGGATCCACGTTATTCGGTGGTGGAAGTCAAAGCCAGTCTGAAAATTGCCGGGCAAAATTTACGCCAATTGGATTTGCGCGCCCGCTTTGGAATTTATGTGATGGCGATCAAAAATGGCAATCATCAGCTGGCGATTGTGCCCAGTCCAGAAATCTATATCCAGGAAAATGATTTGCTCATTATTTTGGGTGAAAATACGCAAATCGATAAATTCGTGACAGCAACGGAAGCTGATTAAGCAAATTTGCTTCCGATGATGCCGTCTGGGCTGATCATGCTTTCCAAGGAGTAAGATGTATTGAGCTGGAAGCTTTTCAAATGTCTGCCGTGTTAAAGAGCCCGTGCTGCAAAAAAGGCTTCAATCGCTGTCGCCGGGTCTGGCACTTGCAGGGCTTGCAGAGCTGTCATCTCCTCCGCCGTATAGGCACCCGAGCGGAACTCGTTTTCTAAATAGCCGGTGTCTGTGGGGTGGCCCAGATGCTGACGACGTGCGTGCTCGACAAAACCGGGAATCAGGCAATTGCTGGTGACTCCTTCCAGATGGGGATCTTGCCAGCCCATTTCAGTCAGCATACGGGCCTGATCGGCATGGGTCATACGCAGGGCAAAGGGCAGGTTGATATTCACAATCGTCTGGGTCTGCGACCCTGTTTTAAAATGTACTGGAGTCAAACAGGAGACTTTGGGCTCTAAACGCGCATAGGTGCGATTGCCGTAAATTACCCGTCCTACCTGATTTTGCTGGCACCATTGCTGGATATAAAAATGCACATGGCTGGCACAGGTTTTGCAAAAATCGAGGCCTGTTTTTGCTTGCCATTGGCCTCTGGTATCGGGCTGGTATTCTTCTAGAAACTCCTGGTAGAGGGGCGTGCGTTTGATTGTGTAGGGCACATCCAAATCCTCACAAATCTGTCGAGACTGCGCCAGGACTGGCTCAGGAATAAAGCCATTGTCAAAAGTCAAGGCATGGATATCTAGCCCCAGTACGGCTTTGGCTAAAAACAGCGAGCAGAGACTGTCTTTACCACCTGACAGGGCGACCAGGATAGTGCCGGGTCCATCCATAAAAGCGCCCAATTCAGCAGCAATATGGGCAGGGTCAAAATTGGCTTGATAGCTGATACAGAGCTGACAAATGCCTGCCTCCAGGCGGATTTGCTGAGCACCTGGCGTCTCTGCGGGCACCAAATAGATCTCTTGCAATAAATACAGATCTGCAGGCAGGCGGCAGTTTTGGCAATGCTCTACTTCTGAAATGGGCTTAGCCTTTCGACGTATAGCGATTGATGAAGGCCTCGGCGCGCTCTAAATCTGTGCTCATATCTTGAATCGAAATTTGCTCGGCAGCAAATTTGGCCTGTTGGCCCCGTTGAAAGATCGGCGCAATATCTAGTTCATCAAGGGGAATATGGGCATGCATTTGCAAGTACAAAATAAATTCTTGTGAGGTCGCTGAGCGTAGGGGTTCATGATGTAGATCTGCCAGAAAAGTTTTCACAATTTTTTCGAGCTGTACATAAAAGCGCTCGGGGGGCAAGCTTTGTTTCTTTAGGGCTTTGATGGCTTTTAAGGCGTCTTTGCGAGGGGAGCCTTCCGGTCGCACCACTTTGGCTGCGGGTTCGTCTGTTGGCTTGGCTTTGCGACGCTTGAGTAATTTAGCCACTAGCCAGGTCAATAAGACCAGCCCACCGATCATCACCAGTAGGGCAATGATAAAGCTTAGCCAGGGAAAGTCCACGCTCATAAGGGGTTTGAGATCATGAATGTCCTGCATATGTGGCTCCGAGTTCCAGTCCTTTTTCTAGTAAATCTAGATTATAAGGTAACACAGAGACCTGCTCTCTTAACATCTTTCGCAATTGCCAGACCAGGGTGTCGGGCTGACAAATCTGAGAAGCTTGCAATAAAACCCCCAATATGACCATATTTAAACCGAGAGGGAATCCTGCTGCTTCTGAAAAGCGATAGGCTTCCAGTTCATAAGCGTCCAGTATCTGAGCATCAGCTGAACGCGGTGGCGTCAACTCCCGCAAGCTGGGGTGGAGATAGACTAGCCAGTTATAATCGGGAATCTCGCTCAGGGAAAAACTATGGGGATCTGCCAGTACCGAAGCGACCATACGCCCACCCCGAATCGCCCATTCGGGATCTGTGCGACTCCAGACACTGCCTTGCTCTGTATGGATCGCCTGACATAACAGAGCTGCCAAAAAACTGACGCCCTGGCCGCCCTGGCCGCCGATCCAAAGTCGAAAAGTAGCGCTCATTGTCGCAAGCCCTGATTGCGAAAGATACCCAGTGGGAAAGTTTTGAGTATGGTGTGCTCTAAGTAGTCACGAGACTCCTGGGGACTGCGATCCCAGTAGGGTGGGCACCAGCCAAGCACTTCAATAAAACTGAGCCCCTGGCCATTTTCTTGAAAGCGAAAGGCGTCTTTGAGAGCCACCCGGGCCAGGCGCACATTCGTGGGATTGTGCAGCGAGACCCGTTGTGAAAAAGCGACTTCGGGTAGCTTGGCGACAAACTCAGCCAGCTTCACCGGTTGGCCTGTGCGGCTACTGGAGCGCCCCAGACGGGTTGATGTGGTGATTTGACCGGTTAAGGTGGTCGGGCTCATTTGGCCCCCGCTGCCAGCCATAACCAGATTATTGAGACAAATGATGGTCAGGGATTCTCCCAGTGCTGCGGTGTGTAGCAAAACGTCAAAACCGCGGGCTGCCAGATCACCATCTCCCTGATAGGTGAATACCAGTTTTTCTGGCGAACGGCGTTTGATGCCCGTAGCCACGGCGGGAGCCTGACCTGGGCTAGCCTGTACGATCGGGAATGAAAAAAGTCGGTTCATGCCATGGCTGCAGCCATGCCCTGAGACACCAATGGCCTGATCTTGCCAGTTTTCGCTTAGCAAGACTTCAGCGAGTAGACCATGTAAGTGGCTATGTGTGCAGCCCGGACAATAAGGTAAATCAGGACTCAGCAAGGCTCAGGCCCTCCAATCGTTGCATCAGGTCAGGGTGTAAGCCAACCGGGTAATGGCGTTGCCAGGGCAGCACAATCTGCTGTAATTGAGCCTGGGGACGCAAGCGTTGAATCTGGCGATAAAGATTCCCTGGCGCAAATTCGAGCACATAAGCGGGCTTGTCAAAATCTTCGGGCAGGGCCAAAGGAAAGAGGCTTTCCGGTACCAAGACCTGGGCGTTGGCTAGGTCGGCTTCTAAGAGCCAGCCGCCCAGGGCACCTGTAGCAATCAAATAATAGTCAATCGTTTCTGAGTGACGCCAGGACTGTTGCCAACGATCTTGGTGGAGGGCCAGTTCTTCTAGAGCCTGGATGCGGTCTTCGAGTCTGGGACCCATCGGCGAGAGCTCGAGGGGGTGGGCTTCCAGGGGGGGGTGTAAAGCCTGGGTTTGGGTCATCAGGATCGGATCTAATAAAAGGGTAATCGGTTGTTGCAATTGACGAGCCAGTTGAAAGGCTTCCTGGGTCAGGCTATAGAGGCGGTCGAGATTGGCGGGCATCAAATTGACCAGTGGCAAACCATTCGCAGGCCAGGGGTTCAAAAAACAGGGGTAAGTAAAGGCCAGGGGGCTAGCACTGGCTGAGGCGGGGCGCTGATACAAAAATACAGCAATCACACAGGGAATCGATTGATCAAGACAGGTTTGCAAGACTTCTTGCAGGGCCAAAAAATCAGGATAACCGGCACTGACCAAAGGAATGCTCCCACTCTGGGCCACGCCCTGAGCCATCGAGAGGGCTTCGATAGCATTGGCGCTCTGGGTAAAAGTGCCATGGACTTCAGGGAAACGGCGGGCGCCTTCATTTAAGAGCAGGGCATGCAAAGGAGAAGGACTGCCAAAATAGGCTCGACAGCCACTGGCAATAGCCCCCTCAATACAGGCCCGAAAAGCGCTGGTCACACCAGGAGCTTGTTCAACGATCATGGCGGTTAAACAAGCGGTGTAGTTTCAAGCTGAAGCCAAAAACATAGCCTTCAAGATTGAGTGTCGGTTGCTCAGGTACATCGAAAGCCTGATCCGGGCAGATTTGTACACAGCGCATGCAATTAATACAGTACTCCGGATTTTGCATTTCGACAGGAAAATAAGACGCCGCATTGGGCGTTAGTCCAGGCTTGAAAAGTTCATTGGGGCAAATGCCCAGACAGAGCTGACAGCCTCGACAGCGCTCTGTATCTAATTGAACATGTTGTGCGGGTTTGCTCACCGGATCCTCCGGCTTTAATTATAACGCTTGGCCCAGGTTTGGACTGTGACTGTGATCCAGATTGCAGAGAAACTGTGAGCTAGAAGCTTTAAAAAATATTTATAAGTGTATATAATACATTTATAAATTCAATTTCAATCCATGGAGGATAGCAATGAGTGATAATCAAGGACGTGAACGGGATCTGGTTTTGGCTCCCAATGAATATGCTTTTATTTCGGATCAAACCAAGGGCAATATCAATGTCTATGTCGGTCCTTATAAAACCAGTCTGGCAAATACAGACCAACCGGTCTTTTTTAACGAGATTAGCAAGCGCTTTGAGCGCTGCTCGCTGGAGCAAGCAACGCAATTATTTGCCATGGCACCTGAAAACTGGTACATCATGCTCAAAAATCCGCCCCGTGAAGCGCCCCAGCCGCCCAATGGCACGGTCAGCAATATGCCAGAACTGCAAGTCGGACATAAGATCAATTTGCCAGGGCCGGTCTCTTTTGCGCTCTGGCCAGGCCAGATGTCACGGATTGTGAAGGGTCATCATTTACGCTCAAATCAGTATTTGCTGGTGCGGGTCTATGACGAGGATGCCGCACGTCAGAATTGGGCGGAAGCCGTGATTAAGCCTCAGGCCCAGGGCGAAGAAGAATTGCCGCTGACACCGGCACAATTGTTGACCCTGGGGCAAGAACTGATTATCCAGGGCACCCAAATCTCGTTTTATATCCCACCTACAGGCGTCGAGGTTGTGCGAGATAGCCAGGGCCAGTATGTGCGTGAGGCGGTGACACTGGAGCGCCTGGAGTACTGTATTTTGCTCGATGAAGATGGCAATAAACGCTATATCCAGGGGCCTGATGTGGTCTTCCCTAAGCCGACAGAGCGTTTTATCGAGCGTCAGGGCCGGCTACGCTTTCGGGCAATTGAGCTCAACGAAAATTCAGGCTTGTATATCAAAGTGATCGCGCCTTATAGCGAAGGCGGTCAAAGCTATCAGGTCGGCGATGAACTGTTTCTGACAGGCAAAGAACAGATGATTTACTTTCCCCGGCCTGAACATGCGATTATTAAATATGGTGAGCGTGAGATTCATTATGCGGTGGCGATCCCGGCGGGTGAAGGGCGTTATTTACTCGACCGTCAAACGGGGCAGGTCGCTCTGATCAATGGGCCGATTATGCTTTTACCGGATCCCCGTCGAGAAGTGATCGTGAAGCGCGTGCTGACACCCGGTCAGGTCAAGCTCTGGTTCCCGGGGAATCATGAGGCCCTGGCGCATAATCAACGCTTAAAACAACTGGCGGAAAATATTGATTCAACTGATCCTCTGAGTGTTCCGGTGGTACCGGAGTCTCCTAAGGCTCCCGCCGAAAACAGCTTCGCTGGTGATGATTTCACCCGGCGCACCAAGTATACGCCGCCGCGTACCATTACTCTCGACACCAAATATGATGGCGCTGTATCGATGGGAGTCTGGACGGGATATGCGATTCTGGTGGTCAGCAAAAGCGGTCAGCGTGAGATTGTGGTCGGCCCCACCAATCGCCTGTTAGATTATGATGAGATTTTAGAACCCATGAGCTTGTCTACGGGTTGTCCCAAAACTGAAGATCAGCCTTTACGCACGGTTTACCTCCGGATCTTACACAATAAAGTCTCCGATCGTTTTCTGGTCGAGACCCAGGATCTGTGCGAGCTGGAAATCGAACTCTCGTATCGGGTCAATTTTGAAGGGGAATCCGAGTCCTGGTTTAATGTCGAAAACTATGTCAAATTCCTGACAGACCATATGCGCTCTTTGGTGCGCAATACAGTCAAACGTCTGGGGATTGAGGGTTTTTATGGTAATTCGATAGAGATTTTACGAAATACGGTGCTAGGTCTGGCTGCGGAAGGCCAGCGACCGGGGCGTTTGTTCACAGAAAACGGGATGCGGGTCTATGATGTCGAGGTGCTGGGAGTTAAACTTGTCGACGAGGCCGTTGAAGCGCTACTGACCAATGCCCAACGTGAGGTGGTCGAGCAAACCCTGCTACTCAGCTCAGAGCGTCGCCGCTTAGAAAAGGTCAAGGAGCAAGAGCGCGTCAATCAAGAATTGGCCCAAACTCTTTCTCAGTCACGACAATCCCAGTTGAACCTGGAAGTGCAAGAAGCCAATAAAACTTTGGAGCTTAAGCTTGCACAGGTCCAGTCGGAGCTAGAGCTAGAAGAACAACGCTTAACACATCAACTACAGCAGCAGCAGGATATATCAGCGGTGCATGAAGCTGAACTGGCACGCAAGCAAGCTCAGGCCAATGCCGAGATCGAGCAGGCCCGTCTGCGCATGGAGCAACGTTTGCTGGTTATGCAGTCAGAAGTGCAAGCGGTGGTTCAAAAAGCCGATGCCATATCGCCGGATCTGATCGCTGCTTTACAAGCCTTTGGTGACAAAGCGTTGGCAGAAAAAATGGCTGAATCGATGGCGCCTCTGGCGATCCTGGGCGGCAGCTCTGTAGCCGATGTATTCTCCCGATTGCTCAAAGGCACCCGCCTGGAAAGCGTGATGCTCGGACAAAATCCGGTTGAATAAACCATCGGTATAAATTGGGTCTGGCCTGTTTAAGTCTCAGAGCTTAGGCAGGCCAGACACGATCCCGTTATCGCTAATTCATCTCGTCAAAAACCTTCAGATGAAGTCGTATATAATTTAAGCGGAAACGTTTTGACAGTAGAAAAGCATGATGGGAAGCTAAGGAAAATAGTATGGACTACTCGATTTTAGTTGTTGATGACGAACCTGATATGTTTACGATTACCCAAATGGCTTTACGGGGACTGCGCTTTGAAGGGCAAGCAGTTGCTCTGCATGTGGCCCAAAGTGCGGCTGAAGCACGGGATTTTTTAATAGCAAATCCAGATACTGCCGTGGTCTTGTTGGATGTGGTGATGGAGTCTGATGATGCCGGTCTCAAATGGTGTGACTGGCTCAGACATGAACAGAATAACGGCCTGACCCGGATTATTTTGCGTACGGGGCAACCCGGAATGGCACCCGAACGAAAAGCGATTGATGATTATGAGATCGATGGTTATTTAGCTAAAGCTGAAATGACGCAAACCCGCCTGTATAGCGTCGTTAAAACAGCCTTGAAAACCTATTCTGAACTCCAGCTGGCCCAGCGTTTAGAATACAGTCTGAACCGCTTACATCATGTAAGCCTGCAATGGCATCGCAGTCTAGAAACGTCTCGGGAGCTTTTGCAATCGATCGTTGACACTGCTCGCAGCATTGCTCAAGCCCCTTTGGCATTACTCTCTATAGAACAAGAGACGTCTCAACATTTACTTTATGCTTGTCAGGAACCTGATTTCTTGGATGAGGCACGTATAGAGCAAATCATCCAAGAAAGTAAACAAGCCAAACCTGATCTGTCAGGCATGATGATCAAAATACCTCTGGATAGCGGTGAAGGTTGGCTCTATCTTGACAGCCCTTTTCAAGATGATATGGTAGCCCAAAAAGTACTGCCGATGCTGGCTGAACATGCTGCTGTGGCTATTCCTGACAGACGCCCTTAAAGTCAGCTGGCTGCCAGAGCGTATTGAACTTATTCAAATTGCTGGTTTTTGTGTGGCTATGCTAAAATCAGCCTATGGAAAAGCTACGTTATGAACAGCTATTGGCGGAAATTCGCTATTGCAAAGACTTGAGTGAATTGGAATCGATTGTGCAAATGGTTTTGCGGCCCACGGGTTTCGGTTCGAATGGCATAGCTGAAGGGGGCGTGGATGCGCACCTGGACTATTTTGAAATGGCTGAATGTCTCAAAGAAACCGACCAAAAATATTTCCAGCAAGAGATTGAACTTTTGATCTTTGCTAATCAGCAGATTCCAATCATACAAAATGGACAGGTTGCAGAGAAACCGCAACCTGTCCAACCATGGGAATTTTTTAGCTAAGCTTAGAGCTTGAATGTGCTCGCTGGCAAAGAAGCTGGGAAAGCTATCTGAGTGATGCTCATGCGATAGTAAGGGTCTTTGGCAGACGCGCTATCATAGATTTCCCAGAGACGGAAAGCGTAAGTATCTGGCTCATAGCCAATGTATTCGTGGCTAATGCGGGAGTCGATTGGGTGGGTTCCTGAAGTTGTTAGCTTGAGGATATTGATGGTTTTTCCAGCAAAGGTGGTTTTACCAATCAGCTCTGCGCTGATATTGGGCTGGGCAATCCGCTTCATAACCCCAAAGAGATCGATATCATCGGGGCCGTATTTATTATTAGAAACCAAACGGTCATCGGTTTTATCCAAATCTAATTTAATAAAGAGTTTTTTGACCTGGACTTTGGTGCCTTCACCAGAGGTATAGAGAGCAGAAACTCCGGCAGAACCAGCGCTGGACTCTTTAATATTAATTCGAACCACGTTGGGGAGCTTCGAGTAGAGATCAAGTTTATTAAAAGAAACTTTGCCCGTATCTAGATTGCGTTCATCTTTTTCAGCAGAAAGCTGGACAAAAGGAGCTGACTGAACCTTGGCGACCAGAGCTTTGAGCTCAGCGGCACCTTTTTCAGCTGCGCTAGGAGCTGCTGGCTTAGCTGTTGTAGTACTGGAAGAGCTGCGGGTTGAAGTGGGTGTTTTGGTGCTAGAAGAGCTGCGGGTTGAAGTAGTAGGTGTTTTGGTGCTAGAAGAACTGCGTGTTGAAGTGGCTGCTGTGCTGCTAGAAGTGCTGCGGGGGGCATCGTCATCATCGCTGATGTTGCGAATATCCAATGCGCGAATTTCGTTTTTAATGTCTTCAAGTCCTTTGAGGATCTTGGGGATTGCGGCTGAAAGCTCGCTGTCAGCGGATGAAGTGACGGTGGCAGGTAAGCTGGTATCTGTGTTTAAAGAGGCCAAAGAGCCGGCCAGATCGCCAGCTAAGTCATTGCCGCTACCACAAGCACTCAATAATAGTGCGCTGCTCATCACCGTTAAAGCCAAAGTTTTAAAAGAACGTTTTTTCATCTATCTACTCCCTTTTGCTACCTGTACAAGCAGCTGTTCTACAATAAATATAGAACAGAGGGAAAAGATCTTTCTTAAGCTTGGTTAAGAAAGAGATTAGAAAAGGTTAATAAATAGTTAAAGTTTCATGGCTTTGCTATCAGAATGGCTGCTTAAAAACTCAAGTTTGGGCATGGTCAGACGCAGGAAAGGCTCTTTCTCACCGGCATAGAGTTCCCAAAGACGAATTTTGTAGGTGTCTGGTTCATAGCCCATTAATTCATAATCAATCCGTGAATCCATTGTATTGGTGCCTGTGGTTTTGATCTTAATGATATGTAGGGTTTTGCCATTCATCGTCGTTTTTCCGATCAGCTCGGCTTCATAACCATTGCTGAGGCGTTTGATAGCACCAAAGAAGTCCAGATCATCGAGGGGAAATCCATTGGTTGAAGTCAGGCGGTCGTCGGTTTTCTCCAGATCGGCGGTCATAAAGCTAAGTGCGCCTCCGGGGCGAACCTTGGCTTTGGGGCTACCTGCTTCATACAGGATTTTGGTGCCTGATGATTTGTCTTTGCTAGAGAAAATGATGTCGATTTTGACAGTGCCAGGTTTCTGGGTGAACATTTTTAATTTCACAGTATTGATCGGGTAGCTGGGATCGCCAATCTTACCTTCAGCTTTTTCGATTTCGGCTTCCAGTGCAGGTGTACTGTTGAGTGCTGCCAGAATACTTTTTAGCTCAGCGGTGCCTGACGGTTGTTGGGGTTTTGGGGCAGGAGCAGGGCTTGATGCACGGCTAGGGGTGCTTGTTGTTTTGCTGGGGGTGCTGCTGCTTGAACGGCTGGTACTGGTGGGTGTTTTGCTTGTACTACGGCTGCTAGTGGGTTTGCTTGTTGAGGAAGTCGAACGGCTGCTGGTTACAGCGCCTGAAGAACCCAGGGATTTAATGTCTTGCTTGATTTCTTCAAGTCCCAGTAAAATTTTAGGCAGAGCGGCTTTGAGCTCAGAGCTGGCTGTGCTGCTTACGGGGGGACTAGATGGGATTGATGCGCTAAGATCCATTGTTAAATCGCTTCCGCCACCGCAAGCAGTCAGGAGCGTCAGTGATGATAAGAGATAGAGTGAGATCTTTTGGATACGCATATTTTGTCCCCGAACCTTAATGTTTGTTTAACACCAGCTTTTATTTAGTTTAATCATAGGCTGAAAGTAAGTAAAACTTGCCTGAAATTTTGATCATGGGTGTTGTGGGATGGTCAAGTCATCAGAGCGGGGAATCGATCACAGCTTGCCAGTGGCTTTCTTGTTAAGATCAAAAAAGAAAAAAGGCAGAAGAGATAAAGTATTATCTCGTTCTACCAGAGTCACCCGTTGATAATTTCATGCTGCTGTGCAGCACTGGCAAACAAGAGGCAATTGGTTTGAAATGTTTGCTTGTCTTATTTATAAGTCATTTCTTGTAAATAAGCTATAGAAATTGTCCTTTTGGATATAAAAATAGTATTAAAATTTGCCGGGCTTACCCGTTGACCCGATTTGCTCCCAGACCTATACCATTTACTAATTGAACTTTTCACTACCCCAAGCCTGCTTGTCAGGCTTTTTTTATGTCTAATTTTAGCGGGTTTGTTGGAGTCTACTGTGTCAGGGGCAGGTGAATGGTAAAGGCCAGGCCTTTATCCACAGCTAAGTTCGCCTCAATCTGACCGTGATGGGCCTGCACGATCTCCCAGACAATGGCCAGACCCAGTCCCACACCACCCGAGCGCCGCGAACGAGAAAGATCGGTGCGATAAAACGGGGTGAAGATTTTATCGAGTTCTGTTGCCGGTATACCCGGTCCCCGATCCCGCAGATAAATCTTTACCTGCTCCCCTTGTATCGTGAGGGAAAAATCGACCAGGCCCGGGCCGGGTACATACTTGGCCAGATTATTAAAGAGATTATTGAACAAGCGCTTTAGCAAGCGTGGATCTGCCTCGATCGTGACCGCTGAGTCGGGCATGCTGATTGCTAGTTCCAATTCTTTTTGGTCGAGTAAGTCCTGGTGTTGTTCGACCAACTCAAATAAGAGCAAGGTTAAATCGAGGGGTTCGGTATGCAGAGGCAAGTTATTTAATTGCAGGCGAGAGACTTCTAGTACGTCATCAATAATCTGATTGAGCTCTTCGATTTCATTGATGGCTTTGTTGACCATTTTTTCTCTGTCAGGAGGGGCTTGTAAGACCAGTTCCATGATCAGACGCAGGCGAGTGAGTGGGGATCGTAGCTCATGGGAAACATCTGCAACCAGCCGTTGTTTTTGCTGCATCATTTCTTCTAAGCGCGATTGCATCTGATTAAAGGACTCGACTAACTCCTCAAAAGCCGGATAGTTTTTTTGATCTAAAGGTTCTTCAAAGCGTCCCTGAGCCAATTGTTGAATGGCGGATTGCAAGTCTTTATAAGGCCGCAGTAAGAAGCGGGTAAAGGGTAGCAAGAGCAGACCCAAAAATAGCAAAAGCAACACAAATCCAATCAAGGGGCCTTGTAATGGGCTACCCAGGGTGATCAAGCGGATTTGGAGCCACAACACGCCTGCCTGGGGAAGTTGGGGGTAAACACTGAGTACAATTTGGGGGCGCTGAAAACGCTGGCTTTGGAGCTGTTGCTGGGGGCTCTGTTGCAGTTTGCCTTTTAACTCTGCATAGACGGGTGGCTTTGAGACTGAGCTATAAATCAGTTCTCCCTCTCGCCAGTAGGCTAGATCCCAACCCAGCTGCTGAGAAAGCTCTTTGAGACGCTCTTGTAAATCACTGGGATCAGCCATTTGACGTGGAATGCCTTGAACCTGTCGTTGGCGTCTGGAGCGTAATTGATTATTCGTTGGCTGTTCAAAGCGAGCGGTTTCACGGCGAATAAACTGAACCTGTCGCCGAAAGGTATGGCTCATGAAGCCCCGTTCTCGCTGGCCAAAAAACAGACCCATACTCAGGCCCGCTAAAACCAGGCTCAGAATTAAAATCAAAAATATATAGAGATAAACCCGCTGATAAAGCCGCTTCATGCTTTTTCGGAGAAAATATAACCAATTCCCCAGACGGTTTTGATCATGAGGGGCTTACGTGGTGGATCGCCTAGCTTTGAGCGCAATTTACTAATATGCATATCAATCGAGCGATCAAAGCTATCCCAGTCGTAACCGCGCATTTTGGTCATCAGAGCATCTCTGCTAAGGACTGTTCCCCGGTTTTCGAGTAAGACTTTTAAGAGATCAAATTCCGTGGCTGTCAGTTCAATTTCTTGTGCTTTGAGCAGTAGGGTGCGGGCGTCTAGATCGAGTTTGAGATTCCACACTTCTGATTCTAACAAGCTGGTACTGACTGGCGTGCTTTCTTCTTCATAGCGCTCAACCCGACGCAAAATAGTTTTGATACGAGCCTCGAGCTCGCGTGGGTTAAATGGCTTCGACATATAGTCATCGGCCCCAATCTCAAGCCCCAGAATCGTGTTTAAATCATCACCGCGAGCGGTTAGCATTAAGATCGGTAGGCGTGGGTAAAGTTGGCGTAACTGGCGGCAGAGTTCAAATCCGTCCATTTCGGGTAGCATCACATCCAAAATCACCAGATCCACCTCGTGTTGGCTTAAATAGGACATACCGGCACTGGGGGTTTCAGAAGCGCTCAGGCTGAGCTGGCTATGCTCAAAATAAGACTTGAGCAAGCTGTGTAGCTCAATGTCGTCGTCGATGATGTGAATCTCTGTCATAGCGCTAGCATAAAGGGGAGAACAGAATACTGTCCAGCCCTCCCCCATACTCACTTTATTTTTTGTGCTGGCGATGGCCTTGATGACGCTGTTGCATCATCTCAACCATTTGTTGCCGCTGGGTAGGGGTCAAGACTGCATGAAAAGCCTGCATTTTTTCAAGCTGCTTTTCAAAACCATGGCCCATTTTCTCGCCCATTGGCGCGAGAGTTAATGCGATTTGTTCGGTGCTGGCTTCCGCTTTTAATTGGGCCAAAACCTGGGTTTTTATTTGTCGCATTTCAGCCATTTTGGCTGCCCGATCTGGTGAGTTGCTTGCTTTCAGCACACCCAATTCTTGAATCTGAGCATCGCTTAAGCCCAGTTTTGTTTTCAGTTGCTCAAGATGCTTGCCCTGACGATCCGATGCGGGTTTTTTGTCTTGCCATTGGGCAAAACGGGCTTCCATTTGACTGAGCTTGGTTTCGAGTTGGCTTTGTTGTGCCGGGGTTAGGATTTGCCAGGCTGCAACAAGCTTGGTTGCCATTTTGGTGCTCATTTCACTGGCGTTGGGTTTGCTGACTTGTGCCAGCTCAGCTTTCAGAGTTGCACTATCAAAGCTATCTGATAAAAACTGGGTTTTGAGTTTTTCTTTAAAGCCTTTCATTTGCTCACGAAGGGCTTGATGGTCGGCTTTGCCATCTTGCATCAGCGTTTTAAACTGGGTTTTCTGTGAATCACTGAGATTGAGGTCTTTCATTAGCATACCGATCATCATCTGATGACCGCCATGCTTGCCGTGCTTACCTGTTTTGCCATGTCTTTGGCTTTGTTGGCCATCATTGGCTGCATTTAAAAGTGAAAAGCCGTCTTCAATGCTGGCACCGGGATTCTGGGATGCACACGCGCTTAAGCTAATCAGCATTGCGCTGGCGATCAGCGCTGTGGATAGTTTTTTGATTCCTTGAGTTAAGGTCATGAGGAACTCCTTATTGGTTTTCTTAATGTTAGTATGGCAAAAGCCTGTTGCGAAAGTTTCAGTAAACTGTAAAGAAACTGTCAGCAGGCCTATGAATACTGTCATCACGATAAGGGAGTACTCGATGCCAACGATCCGAAACTGCTTGACTCTGATTTGGGGAGGGCTGTGCTTTGTTTTGATTTCGGGGGCTGTGCAGGCTGCTGGTAGTCAGCCGAGCATTAACGATTTTTTGATTGAACCCGTAAATTTGCCCAGGACGTGTCAGTTTGAAAAAGCGCCTGGCGATGGTTTTTTCTGCCCCTTTAATCAGAATCCTTATGTGTCAAAAGACAATAAATTTGTGGGTTGTATGCAAAACATGATTGGCCTCAAGCAGCTGCCGACAGCTAGATCAGCTCTATTGCAGGCGATTTATGATACCCAGGCTATTGGCCAGCAAGAAGTGGGTCTTTATGTCTTTGAGATGCAGAGTGACTCAGATGCCAAAGCCGCACTCGCGGTCCTGAAGCCGCAACAAGAAAGCTCTGATCTGCTTGTTCAGACGCAAGGACCTTTTTTGTTTTGGCTTTGGAATGATGTTGAGCAAAGTAGCCTCTGTTATCAGGCCGTCCGTGAGCATTTACAAAAAAAAGGACTTGCTCTGGATGATACTCTGGAGCAAGGGCGTGAGACTCTCTGGGGTGGCTGGTCTGTTGGCTCAAAAACACGTTAAATAAAGCGTTGCTTGAGGCATTTACGCATTCATCTGGGTTTTGGACGTACTTGGATCTACTCCCTATCTCTGAGTGCGGAATACAGTGATAGTTTAAGGGTTTCTGCTGTCATCCGGCTCAAAGCCTATGTTAGACTAAGATTTGTTCTTCACCTGCTTGAACAATCTGGCACCCTATTCACGCCCACTCTACATTCTACTAGTGCTCAAGTTGGCCACGAGACCCAAATTTTTTTAAAGAGACCCATAAATGACTGATACTTCTTTTTCCGATTCCCCCCAGACAGACTTTGCCCCATTGGGAATGTCTGCTTTTTCAATTTTTCCGGCTTCAGCTGCGACAAGCGAAGCCCAGCCCGAACAGCAAGCTGAATCTCCTGTTGAAATAGATGCTTCTGAGCCAGTGGCGACCGATGACTTGAGTTCACAAACCGCTGAGAGTGAGTCTGATGCTCCAATCTCTGAGGCTGTTCCAGAAACCGTGCCCGAGTCGATCACCGAAACTTCTCTTGAGCCTGAGGCTCCGCCTACGCTTGAAGCGCAAGCAGCCTCGGTACCTGAACAGACTGAAATCCAGGCCCCGGCTGTTGAACCTGAGCTTATTGCGCAGCCTGAGCCGCCGATCGTGGATTCTGTGAAAACGCCTGACGCTCAGCCCGAAACCATTGCCGCAAAAGTAACCGAAGCTGTTGCTGAGACCGTTAAAGAAGTTGCTCAGCCCAAAGCCGAAAAGAAAGATGGCTTTGCTGCACTCGGATTGAGTGATGATGTCTTACTTGCTGTTACAGCTCAGGGCTATACCGTGCCAACGCCGATTCAGGCGCAGGTGATCCCTTATCTCTTAGCTGGTGAAGATGTTCTGGGGCAAGCTCAGACTGGCACGGGTAAAACCGCCGCCTTTGCTTTGCCTTTATTGACCACTTTAGATCCTCATGTTAAAAAGCCTCAGGTTTTGGTGCTGGCACCGACCCGTGAATTGGCGATTCAGGTTTCTGAAGCTTTTAGCAATTATGCTGCCAAGACGCCTTTGAATGTCGCGACGGTTTATGGTGGTCAATCGTATGAAATACAATTGCGCCAATTGCGCCGCGGCCCTCAAGTCGTGGTTGGCACCCCTGGTCGCGTGATGGACCATATGCGCAAAGGCTCTTTAAAACTGGATAATCTGGTTTGCCTGGTCTTAGATGAAGCAGATGAAATGTTGAAAATGGGCTTTATTGATGATGTCGAATGGGTGCTGGAACATACCCCTGACGAGCATCAAATGGCCTTGTTTTCAGCCACGATGCCACGTGAAATTCGACGCCTGGCCCAGACCTATATGCACAAGCCAGTTGAAGTCATGATCAAACAAAAAACCTTAACTGCTTCTACGATTGAGCAAAGCTTTTGGCTGGTGCGTGGTATCCACAAAACAACCGCTTTGATTCGCATTCTTGAAGGTGAAGATTCCGAGGGTGTGATTGTCTTTGTCAAAACCAAGGCCGATACGGTGGTGCTGGCAGATGAATTAATGAAACGTGGCTTTTCAGCAACGGCCCTCAATGGCGATATGCCGCAAAACCTGCGTGAGCAAACTGTAGAACGCCTTAAATCCGGCTTGTTGGATATTCTGGTTGCCACCGATGTGGCGGCCCGTGGCCTTGATGTCGAGCGGATTTCACATGTCGTTAATTATGACATGCCGCATGACAGCGAAGTCTATACTCACCGAGTCGGACGTACTGGCCGCGCTGGCCGCTCCGGCAAAGCAATTTTGTTTGTACGCCCTCGTGAGCAGCATGCTTTAAAGTCTATTGAGAAACGCACCGGTCAGCCGATCGCTTCTTTGACACTGCCTACGGCTGAATCGGTTAATCAACGCCGTATCCAGAAATTCCAAAACCTGGTAACCGAAACCCTGCGTAACAAAGACCTTGGATTCTTCAAACACTTACTCAAAGAATACGTGAATGACAACGAAGTTGCTATTGAAGATGTCGCTGCTGCCTTAGCGGTATTGCAGCAAGGCGATAAGCCTTTGGTTCTACCCCCGGATCCCCCTGAAATGCACGCTCCTCCACCGAGTGAGCGCCTCAAACGAAGAACCGTCGGCAGTGTCGGCGGTAGCATGGGCAGCAGAAAAATGAAGAGTGGAGGGCCACGTAATGACGCTGGCCTGATTCCTTACCGTGTCGAAGTCGGGCGTAAAGACGATTTGCGTCCGGGTCAATTGGTTGGGGCGATTGCCAATGAAGCAGGGTTAGATAGTGCTTATATCGGACGTATCAAACTCTTTGATTCATTTACGATTGTGGACTTGCCCGAAGAAATGGAAGCCCATCTGTCTAAGTCTTTGTCTAAAACCCAGATCAATGGCCGTTTGCTGAAACTCAAACGGGATCGCGGAGGCAGTTCAACGGGCAGTTCAACAGGCAGTTTTACCCCGGGTGCCAGCCGCAGTCCTAGCAAAAAGTTCAGCAAAGATGCTGGCTTTAGCAAAGATCGCTCGCAACGACGCAGTGGTTTTCGTAAAATCTAAATGATTTAAGGCGGGCGGTGGTGATTCTGCGTATAGCGCAGGTAGCAATAGCGATCAGCCCGCCCAATACAAACAATAGTAAGAGTAAGATCATCAGGCTGTTCCCGTGCGATTGAAAAGCGATTTGTGTTTTCAGTTTGCGGGGACGGAGGCCTTCCTGGGGGCTGTTGTCGCCTGGGCGACTTGTGTCGGGTTGTTGTGACACAGACAATACTCTCAGCTCTGGCGCTTGCTATGCAGTTAATACCGAGCCCCAGTGCCAGGATGAAGATGATAATGATATAGCGCTTATTGTTTTCCTGACGTTGGGATTTGTGTCGTCAACTATAAGGTGGGGGATATTAATGAATTGTCAAAAGGCAATCATAAATTTGCTTTATCGCAGAATTGTCTGCTTGTCATTCTCTACTCCTTTCGGGTACAGCCCTCTACACGTCCTATGCTAGAATGTCTGTGCCTTTTAATTAGAAAGCGCTTTTGAAACTGAATGAAGAGGCTCGAAATGCCTGTTATTAAAATCGATGATGTGGAATATGAAGTAGAAGCTGGCCAAAACTTGATACAAGCGGCTGCCAGCGTGGGTATTGAAATTCCTCACTATTGCTATCACCCTGGTTTGAGCGTGTCTGGAAACTGTCGCATGTGCCTGGTTGAGCTCAAAGGTCCCCGGGGGACCATGGCTCAAATTGCCTGTAATACGATGGTCAACGATGGCATGGAAGTCGGGATTGAAAATGAAAACGTAAAGAAAATGCGCCAGGGCGTGATGGAGTTTTTACTCTTAAATCACCCCATTGACTGCCCGATCTGTGACCAGGCGGGTGAGTGTGGCTTGCAAGATTATTATATGGACTACGGTCTGTATACCAATCGCTCGACAGTCCCTAAAGTTAACAAACAAAAAGTAGTCGATATAGGCCCTCTGGTTGTCTTGGATCAGGAGCGTTGTATTTTGTGCTCTCGCTGTGTGCGCTTCTGTGATGAAGTGACCGACACCCACGAATTGGTGATCACCCAGCGGGGTGAGCAGAGTCGGATTGAAATCTTCCCTGGTGAGCCTTTGGACAATCCCTATTCGGGCAATGTGGTTGATATTTGCCCGGTTGGCGCCCTAACAAGCAAAGATTTTCGTTTTAAAAAGCGGGTCTGGTTTTTATCGACAGCTAACTCTATCTGTACGGGTTGCTCGCGCGGCTGCAATGTCTATTTGGATTATGAAAAAGAAAATGTGTACCGCTATCGTCCCCGTTATAATCCGGATGTGAATCAGTGGTGGATCTGTGATGAAGGTCGTCTCAGTTACAAGGCCTTACATACCCAAAGACTTGATGCCGCCCTGGTGAATAATGAGCACCTGATCTTGGAGCGTGCAGTCGAGAAGGCCTCTCAATTGATTCAGGACGTGCTGGAGAAATCTGGAAAGCAATCGCTATTGGTGCTAGGCAGCCCCCGTGCTTCTTTAGAAGACAATTTTATCTTAAAGCATATGCTTTTACAGGCCACCGGTAGCGAGCAGATCTTTGCGCCCAACCTCAATCGTTGGGGTGAGGCCGATGATTTATTACGTTTGGCAGACAAGACCCCCAATCTGGCTGGCGTCAAATTGCTGGGTATCGAAACTGAGCGAGAAGCTCTAGAAGCGGCTTTTAAGCAAGGCTCATTAAAACTGGTGATTGCAATGGAGCAAGACGATCCAGATCTATTGAGCTGGATTCAGCAAAGTGGCGCCGAATTGATTGTCTTTGCTTCTCATGAATCACCTTTGACACAAGCGGCTGCTGTGGCGCTGCCAATCACCAGCCACTCAGAGCACTATGCGTCTTATCTCAACGCCAATCAGCAATTACAAAAGGTTAATCAGGCTTTCTTCCCGACCTCTGCTGCTAGACCAGCCTGGCGTCTGATTTCTGAGGTTTTCAAACCTTTATTGACAGCCGCACCTAAATACGACGATGTCGAAGATGTATGGACGCTTTTGCGCACCAAAATTGAGGCGCTTGCCAATCTGACCTTTTATGAGATCCCCGATCAGGGCTTGTCATTACAAGCTGTGGCTGAAACACCCAGCGAAGATCAGGCGGTAGCGACAGCCCATGAATGATGTCTTTGATGTGCTGATTGTTTTGACCAAAGTTTTGGTTTTTATTTTGTTTCCCTTGAGTATGGTGCCTTTATTGGTTTGGCTGGAGCGCAAAGTATCTGCTTTGATTCAGGATCGTCCGGGGCCGAATCGCGCGGCGATTGGCTTTGTACGCTTGGGTGGTTTGGTTCATTTATTTGCTGACACGATCAAGATGCTTTCTAAAGAGCAGATTATTCCTCGCAATGTGCATCTCTTCCATTATTTGGCAGCCCCTGTGCTTATGGCAGCCACCTCTTTGCTTGTTCTGCCGATAGTGCCCTTTGCCGATGTGGTTTATTTGCCCGGTGGGCGCGAGATTTCGATGCAGGCTTTTAATCTAGATGCTGGCGTGCTCTGGTATTTTGCGATTACTTCTTTAATGGTCTATGGCGTGGTGCTGGCTGGCTGGGCCTCTAATAATAAATACGCTTTGCTTGGTGGGGTGCGTTCAAGTGCTCAGCTAATTTCGTATGAATTACCGCTAGGCCTTTCAGTGATCGGTCTGATCATGGTTTTTGGCACGGTGCATCTAAATGAAATGGTCGTGCAGCAAGGCGAGCTTTTGTTTGGTTTTTTACCCCGCTGGGGTATTTTTATTCAGCCTTTAGCAGCGATTATTTTTATTGTCTGTGCCTTTGCTGAAACCAATCGGGCCCCTTTTGACCTGGCCGAAGGCGAGTCAGAGTTGGTGGCTGGTTTCCATACGGAATACAGTGGCATGTTGTTTGGTACCTTCTTTATGGCTGAATACGTCGCCATGGTTGTGGCTTCAGCCATGATCGCGACCCTTTTCTTTGGCGGTTGGCAGATCCCCTATATGTCAACACAGACCCTGATTACCCATGCCGAAAGCTTATCCTATGTTGCTTTGCTAGGCACTACCGTTTTTCTTTTGGCACTGGCAGCCTGGGCCTGGCGCTTTTATGGTCGCAATCCAAGCCGTTTTGGCGACCTGCGCGATAAAGAGCCGCTCTTGTATGTTGTCGTACTGGCCCTGGGTGCCTTTGGCGCTCTGGCCTTGATGGGCGCGCTCTATCTGTTTGGCTTTAATGCGGCCTGGGGCGGTCCTTTGTTTGCCGCTTCGGTTCAGGTCGGCGCTTTTGTAACCAAGATCATGCTGATCTGCCTGATGTTTATCTGGGTGCGTTGGACCCTGCCACGTTTCCGTTATGATCAGCTGATGTTCTTGGGCTGGAAGTCACTGTTACCCCTGGCATTGGCCAATATATTTATTACAGGGATTATGATCTTTCTAACAGGAGGACTGGCCTCATGAAAGCAGTCAAAGTCAAAACGATTAAGCGTGAGAAGCTCAATTTCTGGGAGCGCACTTATCTAGTGCCCATTTTCCAGGGCATGGGTGTGACTCTCAAGCATTTACTTTCCAATTTATTCCGTGCCAATCAAATGCAAACCGTTTCTTACCCCGATCAAAAAAAGACCATGCCCACCGGCTACCGAGGCAAGCACCGTCTGACCCAGCGTGATGATGGTACGGTCAAATGCGTCGCTTGTATGATGTGCGCCACGGTCTGCCCAGCCGACTGTATTCATATTGAGGCCGATGAGCACGACGATCCAACGATCGAAAAATTCCCACAAAAATTTGAAATTGATCTGCTGCGCTGCGTCTATTGCGGCTATTGTGTTGAGGCTTGCCCCTGTGATGCCATTCGGATGGACTCAGGCATCTACGCCATCTTTGCGACCCGCCGCGAAGACTTTATTATCAACAAAGAGGGTCTACTGAACGTTAAGCCTCAATTCCCTGATGATGCACGACCCAAACAGGGGATGCCACCTATTGCTGGCGAGACGGATTTGCCCCTGGCGCCGCCTTCGCAGCAGCCTCCGTCAGAGCGCGGCTCTACACCCTTGCAGATGTATGATCCCGCAACGGGTCAGACACACACGACCTGAGGCAATTCCCCTGTTGGGCTTCGCCTGCTTTCCCACAGGGTTGTCCACAGCTGACTCAGAGTTTTTTTTACAACGGGTTTTTGAAAAGGAACAATCTGAAATTTCAGTCTGCTACGGTTTGCTTTAGCGATCTGTCAAACTATCAGTAGCTAAAAACTGAGGTGTGCAAAATGATTTTCAAAGTCTTTTTTCAATTGTTAGAAAGTCTACTGGTGTTTAAAATGATGCTGATCTGGTGGGTGGCTTGTTTGGACCCCAGAGCCTGGCGTTAGTTCTCCATATGCTCATAAGCTTGCCCTATTTTGAGTGTTATAATGGGCCTTATGAAAATAGAGCTGCAGCCGATTGCTTTTGTCAAAAATAGCCGTACTAGCCTGGCTGATGATCACTGGGGCGAGATTGTTTCTGAAATTCAGCTGGCAGATAATCTTCCTGCAAGTGCCCTGGCAGGCTTAGCTGATTTTTCGCATGTAGAAGTGATCTTTTATTTTGATCAGGTCAAGTCAGAGCAAATCATAACGGCCGCAGAGCACCCCCGTGAAAACCGGGATTGGCCCAAAGTGGGCATTTTTGCCCAGCGTAAAAAATCGCGTCCCAATCGCCTGGGCTTAACCACAGCTAAAATTGTCTCTGTCGACGGACGCTGTCTGACAGTCAAAGGGCTAGATGCTATCGACGGCAGCCCTGTTTTAGACCTTAAGCCCGTGATGCAAGAGTTTCTGCCCCGCGAAGCGATCCAACAACCTGGCTGGAGTCACGAATTGATGCAGGCTTACTGGTAAGCATGCCAGAGCAAGATATTCTTAACGACTATGAGTTGATTCGTGAGCTCAATATTAGCTCCGGCCGCCAAACCTGGCTGGCCCGTGATCTGACGAGCTCTGAGCAGGTGGTGCTCAAAAGTCAGCGTCTTTCGCAAAGTGCCAATTGGAAACAGCTTGAACTCTTTGAGCGTGAAGCACAGTTTTTAGCAACCCTAAGCCACCCGGCTCTGCCTCGCTTTGTGCGTTTTGCTCATGTCTCTAGCGAGACCGATGATATTTATTATCTGGTAACTGAGTATATTCCCGGACAGTCTTTGCAAGAAAAGCTAGATTGCGGTTGGCGACCGACGGATTCTGAAATTGAATCCATTGCTCTGGCGATCTTAGACGTTTTGGATGATCTACATCATTTAAATCCAGCTGTTATTCACCGGGATATCAAGCCGTCGAATGTGATTATGGGGGGCGATCAGCAAATTTATTTAATTGACTTTGGTTCAATGAATCAAGCGCTTAAGTCGCAGGGCGGTTCGACTATAGCCGGCACCTTTGGTTATATGGCACCGGAGCAGCTCACGGGTCAGGCAGAGCCCGCTTCTGATTTATATAGTCTGGGGACGACACTTCTACATTTGCTCACGGGGCAAAACCCGGCAAACTTGTCACGCAAGCGGCTGGTTCCTGATTTCGTTCAATTAGGGCTCTCTCAACGCTGGCAAGATTGGCTTACGCTTTTATTGGCACCGATTCCTGAAGATCGTTTTGCCTCAGCAGCCCAGGCAGAGCGTGCTTTAAAAGACAGTCATCCGGCCCGTTTAGTCGAGGCTGTTTTGCCTGCGGCTCCTGTTGATGTTCCGGCTGGGCTGCGTTTAGCCGATGGAATTCAGGTTCATCGCTCAGCAGAAGGTCTCAGTATTATTTTGCCAGTACGAGAAAGTACCAAAAAACCTATTCAAGCCTATTATTTTAAAAAAGTGTTTTCACCTTTGGCTATTGCCACCGTATTTTTGGGTTTTGCAGCTTTCCGCATCCCCGTTTTTTCGCTATTGTTTTTAAATTTGCAGCTATTTATGTTGTTGGCGGCTCTACTCTTTTATGTAGTGTCAATACGCAGAGCTCAGCTTCAACAGGTTCAAATAGAGATAAGTTCGCTGGAATTAATGATCACGATTTTGACTTCTCAAGAGCGCGTTCTGGAGTCTGTTATGCTCCCTGGAGCAGAGGCTCTGAGCTATGATTCCCTCAATGAGCGCTTATTGGTACCAGGTTTAAAGCAGATGATTTTTGTAACGGCTACTGAATGGCGGTCACTAGAAATAGACTTGCGCAGCCGATTTCACTCAGCATAGAGCTGAAGTCTCAGGGTTTCAACTCTGCATCCTGATCAGCTGATAAAATCAGAGCAGCAACAGGGAGACGAGGTGAGCAGATATGAAACAGACACAGCAGATGAATATATTTGAGCTGGAGCGAAAGTCTGGTTTTTTAGGCCACCTCGGCCAGGCGCAGTAGTAGTGGACTGTTTTGAAGTCGATCTCTATGGATTACAGCCCTCCCAGGTCTATATTTCTTCAGAAAAACTCGCTTCGGTACAATATGCCCTGGGTTGTGGCGGTACCATGTTGCTGGCACCGATTCAGATCAAACAAATGGGCGAGCAGCTTGTGATTACCGAGGGCCACACTCGTGCTTTGGCACTTTATCTTCAGGGTTATCAAACGATTCTGGCAAGCTGGGAGCCTGAAGAACTCGATCAAGCCATGTACCGCCAGTGCATTGTCTGGTGTCAGGAAGAAGGCATTTCAAAAGTCTCTGACCTGTCAGCACGTGTGGTGTGTCATGAAGCGTTTGAAGCTTTTTGGTTGCAGCGCTGTCGGGTGATGCATATCTTAATCCAGCGCCACCAACTTGACTCCCAATAAGCAAGCAAAAAAAACGGGTCCGTGGTGGACCCGATTGCGTAGAGAGATAAAGTCTTCGGAGAGCAAAGCTCTCTTCAGGTTTAACTGTTTTTTATAGGTCGAGTTCTGGCAGCTCGTCGCCACCTTCAAACTCTTCTTCTTCTTCACTGGCTTCTTCAAGGAGAGGAATGTCGCCAGCAGGGGTGTCGTTGAAGCTACCTGGGCCAGCCAGTCTGGTGCCAGCGGCAGCTGCATTTTGAGGCATCAGAGGGACAGCTTCAAACTTGAGGATTTGTGATGAACGGTGGTCGCGACCAAAATCAGCAACATACAGATTGCCTTCTTCGTCGAGGTCGATCGAGCTGGGGTCGAGGGCTGCAGAGCCAAAGCTGACGACGAAGATTCCGTTTTTGTCGAAGCGCTTGATTTCGCCGCCATCTAAGACATAGACATCGCCATTACGTGAATCGATGGCCACATCGGTCGGTGAATTCAAATATTGTTTAACCAGTGGAGTTGCTTTGCCAGCGCTGCTGACTTTCACAATTGTGTTTTTAACGCAGACATAAGCATTGCCTTCGGCATCTGCACCGACGCCACCGCTAGCGGCTACACCTGAAATTAAGGTGCGGCTGCTGCCAGAAGCATCTGATTTTTCAAGTCCACGAACGCTGCTGATCCAAACTGTGCTGCCGCCAGATGCGATATCCAGAGCGGAGTCAGCTTCGATTTTTTGCACTTTACCGGTGCCGCTATCGACAGAGAAGAGACTGCTTTTTTCGTCGACAACCAGCAGAGCACCGCTCTGGGTGGCTGCGATGCCACGAGCTGAACTGTTCAGGGGGTGCTTAAGGCCTAACCAGGTTTTGGCCAGGTCTTTCCATTCTTCGCCCTGGGCATTCATCTTGATGACGGTGCCTTTGCGGGTGATATTACGAATATCAATTGCTGAAATGTAGAGGTTGCCGCCCTGGGCATCAATGCCGCGAGCTTGCCATTGGTTTAAAATGTCTTGATCGACTTTGAAAGAAGCGGTTTGGCGATTGGGGTTAGCAAATGCTAAAGCTTCAGAGCCGACTTCGCCGTCCAGTTGAATTGGGTTTTGGGCAGGAGCAACGGCCATATTGGCAATGACGTTAACGGCGACAGTGGTTTCGAGATTTCCAAATTTTAAGAGTAGAGAGTGTTGACCAACAGGCACGTTCATTAGAGTGAAGTCGCCCTGACGGCTGACGGCACGAACGCTAGGGTTGTTTTCGAGGGTGACAACGACATTGTGCAAGGGACGACCTGAGCGGGTAACGACACGGCCTACGATAGAACCGACCTGGCCGCGGGTGACATCGCCAGGTAAAGCATTATTGTTTAAAGGATCGCCATTGGTGCCAGGCAGGTTGGGAACTTGATTATTGTATTGACCTTGCAATTGGCCAGGATAGACACCCATTGGGGGTAAAGTGTTTTGATTGCTGCCGCCACATGCGGTCAGGGCACCTGCCAGGGTTAGTGCTAAACTCATCGTTGTTAAAATTTTCATTGAACTTTATCCTCTCGAACTCTCTACATCTCTTATACTCTTACTTATCTGGCTTTGCGTCGCAGAACTTGTCTGCTAAACTTAAGCTTGAGTTAAGCCAACAAAAACTTTGAATTAATTTTATTGGAGTCTTATGAATTCTGAGCATATCTCGGCCCTGCAAGAAGAAATAGAACAGGTCTTGCCCGCCTTTGAGCAATTGATTACGAGCATGCACCATGTGATTATTGGGCAAAATGCTTTGCTCAGACGTTTGCTAATCGCCTTGCTGGCAGACGGACATATTCTATTAGAGGGTGTGCCGGGTCTGGCCAAAACTCTGTCTATTAGTACTCTGTCTCATGCGATTCAGGCCAAATTTAAACGGATTCAATTTACCCCGGATCTCTTACCTGCAGATGTGATCGGCACTCGGATCTACAATCCTGAAAGCGCTCAGTTTGAGATCAAGCCGGGCCCTGTCTTTACCAATTTTCTATTGGCTGATGAGATCAACCGCGCCCCACCTAAGGTACAAAGTGCCTTATTAGAAGCAATGCAAGAGCGTCAAGTCACGATCGGTGAAAAAACCTTTCCTTTGTCAGCGCCTTTTTTGGTGTTGGCGACTCAAAATCCATTGGAGCAAGAAGGCACTTACCCTTTGCCTGAAGCCCAGCTCGATCGTTTTATGCTCAAGGTGCGCGTCGATTACCCGACCCTCGACGAAGAGCTTAAAATCTTACAGCAGCATTTATTGTCTGCCAAAGTCAGTATGCCTGAGCCGGTACTCAATGCCGAAGACATCTTAAAAGCACGGGATCTGGTGCGTAAGGTCTATGTCGATCCCAAGATCCAGAAGTATATTGTCGATTTGGTGTACGCCACGCGTACTCCGGCCCAATACAATTTAGATTTGGGCGAGTTGATTCGCGCGGGGGCTTCGCCACGGGCCTCTATTTATTTGGCACATGCCGCACGGGTCCATGCTTTCTTAGAAAAGCGTGCTTTTGTGATTCCTGAGGATGTCAAAGCTCTGGCTATGGATGTTTTGCGTCATCGCCTGAGCTTGAGTTACGAAGCGGAAGCTCAGGAGTTAACTACAGAGTCATTGATTGAACGGATTCTCAATCAAATCAAAGTTCCCTAGTCTTCTAGATGTTGAATCCAGGGGTGCCCCGGGTAACAGAGTGCAATTGCTTCTAGCAGCCACTCTCTGGCTGCTGGCGTGAGTGCCGCTTGAATATTAAAAAAGTCCTGGGCATCTTTTTCGCGATTGGCTTTGGCTTTATAGAGCAAGATAATTTCCGGTGAGAGTATCGGTAGGCCATCTGAAAAGAAGCCGCTAATCGAAGAGATTTTCCAGCATCTTCTTAACTGGCGTTTGACTGCAAAATTGCGCCGGAAAACCCAATAGTCCCCATAGCGCTCATTGAGCAAGACTTCTAATCGATCTGGGCCCCGACTACCGTGCAACTCATGAATCGGTAAGAGTAAATATTCATCTGTGGGCCAGGGCTGCGGCTCTTGCTTGACCATTTTTTGCCAGCGCCAGGCTTGCAGGTGCTGTTGCAATGCCAGTTGATCTTCTCTAAAGATGGCTATCTCAAGGTCTTGGTGCTCACGGGTCAGACGCATCAGAAATGCGTCTATAGCCCAGCCTCCGGCTACAAACCAGGGGCGAGGAAAATGCTGCATCCAGTGCAATAGCGACTGCAACGCTGAAAAATCGGACGACATTGAAGACACGTGATCCCTCCTTTAATGGGTTTGTCATCTTTTTAGCTTAGCTTAGGATATAGAATCGGGCACAATGGTCACCAAAGGAGTGAACGGTATCACTTGGTGACGATTCAAGTCGATATTAGCTTTTTTTGATGAAGGATTGATGCTTTTTTGATCTCTCTTTGTCTATGCTAACAAGCGATACAACAAGGAGCGTAATACCGATGACTATTCATGAAAATCTGGTTGCTATATTTGCTGATAGATCAGCTGCCGACCATGCCCTGACTGAGTTAAATACCCAGGGATTTAATCACGAGGAGGTCTCGGTGATGGCCAAAAACAGCGAAGACGCTGTTGACGTGAAGCTCTATGTAGCGACTGGCCACCCTGATGCTCCCCCCAATCATTTAGACGAACACGGTGAGCCTACGGTCTCTTTTTTAGACAATAAATATATCAAAGCCCAACATGATATCTCAGATAAAGATCCTGCGGCCATGAAAAGTGGTGCTACCACAGGCACTATGATTGGCACCGCCATCGGGCTAAGTGCTATTTTGATCCCTGGTATTGGCCCGATTGTGGCCGGGGGCGCGATTGCGGCTGCTGTGGCGGCGACGGCCACCTGGGCTGCTGCTGGGGCCAGTATTGGCATGTTAGTCGGACTGATCAAAGATATTCGGATCCCTGAAGACCGTGAGGTACTCTACAAAACCGAGTTTGAAAAAGGTAATTTTATCGTGATTGTTCATCCGAATACAGATACAGTTAATCGCTTTGAACAGGCCCAGGCGATTGTGAGCAGTCATCAACCTAAAATTATGGATACTTACTAAGTCAAGAGCCCTATTTAATAAAGACATCAAAAAAACAAAGGAGTAATCATGACTTTAAAATCGACCTTTTCAATTGCGGGGAGTTTGCTGATGCTGAGCAGCCTGGTTTTATCCGCAACCGCACAACAAGTCACCATCCAACCAGGGGGTAACTATTATAAGAATCCGACACACAGCTGCCAG
Organism: Candidatus Sericytochromatia bacterium; assembly: GCA_037968875.1. GTDB lineage: Bacteria > Cyanobacteriota > Sericytochromatia > UBA7694 > UBA7694 > JBBKWI01. The sequence continues at coordinate 26,779 of JBBKWI010000197.1, read as the reverse complement.
GGCCTGCGCGTCACTTATAAATACGCCTACTTAAAGGCGGATCCCAGCCTTGAGTCACGTACCTATCGCATTGCTCCGCAGGGAGAATTGCTCAACCTGGTCAAATCTGCTCAGGGCTATGGCTATATGAAAAACGGTTGGTGGCTAGTCAAATCAGCTAGAGATCGCCGCTATTGGGTACATCAATCGGTAGCGACTTGCTCCAACCCTGAGTCCCAAAAACAGTCAACCCCAACCACCGTGACAACGGCGGGTCTGGGCAAATGTGATTCGGCTCGCGTGACCTGGAAGTATGCTTATCTCAAAGAACGTCCCAGCCTGAGTTCTGCGACTTATCGTACAGCTCCCAAAGGTGAGTTGCTTAAGCTAGTCAAAGCCGATAATGGTGGCGGCTATTTTCAAAATGGCTGGTGGCTAACAGCTTCGGCGATGGACAAAAAGCATTGGGTGCATCAGTCTGTGATTAGCTGCGCAAAATAAAATTTGCTCCCAATCAACAAATCAAGCATCGGGATTTTTAATTCTCGGTGCTTTTTTGCGGCTTGTCTTGGCGCTACTTAACAAGGCCTGATGCAAGCCGGAGTCGTCAAAAAATGTATTTTTCTTAGGGTTATTGCGGAGCGTTTCAAAAAATGCGTCCATGATCAGCAGTGGCTGCTGGTATTGTTTTAGCAATGCCTTCAGATCAGGGCTGAGCTGAAGCTGATCAATTTTTTGTAATAATTGCTGGGTTTGTGCCAGTGAGCTCTTCTCTGGATCAAGATTTAATTGTTTGAAGAGCTTTGCTTTGTCAGGCCGGTTTTCGAGTTCCTGATGTAATGAAAAATCCAAACTGCAGATCAATTCGCCCTGATCATAAGATTGATGATTTTCAAAAAATTCTTTTTCGTTTTTAGCCAGAGCAAAGCCCTGATCCAAAGCCAGGCCAAAGTCACTGACTGCGATCTGCTTCCCATTGGTTAAAATATTGGCCAAATGGGCATCCAGATGTAAGATCCCCTGCTGGTTTAAAAAGGCCAGGGCCTGCTGACTTTGGTCAAAGAGGGATTTAATGTTTTTACCCGGATGGGCTTGAAACCAGCTATAGAGTGAATGGGGCCAGTGTTCCAAAAAAAGCACCATTTCATAAGATGCTTCTGCGCGGGCCTGCAAATAGCTAGCAATCCGCTTGCTGTGGTTCCAGTAGCACAGATGCCTGGTCAATGATTCAGCTGAAGGGCTTTGCCAGGGAGCATTGCTCTCTAAGATGCGATAGTGGTAAAGCAGTGGAAAATGGGGACTGTGGCCTTGTAAGACCCAATTTGTGGTTTTGATATGGGGGATCAGCTCTCGAAAAGCGCCAAAGCCTGCTGATCCCACGCCATAGTGATAGTACATCGGCAGCTGAAAATGATTGCGGGTATCAAACAAACGCGCGTGCTCCAGGGCGGTCAGGGGGATCCGTTTGGCAAAGACCGCTTGTCCGTCAATCTCGAGCGTGTGATTCAAACCCCAGCCCTGAGTATGACTGCTGGCCTTGAGCTGTTTGGCGATTTGCTGATTGCTCAAGAGGGAGAGCTGAGTATTCAGTCTGAAGTAATCTTCCTGACGGGATGAGATTTGGGTGGGCATGGCGGTGATCTTTCTGATGCGTTGCTAAGTGGGGAAAGTTATTTAAAGCATACTTGATCTGTGGCTTGATATAATCGGTTGATGCTGTCATTTTTAAAATCTGTTTGCGAGCGCTTAGAGAGCCAGGGGCTGGGCTATATGGTCTCAGGCAGTATGGCTTTAAATGCCTATACGGTGCCGCGCATGACGCGTGTGACCTGGTGATTGCTTTGACCCCTGAGCAGCTGAATATTTTTATCGCTTTATTTTCTCCTGAAAAGGCTTATTTTAGAAAACCAGCAATTGAACAGGCCTTGGAAACACCCGGTATGTTTAATGTGATCGACTTTGAAACGGGTTACAAACTGGATTTCATTGTTTTAAAACCAGAGCCGTTTCGCCAGGCTGAATTTTCTCGCCGTATCCGTTCAGAAGCCTTTGGTTTCCCTATTTGGCTGGTGCAAGTTGAAGATCTGATTCTTTCGAAACTGATCTGGAGCCAAGACTTACAAAGCGATCGGCAAACAGAAGGTTTAAAGCATTTACTGTCCATTGAGACAGTCGATAGAGCTTATCTTTATAAATGGGTCAATGATTTGAAATTAGAGACTTTTGGTTTGTTAGCTGATGCGTGATACCCCTGATGAAGTGCTCGCGATTCAACGCCAGATAATACACAAGATGTCTGCACAGCAACGGGTTGCACTTGGTATGCGTCAGATCGAAGACATTCGCAGGTTAGCCGAAAACAGTCTGAAGCTAGCGCATCCAGAAGCCACTCCCGCTGAATTAAAGGTCTTATTGTTTCAGCGCTATTATGCCCATGACCTGCCCCCTGCAGACTTGCAAAAGTGCGCTGATCAGCTTTTACAGTACTGGCAGAATCACACCGACTGATGCTGAGAGTAAAAGCCCGCCAGATATAGGCATTTATTGATTAAAGTGGCAGCATCCTATAAACAGTTGGGCTGCTAAAATATAAATGATTACGTTCACGAGCCGAGAGTCTATTTTTGTTTTGTTAGTTTTCATTCCCGAGACTTGATACATATCAATGCCGTTTCCGAGTGTTAAGGATAAATTATAAGCAGACTGAATTTATGCGTTTATTCAGGGGCTTAGGAATGGCTCAAGTGCTCAGAAACGCCTCTGATTTGTAACCGATCTACTATTCGGACAGGAATTTAATGGTATCCTGTGGTAGAGCAATTAAAATAAATGCAGTCTAAGTTCGTTGCAATTAAAGTAAAATTTCAGGTGACCCATGAGAAAGTCTGTACTTGATTATATTTTGCGTGTCTACCTCCCGGTTACCTTGCTCATCGTTTTTACGACTTATGCAGTAACCTATTTCGTCTCTCGGGACGAACGATATAATATCGGATACGCACCGACCCAACCCATCAATTATTCCCATGAACTTCATGCCGGCAAAATGGGGATGGATTGCCAGTATTGTCATACTGGCGTTAGCAAAGGCCGGCATGCCACCGTTCCCCCTGTAAGTACCTGTATGAACTGCCACGAAGTAGCGCGTACAGATAAACCAGAAATTCAAAAATTGACAAAGTATTTTGAAAACAATGAAGCCATTCCCTGGAAACGGGTTCATAGAATGCCTGAACATGTGTACTTTAACCATAGCGTACACGTCAACAAAGGCTTGCAGTGTATTGAATGTCATGGTGATGTTCAAAACATGAAAGTCGTTGAGCAGATTAAGCCTTTTATGATGTCAGATTGTTTAGACTGTCACCGTACAGCAACTGAGAAATACCCGCATCTGGTTTCTCTGACCGGTTTGAAAAACGGTCCAGAAAACTGTGCTGCGTGTCACCGTTAAATGGAGTTAAGCTAAAAATGAATGAATCAATGCCTATTAAAGGTTTAGCGCGTCGGCGCTTTTTGTCGTTGCTTGGCAAGTCTGCAGTGGGGATTTGGATCTTAAACGCCATTCCTAGCGGGTTGACGGTTTTAAAGCCAACCCAACGCGCTAAGGTCTCTCCTGTTCGCAATAAATATGCTGCCCGTGTCAAAGAACACCCCCTGGCAGTTAAGAGAGAAATACGAGGTTGAGATGGATTTGCAGCAAAAAAATAAACCCCTGTATTGGCAGAGCCTGGAAGAGCTGAATAGCAATCCAGAAGTACTCGAAGCCAAAAATCACGAATTTAAAAAAGGGGTCACAGAAGACTTTGATATTCGTGAAATGAGTGGAATCTCTCGCCGCCGCTTTCTAGCTGCCATGGGAGCTTCTGCCGCCTTTACTCTGACCGCTTGTAAAAATTACATGGACAAAGGGGAAATCATTCCCTACAATGTTCAGCCTGATGATGTCATCGTCGGGCGTCCTAATTTTTATGCCTCTACTGTCACTTCACGTGGACAAGCGGTTTCAGCTCTGATTAAAACCCGTGAGGGCCGTCCCATTAAAATTATGGGCAATCCCGACCATCCTATTGATCAGGGTAAAATGAGACCTCATGTTCAGTCTTTGATTATGAGTCTTTACGATCCTGAACGGGTGGCCGCGCCTTTGAAGGGCTCTGCTGGCGTGACTTGGGAAGTCGTTGACGAAGCTGTCGGCTCCGCCTTGCGCAGCTTAAGTCAAAACAACAAAAAAGCGGCGATTGTGACTTCACGCTTGATGTCGCCATCAGCCAAAAAAATTCTAGACAAACTCAGCCAGAAATATACTGGTCTGGGCGTTTTTAATTACAGCCTGACCCAGTTGTCGCCACGCTTAAGTGCCTGGAAGAAGTCCTATGGGGTCGCGCAGCTGCCTGAGATTAATTGGACCAAAGCCGATGTTGTTTTGGCGCTTGAATCCGACTTCTTGGGTGCCGAAGGCACGGAAGCAATGAGTCTGGGTTTTTCAAAACGCCGTGATGTCATGAATGACAAAGGTTTTAGTCGCCTGTATGTGGCTGAAGGCAATTTGAGTCTGACAGGCATGAATGCTGATTATCGTTTGCGCTTGCGTCCAGATGCCCAGTATGAATTGGTGTTGGCACTCGCAAATGCGTTGCAAGAGCAAGGCTTAGCGCTTTCGGCTGCTTTGGTCCCTCAGGCTGAAAATCATACATTGAGTCGGTTTGCCTCATCCCATGGTTTGGCCGAATCCAGCTTAAAGCATCTGGTTAATGACCTCTACAAAAATCGGGGCAAAGCCCTTCTCTATGCTGGCGATCGTTTGCCTGAGTCTGTCCATGTGTTGGTTAACACTTTAAATGCTGACCTGGGTGCTGATGCGCTCTATCAGCGTCAAAATGCGCCTTTTTACCAGGCCCAGCCGAGTGCGCCGGCTGAACTGGCACAACTCAGCAAAGATATGCTCGCGGGTCAATATGACCTGGTGATTCACTGGAATGTGAACCCGGCTTATGATCTGGCTGCACTGGCATATGCTGATGCGCTGGCGAAAGTACCTGTAAGCGTGACGCTGGATACCCATCTTAATGAAACGGGTGAAAAGTCAACTTTTGTCTTGCCGATTCACCATGATCTAGAGTCCTGGGGAGACTTTGAAGCTTATGCGGGCGTGCATAATTTACAGCAGCCTGTGATTGCACCTTTGCATGATTCTCGTCAGGCAGAAGGCATTTTGCTGACCTGGTTGGCTGATGATTCGGCTCAGTACAGCGAAAAGCTTTATCACAATTACCTCAAGAACAACTGGCAAGATACGGTGTATCGTAAAACCAATTCGCTCAGCGACTTTACCACTTTCTGGCAAGGGGCCTTGCATGATGGTTTTGTTTCTCTAAAAGGAACAAAAATTAATTATGGCAGTTTAAATGTCAACGCCCTCAGTCAGGTCAAACGCCCCAAGCTGGAAAAGGACTATTTGCTTTCTTTGCATTATGGTTATGCCACTCTCGACGGCGAGTTTGCCAATAGTGGTTGGCTGCAAGAAATTCCACACCCGGTTTCTAAAGTGGTTTGGGACAATTATGCGGCCATGTCAGTAACGACAGCCAAAGAGCTCGGTGTTAAAACCGAAAGCATGGTGACTGTGACTCTGCCTGGCGGATCTGGAACTGTGACTTTGCCTGTATTAGAGCAACCCGGTATGGCTGATAAAGTGATTGCCGTTGAACTCGGTTATGGACGAAGCAAAGCCGGTGAAATCGGGACAGGTGTTGGCGTTGATGTCAATGCGCTGATTGATCTGAACTCAGACAGTCCTTTTATTGCTAAAGTCGATGTGGTCAAGGCTGCGGGCAGTCACCATCTGGTAACCACCCAATTGCACCACGCTTTTGACGTTCCCCGTGAGCAGGATTTGCATACGGCCCGTGGTATTACCCACGAAGCCAATTACCCCGAATACGAAAAAAATCCTGAATCGGCTAAAATGCACGGCCACAAGACCTTTAATATCACCAGCACCCATGTCTATGAAGGCATCAAATGGGGAATGGCGATTGATATGAACAAGTGTACTGGCTGTAATGCCTGTGTGATGGCTTGTAATGTCGAAAATAATGTGCCGATTGTCGGTCCTGACCAGGTGGACCGTGGTCGTGAAATGCATTGGATCCGTTTAGACCGTTATTATTCAGGTTCGGCTGAAGAGCCGACCGTGACTCAACAAATGATGCTGTGCCAGCATTGTGATAATGCGCCCTGCGAAGTGGTTTGCCCAGTCAATGCGACCAACCACAGTCCAGATGGTCTCAATCAAATGGCTTATAACCGCTGTGTAGGTACCCGTTATTGTTCCAATAACTGCCCTTACAAGGTACGTCGCTTTAATTTCTTTGATTATCGCGATCGCTTCAAAGAAGCTTTTTATCACAAAGATATGAATCAATTGGTGCATAACCCTGAAGTCACAGTGCGTTCGCGCGGTGTTATGGAGAAATGTACCTTCTGTATTCAGCGCATTATGTGGGCCAGACAAGAAGCGATTCGTGAGAAGCGCGATCTGAAGGGCAGTGACGTTGTGACTGCCTGTCAGGAAATCTGTCCTTCTGAAGCGATTGTGTTTGGGGACAGCAATGATCCACAATCATCTGTTTCTCAGTATCGTAAACACGTGACGGCTTATCATGTTCTGGAAGAGTTTAACGCTCGTCCAGCGATAACGTACGTGACGAAACTTAGAAACACATACGAAAAAGTATAGGAAACAACGATGCAGGTAGCCAAAAAACCCAATACACTCCCTGACGGACATCCTGATTTTTCCGTCCAGCCCTCCGTCGTTTTGAAACAACCCACGCTTCACGATATTACGGAGGTGATTTCCCGCCCAATTGAAACCAAAGCGACCCTGAAATGGTATATCGCTTTTGCTTTTTCAGTTGCTCTACTGATGGTAGAGCTTGTTGGCTGGGGAATTAGCTTTTATTACGGTACAGGCATGTGGGGCAATAACGTCCCTGTGGCCTGGGCCTTCCCAATTGTCAACTTCGTTTTCTGGATCGGTATCGGCCACGCAGGCACTCTGATCTCAGCGATTTTGTTTTTATTCAGACAGAAATGGCGTAACGGGATTGCGCGCTTTGCTGAAGCCATGACTATTTTTGCAGTTATGTGTGCGGGCTTGTTCCCGCTGTTTCATACGGGCCGCCCATTTCTTCCTTTGTATTTAATGCCTTACCCCAACAAACACGCTGTTTGGGTCAACTTCTTATCACCCCTCGTTTGGGATGTCTTTGCGGTTTCGACCTATTTTACGGTGTCTTTGTTTTTCTGGTATACCGGTTTGATCCCTGATTTCGCCACCCTGCGTGATCGCACGCTTGGCAAGGACATGGTCAGCAAAATCCGTAAAACGATTTACTCAGTGCTGAGCCTCGGTTGGCGCTTTTCAAATCGCCACTGGCGCCACTATGAGCGAGTATATCTGATTTTGGCGGGTCTCTCGACTCCGCTGGTGCTTTCGGTTCACACGATCGTTTCTTTTGACTTTGCGGTATCTGGTCTGCCCGGTTGGCATACCACGATTTTCCCACCATATTTCGTCGCCGGTGCTATTTTCTCTGGTTTTGCGATGGTGGTAACCATGCTGGTTTTCATTCGCTATATCTTTGATATGCAGCATCTGATTCCAATCGATACCTTAGAGAAAATGAATAAAATCATTCTTTTGACCGGTACGCTAGTCGGATACGCTTACGGTATGGAGTTCTTTATTGCCTGGTACTCAGGTAACCTGATTGAGCAATTTACCTTTATTAACAGGGCTTTTGGTCCTTATGCTTTTGCGTACTGGGTTATGATTTCTTGTAACGTGATCAGTCCGCAAATGTTCTGGTTTCGTAAATTGCGTCGCTCGGTACCGATTATGTTTGTTATTTCAATCTTCGTGAATATCGGGATGTGGTTTGAACGCTACGTTATTACCGTGACTTCACTGGCCCGTGACTTTTTGCCTTCGAGCTGGGGTTGGTACAACCCAACCCTGGTCGACTTCATGCTGTTGCTCGGCAGCTTCGGCATGTTTTTCACGCTGACACTCTTGTTCGTGAAATTTATGCCAGTGGTTTCGATTGCTGAAGTCAAAAGTGTGATGGATGGCGCGCAAGTTCACCATCACCATGAAGAAGATCCAGTGGATACAGAAGCCACTATTATTGGAGGTCAACCTGCATGAGCGCACAAGAGCAAAAACTCTATGCTTTAACTGGCCTCTTTGAGAAGCCTGAAGAAATTTTGCATGCGGCAGATACCGCACGCAAGCGCTATCGTAAATTCGATGCGCACACGCCCTACCCACTGCATGGTTTAGATGATGCAATGGGTTTGGGTGAATCTGGAATGGGTTGGTTAACCTTAATTATAGGGACCACCTGTATGTTGTTGATGCTGTCCTTTATTGCCTGGGTATCTTTAGTTGATTACCCCAATGTTTGGGCGGGTAAGCCTTACTTTAGTCTACCCGGTTATATTCCGATTCTATTTGAAGTTTTGGTTTTAACCGGTGCTGTAGGCACGGTACTGATCTTATTCCTGATTGTTTCAGGTTTCCCTCGTAATAATCACCCCCTACATGATACGGCTTATATGCAGCGAACCTCTGATGATATGTTTGGTCTCTGTATTGAGGCCGCAGATGAGCGTTTTGAAGAAGTATCTGCCCGTGAAATGTTGGAAAACCTGGGTGCAAAGACGATTATTCCGGTATATTATGATGTCAAAGAAGCCCGTTCAGGATTGTCTTTAGCCAATCCGCTTTTCCTGGGGTTTGCTGTAGTCGTGGCGATTACCGTATCCGGTGCTGGTTATTTTGGCCTCAATCGGATGGTTTTTATGCCGCCTTTTAACTGGATGTCAGTTCAGCCCAGAGCGGTTGCGCAAGAAACTAAGATGGTCTTTAAAGATCAGCGTTCCATGCAGCAGCCCGTAGACTATACGATTCCGCGTGGTTATTTGCCTGAAACATTTGGCAAAGATCAAGCCGATGAAATGGGTAAGTATCTGGTGAATCCTTTGCCGCAGTCTCAAGAAATATTTGAACTGGGTAAAGAAAAGTATGAATCCCGTTGTTCAGTTTGTCATGGCTATTATGCTCAGGGCGATGGCCGTTTGCCAGCTGATGTCGGTTTGAATGGCTTAAGTCTACATTCACCCAAAGTGGCGGAACAGTGGACCGACGGCCGAATTTACCACGTCATGACTTATGGCCAAAATCTGATGCCAGGCTATGCCAAACAATTGACGCGTGATGAGCGTTGGGCCGTGATTCACTATATCCGTGCTTTACAACGTTCGTTGAACCCCAAAGAAAGTGATATGCAATGAGTACACACGCTGTAACCTACAAAAAACGTGACCTTCCCGGAAGCGTTGCCTCAACGGGCTGGATTATGCTGGTCGTTGGGCTGATTTTGGGAGCGGCTGCCTTTGCTATGGATCCGATTCGTTCGCAATATGTGAGCATCATGCTATTTATGTTTGTAGCAGGTGTCGGGATTTGTGCTTTGTTTATGGTAGCCATTGAATACATTGCTGGAGCGGTGTGGTCTACACCGATTCGACGGGTATTTGAATTGGTCGCTTCGAGTGTTCTATTTTTACCCTTGTTTGCGATTCCGCCTGTTCTGGGCATGTGGTTTTCTCATCTTTATGAGTGGACCAATATGGGGGATGACCCCATTTTGCTGCGCAAAGCAGCTTATTTGAATCAGCCTTTTTTCCTGGTTCGTTTGGTCGTGATTCTGTTGGTTTGGATCTTATTTTATAAGCTCTTTACGGGCAATTCATTTAAACAAGATCAGACGGCTGATCAGACCCTGACCAGTAAAAATATCAAATTGTCAGCGATTTTTATCCCTATCTTCGGTTTAACGCTCACAGCATTGTCAATTGACTTTCTGATGAGTTTAGAGCCGCACTGGTTCTCAACCATGTTTGGTGTGAACTTCTTTGCTGGTTCATTGGTCGCTTCTCTGGGAGTAGTTTCAATTGCTACGATCATGTTGAATGAAAATGGTTACATGGGCAAAGGTATTAGTGGTCATCACTATTACAGCTTGGGCTTTGGCATGTTTGCTGGTTGCGTTTTCTGGACGTATACAGCTTTCTCTCAGGGCATGCTGATCTGGTACGCCAACCTGCCTGAAGAAACCCCCTGGTTTCTGCATCGCTGGGAAAACGGCTGGGATGTAATCACCTTAGCTTTAATTGTGATTCACTTCATAATCCCTTTGTTTGGCTTGATTCAACGTCGCAATAAAACCAATCCCAACCGCATGTTATTCATGTCTTTGTGGATTATCTTTGCTCATATGTTTGACCTGTATTGGATCGTGATGCCTGCTTATGGACACCATCCTCAAGCCCATTCACATGGTCCTACTTTTGGTCTGGCTGAAGTTGCTGCAGTAGCCATTGCAGCTGGATTCTTGATTGTCTTGTTCCAACAGCAAGCTAAAGGTAAAAACCTGGTGCCTGTTGGCGACCCCAAATTACAGCGCGGACTGAATTTCCGGCTATAGGAGCGATTATGAAAATTAAACATCAATTGACTCTGGTTGCGCTAGCTTGTACTGTCGGCGCCGTCTCTTATGGCGGTAGCCAGGCAGAAGCGCAAAGCGGCCCGGAGTTAGTGCAGCAAGTGCAACCCAATGATGAGATGCTCAAAAAGGGAGAGGAACTCTTCTCTCAATGTGCCGCTTGTCATGGTGCTACCGGCAAAGGTGACGGAGCGGCAGCTGCTGCCCTTAACCCCAAGCCTCGTAATCTTCATCAAGATCAAAATTGGGTTAACGGCCGCAATTTTGCAGGGATGTACAAAACCCTCGAAGAAGGCGTCAATGGCGGTGCCACAGGCATGAACTCTTACAAGCAATTGCCTGCCACCGATCGGGTCGCCCTGATCAATTATATTCGCAGTTTGGCGCCTGGCAATTTCCCGGCAGTTTCTGCCGAAGAAATGGCGCAGCTTCAAGAAGAATATAATGTAGCCCAGGCTTTAAAAGCCAAAAAACGGCTGATTCCTGTTAATGTGGCAATTGCCAAATTGGTAGCTGAATCCAAGCCAAAACGTGAAAAGGTTGCCAAAGCAACTCAGAAATTAGAAAAAGATCAAAGTTCTAATGCAAATCGCTGGAAACCGTTTATTTATGACACTTCACGTGCCCTGACTTTTTTAAGTAATGCAGAAAACGCAGCACAGTCGAGTGTTGCGGATTTCTCTAAAATGGTGATGGCCAGTGCCGAGCAAAATGGCTTCAGTGCTCAGGTTGCTCAATTGACATCATCCGAGTGGCAAGCTTTACAAGCTTATCTAAAGAGCTTCTTATGATCAAGCGTGACTCTGTCTTACAAGGGGCTTGTGATATAATGCTGTTTAATCAGTCAGTACTCCAGTCTAAAGGGCTAGAGTCCGTTTCGATTGACCAAAATTTTCTAGAGAGCTGTGAGGAATCATCGTGCGCGCGGCTGGCTTAACTGATACAGGAAAAGTCCGAAGTATAAACCAGGACAGCTTCCATTTACTGGAAGACAAACAAGTTTACATCGTAGCAGATGGTATGGGCGGTCATGCGGCAGGCGATCAAGCCAGTCGGATTGCGGTTAAAACCATTACCGAAATTCTTTCGAACTATGATTTTTCTCAAGATGATGTTGAAGACGAGACGGAAAACGGTATGTCCGTTGAAGAACTGATTCGTTACGCTCTCCAAGAAGCAAATGAACAGATTCTTTTAGCTTCTCTGAGTAATCAACATCTCCAGGGTATGGGGACAACTGCAATTGTTGCTGTTGCAAATAAGGGTAGCCTATTTGTTGGGCATATCGGCGATAGCCGGACCTATTTAACACGCGAAAAGCAAATCTCCCAGATTACCGAAGATCACTCAGTTGTTCAACAACTGGTGAAGGCCGGAGCGATTTCTGAAGAAGAAGCTCAGGTGCATCCATATAAAAACGTGATTACACGTTGCCTCGGGATGCAGGCAAATGTAGAGCCAGATACAGTGGAGTTGGTGCTTCAACCGGGTGACAAAGTTTTGATGTGCTCTGATGGTTTATCAAACATGGTGTCTGATAAAGAAATGGAAGAGATGCTCAATGAAAACACTCCTGAAGTTGCCTGCCAGAAACTGGTTGATTTAGCCAATGAAAATGGCGGAACAGACAATATCACAGTTGTCCTTCTTTACAACGAATAAAGCAAAGTATCAAGAGTAAGCAGCGGCAGGATGGCACACAAAGGCTTAGTACTTGGGAAATACGAAATTCTGGATGAAGTTGGCCGGGGCGGCATGGGCGTTGTCTATCGGGCCAGGGACGTCAGAATTAATCGTACAGTTGCGATAAAAGAGCTTTTAATTAATCCTTCTTTGGCTAAAGCCGCAGATGAGATTATTGCTCGTTTTCACCGTGAGGCGCAAACAGCAGGTGGACTTTCGCATCCCAACGTCGTTACAATTCATGATTTTGGCGCTGATAGCGGCAATCATTATATTGCCATGGAATTCATTGAGGGTAAAAACCTCAAGGAATACATGGAAGAAGGTCATGACTTCTCAGATGAAGAATTAATTGATATTTTAATTCAAATCTGCGAAGGCATGCAACATGCCCATGAGCGCAAAGTTATTCACCGGGATATCAAGCCCGATAATATTTCGATCACAGCCAAAGGCGACGTCAAAATTACTGATTTTGGCATTGCGCGTATGTCCACCACCAATCCTATGATGTCTATGACCCAGGATGGTACCATGCTGGGCACTTTGGGTTATATTTCCCCAGAGCAATTGCAAGACTCTCGTGGCGTGGATCACCGGGCGGACATCTTCTCTTTGGGTGCAATGATGTACGAGCTGTATACCAGCAAACTGCCTTTTGATGGTGGTAATTTGGGTGCAACGATTTTAAAAATTGTCTCTGAAGATCCGGTTCCCCCAACTCGCGTAAATGCTGATATGGATCCCCGTTTGGAAAAGATCGTGATGAAAGCCTTGCAGAAATTGCCGGACTTTCGTTATCAAAATGCCAGTGAGATCTCTGAAGAGCTACGCCAAATTAAGCGCACTATGTCTGGTGCTAGTGGCAGCGGAGGAGCTAACGATACCTCAGAAGGTATGGTTCCATGCCCTTGTGACAAAAAGAACATGATTTTTTCGGGGGCTAAATTTTGCCCTTATTGCGGTTTGAATCTAGGTGATGCGCCTGTAAATACAGGGCCTGCGACACCTCAGATGGTTGTTCCCAAGCCACCAGAGCCTCCTCGAAATGAACTTTATAATAACCGGGAAGACGCATTAAAGAGACCGATGCTGCGTACGAATATGGCAGAGCGTAATGCCGCAGCAACCAAAAAACCTGAAAAAATTAATTCGCTGAAAAACCGTTTGAATCGTTTGCTTGAGCTTGCGAGTACTTATCAAAGTAATCCGCGCTCAGGTATAGATCGACACAGTTTTGGGCGCACCCAGGCCGTAGCTCCTGAAAACAACACCCAGGTTCTAAACCCGATGCGTAAAACAGGGCATTTTGCTCCATCCAATACCACGATTCGTTCTTCAACATCAGATGCGCCTGCTGGTGGTGGGCCGCCTCAACCACCTGCTATGCCTTCAATGGGAGCCCGTTCGGCTCCCTCACGTCCTTCTGATTCGCGTTCGACCGCATCAGCAGATGGCGACAAAGCCTCTTTGCAATTAGAGTTCTCGCATAAAATCGGTCAGGTCGGTGCTGGCAAAGGGCAGTTTTACCAGCCGCGCGGACTGGCTGTTTATCAAGGACTGATTTTTGTTGCAGATACTCAAAATCAGCGCATTCAGGTTTTTAACAAAATGGGTGATTGGCAGTATTTGATACGTGCCGGTAGCCAGCAAGATTCACTAAAAGCTCCTTGCTCGGTGACCGTGAGCCGACAAGGGCAGATTTATGTCGTTGACTCAGGCACTAGCCGCGTAGCTATTTTTGACCAATCGGGCCGCTTTATTCGCTCTTTTGGCTCGCATGGTAAAAACCGGGGCGAGTTTGCGAACCCTTACGGAATTGCGATCTCCTCTAAAGATGAAGTCTATGTCGCCGACACCGAAAATGGCCGCATTCAAGTGCTGGATCCCAATGGTCAGGTCATGAAAATATTTGGTCGCCCAGGCACACGTCCGGGTGAGTTTAAAACCCCTTATGCAATTGCTTTAGACTCCAAAGATAATTTGTTCATCCTGGATTATGGTATTCCGCGAGTACAAATGATGGATCGCCAGGGTATTGCGCGTTTGGACTTTGGCAAGCGCGGCGTTGGCGGGGGCGAGTTTAGTATTCCACGCGGAATTACTGTTGATATCAAAGGCCGTGTCTACGTCGCTGACACCCTCAATCACCGCATTCAAATTTTCTCACCTCAGGGCGAGTTTATTGAGTCCTTTGGTTCAAAAGGCAGAGGTCCGACGGACTTCTGGGGTCCTGAAAGTATTGCTGTCAGTGATGATGGCGAAGTTTTTGTCTTAGACAAAGGCAACTCTCGGGTACAAGTTCTCAAAGCTCGTAATTTCTAGAGCTTCTTAACTCATTTGCTCCACTTGCATTCCTTTTATTAGCTAAGCGATCAGACTCGCTTTTTTTGTTATACTAAAATATACACGTTCCGGGAGAATTATTTTGAAGCGACTTTTTTTGGCCTTTCTATTTTTGTTTAGCTGGCTGCTGCCGGCCCAGAGTTTGGAAGATTTCTGGCAGCGTCCCCTAAAGATTCAGCAACCCCAGCGAATTATTTCACTGTCTCCAGCTACGACTGAGATGATCTATGCCATTGGAGCTGAGTCGGCTCTGGTTGGCGTTACCCATGACTGTAATTACCCTAAAGCAGCGCAAAGTAAAACCCGCGTCGGCAAGTTTGGTGAAGTCAACTTAGAAAAAATTCTTAAGCTTAAGCCCGATTTGATCCTGGCAACGTCAGAGATGAAGCAGGTTTTGAGCCCACTCAAGCGCCTAAAAATTCCAGTCTTGGCTCTCAATATGCCAAATACAGAGGCTATCGAACAGCAATTGCTGATTCTGGGGCAACTCACCCAAAAATCCACTCAGGCTAAGGCCCGTGTGCAGCAAATGCAAACGGCGCAAAAGCAATTGAAGCAATGGCCTGCTGCTCAAGCTCCCCGTGTTTTTTATCTGGTCTGGGATCGTCCCTTGATGAGCGCCAGTCAATCCAGTTTTATTGGCAGTCTGATCCAGAAAAGTGGGGGTAAAAACATTGTGCAGAGCAAGACGCCATTTTTGCATTATTCCCTTGAAAGCTTGCTCAAACACAACCCGCAAGTCCTGGTGATCCCGCAGTCTGTTTCCAAACGTGTTGATCTCAACAAAGCCCCCTTTAATCAATTACAAGCCGTGAAGCAAAACAAAGTCTTGATTATCAACGACGATCTGATCTCACGGCCGGGGCCGCGCGTGACAGAAGCAATGCACCTAATGAACCAGTTTTTTGAGCAAGCCCAAAAATGAGTTTGGCAGAGCTCAACCCCAATCAGCAATCAGCCGTCCAGTTTGGTCAGGGGCCGGTGCTGGTCTTAGCTGGGGCCGGAGCCGGTAAAACCCGTGTATTGACCTATCGTGTGGCCCATCTGATTCAGCAAGAGAAAGTCTCTCCATCCCGGATTCTGGTGATGACTTTTACCAATAAAGCGGCCCGTGAAATGAAAGATCGTCTGGTTCATTTGATTGGCGGCGCTGATACTTCCCGTATTTGGGCAGGTACCTTTCACTCGGTTTGTGTACGCCTCTTGCGTCAAGAAGCCGAGGCGATGGGCTATACCCGCCGTTTTGTGATTTACGATACCCAGGATCAAGAAAAGCTGATGCGTGAGATCTTGCGTGAAATGGAGCTGGATCCAACCCAATACAAACCCCGCAGTATGCTCAGGCAAGTCAGCGGACTGAAAAACCAGGGCCTGTCTCCGGCCGCTTTTCGGCAGGGAGATCTGGAGTTCCATGAAATGACATTGTCACGGGTCTATGAGCGTTATCAGACACAAATCGCTCGTCATAATGCCATGGACTTCGATGATCTTCTTTTGGTCACTCTACAGATGCTGCAGCGCCACCCGCATTTACTCAAGCGTTATCAGCAACATTTTCAATATGTGCTGGTAGATGAATATCAAGATACCAATAGCGTGCAGTTTGAGCTCTTACGCTTGTTAAGTGCGCCCCAGCAAAATGTATTTGCCGTCGGAGACGTCGATCAAAGTATTTATTCTTTTCGTCATGCGGATTTCCAGATTATTTTGCGCTTTCAGCAGGATTACCAGGGAGCAAGTGTGATCAAGCTAGAACATAATTACCGCTCGACTTCAGCGATTTTGGAGGCCGCCAATACGCTAATCGCGCACAACCGTGACCGCTTTGAAAAAATCTTGATCTCAACGCGCGGAGCCGGTGAAAAACTGAAATTGCATCAGGCCCAAAACGAATACCAGGAAGCAGATTTTGTGCTGGCCCAAATTCGCAAGCAAAAGAGCCTGGGGCAATTCGACTATGGCGATATTTGTGTGCTTTATCGCACCAATGCCCAGTCGCGCTTATTTGAAGAGCGACTGGTGCAAAACAATATCCCACATCAGGTGGTGGGAGCTTTTCGCTTTTATGATCGCAAAGAAATCAAAGACCTGATGGCTTATTTGAGCGTGATTTATAATCCCCTCGATAATCTCAATTTCAAACGCATCCTCAACACCCCCAAACGTGGTATGGGTGCCAAAAGCCAGTTGAGTTTAAGCCACGCCTCTGAGCGAGAAGGGCTTTCGATCTGGGATGTTGTTCAGGTGCCTGAGGTTGTGGCTGCTTTGCCCAAACGGGTGCGGCCAGTGGTCAGTAAGCTTATTGACTGGCTCAAGCAATTGCAAACCTTCTCAGGCACATTGGCTGAGTTGATCCAAGATATTTACTTGCAGAGTGGCTATCAGGCTGAGTTAGCAAAAGATGATGAGACTTTCGAAGAGCGTTCCCATTATGTGCAGCAGTTTATTCAAGCAGCACGTGACTTTGTACCTCAATCGACAGAGACTGCCCTGGGCGATTTTCTGGAGCATTTGGCTTTGATCTCAGATATCGACCATCTCAAAGACAGCGGTCGCTTGATTCGTTTGATGACCGTGCACGCTGCCAAAGGCCTGGAGTTCCCTGTGGTCTTTATCACAGGCCTCGAAGAAGGCGTCTTCCCGCATCAACGTTCGATTGTGGCTGAAGACGATGGTCTTGATGGCCCAATTGAAGAAGAGCGCCGCCTGATGTATGTGGCGATGACCCGCGCAGAGGAGCGCTTATATCTCAGTTCGGCCAAGTGTCGTAGCTTACATGGGCAAACCCATTATCAGGCTATGTCGCGCTTTTTGGAAGAAATCGAAGGCCATTTGCCTGATGCGGCGATCCAAAAAAGTGTGCTCGATACGGAGCCTCTCTTTGATAGCAGTGTGCCTGAGCCGGATTCTGCTGGGCTGGCTGATCTACAAAAAGGCGAGCCAGTTTATCACCCTGAGTTTGGCAATGGCACAGTAGAAAAGGTTTATTCCAGTGGCAATCGCCCGATCGCGATCGTGCATTTCCCTCAGGGCTTTGGTAAACGTATCTTGGATTTGCGCAATGCGCCTTTGCAGCGTCTTTCGGGTAGCCTTTAAGATTCAGGAGGTTGGGTTTTTCTTTAGATTAAATCAAAAAAGGCTGTAACCTGCTGAGCTGAGCAGTCACAAATGAATCAAACTTATTTGAGTGCCAAAGGGTGCCCGACCTGGGCTTCGACGCCTTCTTTGGCGAGATAGGTCTGGGCAAAGGCTTGTTGGGCTTGTTTTTCGATATCATAGAGGTCGAGATCGTCATGATCGGGATCATGAGAGAAGAGATAGAGTTGTTTGACTTTGGCCTGATTTGCCAGGTGGGTCGCCAATTCATAATTGCTGTGGCCCCAGCCCTGTTTTTCTTTATATTCGTCAGGGGTATACTGGGCGTCAAAGATCAAGAGATCCGCATCCTGAACAAATTGAATCAGATGGGGATCGAGGGTTTCATGGGTATATTCCATATCTGTGGCATAGACCAATACTTCCTCGTCTTCCTGGATGCGATAACCCAGAACCCCGCCCGGGTGATTGAAAGCAGCTGTCCTGATCTGGATCTCACCGATAGAAAACTGGGAATCGGCCTCGATGATTTTAAAGTCCAGTTGGGCCTGAATTTCATCTAGACCCACAGGGAAGTATTCAAAATTCATTTGCTGATGCAAAATTGACTTCAGGCTTTTGTCGGGCTTATCACAACCATAGATCGTGACATGATTGTCAGGGTGATTTAATAAATTGAAAAAAGGCAGGCCCTGAATATGATCCCAATGGGTATGGGTGAGTAGCAAATGAATACGCAGGGGGTGAGCCTGTTTCTGGCGGGTTAGCGCTTTGCTTAAATGGGCGATTCCTGTGCCGGCATCTAAAATTATCAGGTCATTCTGTTTAGAGATCACCTGGACACAGGAAGTGTTTCCACCGACTCCCATTACTTCAGCTCTGGCTGTCGGCATTGAGCCGCGCACACCCCAGAATTTTGCTTTCAAATCACTGCCTCTGCTTATCTGATAGAGATATTATAGCCTATCTATTTTTTCTAGAGTGTTGCGCCCATTACAGGGAAAGGCCCCAATTCATTAATTGAAGCATAAAAATGAGCCCAATGCTGAAAATAAATGCCAGATTGATAACAAATGCCAAAATTAGACTGCCAATCGAGCGATCTAAGCTAAAGGCTTCACTATGGCCTAAGCCAAGGGTTAAAAGTGCTAATACCCAGAAAGCAATCCCCATTTGGCCGAGTAGATTCAGGGTATAACCCAAATCTCCGATCAGATTGGGCAAGCTCTGTAGGGGAGCTATAAATATCAACGGCAAGGCTGCCAGGCCGACAGCAGTCATCGTATCGGCAAAGCGTCCCTTACCCCCGAAGAGGTCGGCAGAGAAATGCAGCATCAGGCTACACCACCACCAAATGATAAAAGCGCTGCCCCAGACAATTAATAAGCTCAAGCCCAGATGTTGGTTGTGAGCCAGGCCCAGTTGGGTAAATAGCCATAAGGTAGCGCTTAGTAAAACAGCAACAGCAGCTTGCCACCAGTATTGGCGACGGGTATAGTGCTCGAGCATTTGCGCTGGCTCAAATAAAGTTGAATAAACAGTTTGAAGTATTGCTGGCATGTGATTGTTTTCCTGCTGAATTATAGCATTAAGTCTTCTCTTGATTGAATCGGCCCAGACGGGAGTGGCTTTTCTAGTGAATAAACATCGCATCGCCAAAGCTATAGAAACGGTATTTCTCAGCCACAGCGGTTTGATATAATTGCATCAATTTCTGACGGCCGATCCAGGCTGAAACCAGCATCAAGAGACTGGAGCGGGGCAAGTGGAAATTGGTGATCAGGCCATCAATGGCATTCAGATTTTGACCTGGATACAAAAACAAACGGGTGTCCCCTTCGCTGGCGCAAAATTGGCCTTCACCCAGTCTATAGACGGTTTCTAAGGTGCGGGTGGCTGTGGTGCCGACGGCAATAATCCGTTTGCCTTCTTGCCGTTGCTGATTTAATTTTGCAGCGGTTGCTGCCGAGAGCGCATAGTATTCAGCATGCATTTGGTGGGATTCAATTTCTTCGCTACGCACGGGGGTAAAGGTGCCAATGCCGACATGCAAAGTCAAAAAAGCAAAGTCGATGCCTTTTTGTTTTAGACTTTCAATCAAAGACTCACTAAAGTGCAAGCCTGCTGTAGGGGCCGCAACAGAGCCCTGGTGTTCAGCAAAAACGGTTTGATAGCGACTTTGTTCAGAAACCCGTGAACTGATATAAGGCGGATAGGGAATTTCACCGTAACCTTCTAGCCAGTGCATAAATTCCATATCAGACTCGGCTTCAAACTCTAAGATCACCTGGCCGCCGTCACGGGTTTCCAGCACTTCAGCGCTGCGCTCGCCGAAAAGAAAGCGATAACCAGGACGAATTCGTTTGCTGTTTTTGGCAATGGCTAACCATTGATGGGTTTCGAGTTTGCGAACCAACAAAAATTCAAAGCGGGTGCCCGTATGGGCTTTATTGCCGAAAATACGTGCCGGGAAAACCTGCGTATTGTTTAAAACCAATAGGTCACCGGCTTGAAGCCACTCAGAGATCTGGTGGAAATGCTGATGGCTGATCTGGTCTAGCTCGCGATCGTATACCATTAAGCGTGAGTTTTCGCGTTGATCAGCAGGAACCTGTGCAATCAAGTTTTCCGGCAAAAAATAATCGTAAGCACTCAGGGTGAGATCTTCAGGTATTTGCATGTGCTTAAGGTGTTAGAGCCAGCTGGTAGCGTGACGGGGTGATCTTTTCCATCTTGATTCCGCGATAATAATGACTTAAAATACTGTCATAGCGATGACCATTTAAAGCCATCTGTCGCGCACCCCATTGAGACATGCCCAGGCCGTGGCCCCAGCCTCTGCCTGCAAATTGAAAGCTTACAGGGGTTTCACTATTGTCATCTAGTAAACTACCTGACGAGCCAATACCGCCGACATTGAAGAAGGTGCTATTGAGTTTAGCAGCCATCCGAAACTTGAGCCCGTCTACAGTATGGGTACCGCTATCTGTTTGGATTTCCAATGTTTTGACCCGACCGCTGCGCGTATGCTTTGTGGGGCGAATGGCCACGATTTTACCGGAGTTTATGTGTAAGCCCGTGCGTAAACGCACCCGCATCACTTCCTGAGAAATCTCCTCTTGCCAGGTGTATTTGGGAGACGCTTGATCGAGATCTTCAACCATTTGGAGATAAGCGCGGGGGGCCCATAAGTCACCTCCGTTTTCGGTGCGTCCACCAGAAGTCGAGTGAAAATAAGCATCGATCGGCTTTCCCTGGTGGGTCATTATTTCGCTCTGAGTGGAACGCACGGCAGCTGTCGACTGCGGGTGCTCAGACTGAACACCCTGATAAACCTGACTGGAGGTATCAGCGTTGACGTCATAGCCATATTTACGATAGCGGCCCAGATGGGTCAAGGCATAGGTGCGGGCTGCAACAGCCTGAGCTTTGAGGGCCTCGCCTGGCCAGGATGCGGGCATTTCAGAAGGCACAACACTATAGAGATATTGTTCCAGAGGCACTTCGTTGACCACTGAAAAGCCTTGTTTGCCACCTTTTAGCATCAGGTTGCCGCGGTACCATTTTTGATTGGTTTGAATGCGCGCATCGGCATTAGGCACTTCGATTTTAAGTGCCTGATATAATTTATCGCTTTGATTACCTAGTTTAATTTGCCCTGATTGAGCAGATACATCCAGGGCAGAGCCCGAAGGCAAATGGCCGATATCTTGCCAGCCAATCGAAGTCAGGGCTTTAACGGTACTGGTCGCAGAGACTGTCAGGCGGCTGTGGGTATCTTGAGCTTTGAGCTGTACATGCACGGGTAAATCTGCTGGAGCAGCGAGAGCAGGTGTGGCCGATAGGCTTAAACCTGCAAAAAGACTAAAATTGACAAGGGTACTTTTCTTCATCGAAACCTATTTATCCACTTAATATCTTATTCAGATCCATTATTGATAGATAGCGGCCAGAAGATCAAGTCTTTGGATCACAGAGTCATCCAAATTTGATCGGAGAAAGTGCCGCAGCTTCTTCCAGCCAGAGCTTTGTTTGCGATTTTGTGGGTAAAAACATGATTCCGCTTTGGTTCAACTTAATTTTGCTTTGTTGAATTTTTTTATAAAGCTCAAGAGGTTTATGCGTAAGCAACTCTTCTAAAGTGTTGATGCCGATCAACTCTAGTAAAGCAGTGTTCTCTGGCCCCATCGATGGAACACGACAAATATTCGCTTGATGGATTAAGCGCATGAGAGAACGCTCAGACATACCGGAGTGCTTGACCAGCATTTGCCGATTACGGTGGGAAAGCCCTGCGCGTAAAATTTCTTCGGTGCTTGTGATTTTGAGTTTCGCAAGATTTTGGATAAAGGTATGAACCAGCCCTTTCATTTCAAGCAAAGGGTATGAAGTGATAATTTCAATCTCTTCTTCAGAGCGCAAGAGCATATAACGGCAATGGCCACAAAAGGCGACATGTGGTGGGTTAAATGAGTTGCATGAGGGGCAAATGCCGCCATTCTCAGGAGACCATTGTTGGGTTTTTTCTTCTTTTTGTTTTTGTTGCTCAGGTAAAGCCGCTAATTCTAGTTCAGGGAGATTTTCGTCAGCTAGAGCGGATTTGGGATCCGGGATCGCCGTCGTGCCTAAGCTGCTTTGGGATTTTTTTGCCTCTGCCTGGGCTTTAAACTTGGCTCTGATGCTTTCGCGAACATCTTTTTGTGAGCTGCTTTCATTTGGCTGCTCTCGATTGAGACGATCCTTTAAAGAGGGCGTCTGCGGACTGCTTTGTGCTTGCTTGCCTGCCCGCATGGCTTTTAAACGCTCAGCAAAATCAGAAGAACCACTTGTCATAATTCATGAACCCCACATTCAATTTCCTTTAGTTTAACCGATTTTTTGAAAAGGTTAAACATTCAAAATCACAAGCAAAACGATCGGGCTGCAAAGGCTCGCTCTCTGATGGCTTCTGGGATAGCCAAGAAAAAAACCTGTGGTACACTAAAAGGTGATAAAGTCCGTACCATTTATAAACACTTCTTACTCAGTTGATGGAGCAGGCATGAAAACAAAGATCACCCGTTTGGGTTTGGGAGTATTGGCGTTTGCGCTGGTTTCTTCTCAGCTAGCCTTTGCAAAAACAGTTGCTGTTAGTGGCTCAGCCAGAGTTGTTTATGCTAGTGGTATTGTCAATGTTCGCAAATCGCAGCTGGTCTCCGCGGGTTATCGTTTGAAAACGGGGAGAACCGGTCGGATCGCCCTGGCTTTTGCTAACGGTCATCGCTTACGGGTGGGGGCCAATAGTGATGTTCAATTGGTAAGTTACCGACCGCAACGCAAGCAAACCCTGGTTCGTGTCAATCGGGGACGTGTTTATAATAAGGTTTCCAAAGGTAATCGTGTGATTGTTAGAGGACGCCATTCGACAGCCGCTGTCTTGGGCACTGCTTATGATCTTGAAGTTGATGACAAGCAGACCCAAACGACTGTCTTCAATGGCAGTGTGGGTGTGCAACGCTCTGAATCAACAGATAAGCAAACCTCTGATCAAATTTTTGATAGTGCACCCGTTCCCGGTACTGCCCAGCCAGCTTCGACAAGTGCAGCTTTTCAGGCACCGACTGAGGTTGCTGCTCCCATGAAAGTGATTCCAGGCCCTCAAGAAGTTAGTTTAGATCAGTGGTTAGAAATTATTGCCAATCAGCAGATTTCAATTAATGCCGAGGGTCAGGCGATGGTTCATGAAATTAATGCACAAGAATTATTCCAGCAAGTTGAGTGGTTCCGCTGGAACAAACAAATGGATAACGAGTTCAAAGGAGAATAGATAGAACGATGCGCTTTGTTGAAACGATGGGGGGGCAAGATCTAATTGCTATCCTTCAGACTATGAACGATAATCAGTTCACAGGCGCGTTGGAGGCGAATACCAATAATGTATTTGCCACCATCTGGCTCGAGAACGGGACTGTGAACTATGCACGCTCTTCTGAAAGCACCAATTTGGGTGAAGCTCTGATTGCATTGGGCTTAATTACTCAGGAGAAACTAGACGACTTATTAAAAGATGTTGATGGACCGACCTATTTAAAAGACTCTTTGCTCGATAAATTACTTTTAGAGCAAGACCTGGTTCCCAAGGAAGTCATCACTTATATTCGAGCCTTTCAAATTTCAGAAGCTTTATTTGCAGTCTTAGATTGGGATAAAGTGGGCTATGAGCTAAAAGAGGGTGGGCAACCCAAAATTGGCGCTCCCGAACTCCTGCCCGTCAATTATAATTGGATGTCTTTTTTGGCCGAGTACGGTCCCGATTGGCCTCGCATTCGCTCTCGCATTGGACTCCCCAATCAATTATTTAGAAAACAGCCGATTAAGCGGAAGGATATGAAGTTGGGTCCTGCCGAAGAAAAAATCTATAATCTCAGTGACGGGCATCGACGCTCTAAAGATTTAGTACTCTGGAGCGGCATGAATTTTTATGATGCCAACCGGGTGATCTATAAATTATTGGACGAAGGCGCGATAGATATTGTTGAAACCCAGTCCTTTCGTCCCAGTCAATTTATGTCCAAAATCGTCAGTGATAAGCTTCAGCCTCTGTTGAAGCTACCGGGTGTAATTTCGGCTTTCTTGGTCGATCGCTCTGCCAAAATGATTGTTCAAGATCGCTCGACACAAGAGCATGAAGAATTAAATGAGCATATTAAAACCATGGCCAGTATCTTTGTGCAGACCGTGGATGACTTTGAGCGTAACCTCCCTAAAGAATCTAACTCTGGCCTGGTGGAGCAGATTTTTACTGAGAAAGAAAATGGTACCAAAACCATTTTGGTCATCAGTTCTTCAGTCATCCTGGTGATTGATGCCGCTGAAAACGTGAACTGGGGATTATTGCGCCTGAGTGGACAACGTACGTTGATGTCTGTTCGTATGCATTTATTTGCTTCACAAAATCATTAAAGCAAAATCAATATTTATAAAACCCGGCCAATGGCTCCTTGAGCTTTGCTCGGGTTTTCTTTTATGGAGGATTTACCAATGACCCAGATTGCCCTTGTATTAGGCTCGGATCATGCCGGGCTCAATTTAAAAAACCATTTGAGCCAGTGGCTACAGGCTCAGTCTTATACGGTCCAGGATTTGGGCGTTTTTACGCTGGAATCCATGGATTATCCTGATATTGCTGCCCAGGTTGCTCAGGCTGTGGTCGCGACCCCGGAGACTTTAGGCATTATTGTCTGTGGCTCGGGTATCGGTGTCTGTATTGCGGCCAACAAAGTTGACGGTGCCCGCGCGGCTCTTTGCCATGACCCGGTCTCAGCAAGTTTGTCGCGCCAACATAATCGCGCCAATATCTTGACCCTGGGCGAAAGAATCATTACCCCGATGCTGGCTGAAGCCGTCGTTTCAGCCTGGTTAGCTGCTGAGTTTGCTGGGGGGCGCCACCAGCAGCGTGTCGATAAAATAAAAAACTTGGAGAATTAAAACATGCAATCAGCGTGGCTTGACCTAATCAAAGAAACTGACCCTGAGATTGCGGCTGTGATCGCCAGAGAAGGCCAGCGGCAAGAAGACCATGTCGAATTGATCGCCTCTGAAAACTTTGCTTCACGGGCCGTGATGATGGCTCAGGGATCGTGCCTGACCAATAAATATGCCGAAGGCTTACCTGCTAAGCGCTATTATGGAGGCTGTGAGTTTGTCGACCAGGCCGAAACCCTGGCCCGAGAACGGGTAAAGGCGCTCTTTGGTGCTGAACATGCCAATGTACAACCGCATTCGGGTGCCAATGCCAATCTGGCTGTGATGTTGTCTGTGCTTAAGCCAGGAGATCGCATTTTGGGTTTAGATCTCTCACATGGTGGCCACTTAACTCACGGCAGTCCGGTCAATATTTCAGGAATCTATTTCGAGAACCATTTTTATGGTGTAGATACAGCAACGGGCTATCTCGATTACGAAAAAATCAGAGAACGTGCACTAGAAGTGAAACCGAAACTGCTGATTTGTGGCGCCTCTGCTTATTCCCGTCAGCTTGATTTTGCTAAATTTCGTGAAATTGCTGACGAAGTGGGTGCGTATCTGTTGGCTGACATAGCCCACATCGCAGGCCTGGTCGTTACTGGCTTACACTCCAGCCCAATCCCCCACGCCCATTTTGTAACCAGCACCACTCACAAAACCTTGCGTGGACCCCGTGGCGGCGTTATTTTATGCGCTGAAAGCTTTGCCAAACAAATTGATAAAGCCGTTTTTCCAGGCTCTCAGGGCGGGCCCTTGATGCATGTGATCGCAGCCAAAGCCGTCGCTTTTCATGAAGCCCAACAGCCAGCTTTTAAAGCCTATCAGGAGCAAGTTCTCAAAAACGCACAGGCTTTGGCTGAAGCGCTACGCTCTCATGATTTAGATCTGGTTTCAGGGGGCACTGACAATCATTTGGTGTTAGTCGATTTACGCTCACGTGATTTGACGGGCAAAGTCATTGAGGCGGCCCTGGGGCAGGCCAATATTACGGTCAACAAAAACACCGTACCCAATGATCCCAAAAGTCCGTTTGTGACTTCTGGCTTGCGACTGGGTACACCTGCCATGACCACCCGTGGCATGACAGAGCCTGAAATGCAGCAAATTGCGGGCGGAATCTCCAAAATTATTGAGGCTCCTGAGTCTGAATCTGTGCAGAAAGCAGTTAAATCGGAGATGTTAGCGCTTTGCCGCCGTTTTCCGGTCTATGCGGACTAAAAATAGCAAGTTTTTTGAGCCCGTTAGCATCTTTTTATGAAAAACGGGTATATTAATTAGATATAGCAATCGAAATTCAGAGGTTTTTTATTATGGCTGGAAGCGTTAATTTTTCAAATCACCAGTGGCTGGCAAAGTCATTTGATACCAATAACAACAATGTCATGGACGAACTTAAAGTCGACCCCCGAGTACAGGCCAAGGTCGACACTGATGGCAATGGTCAAATCAGTCGCCAGGAACTTGTCTCTGCTTTGCAAGCTGATACTGTCGAAGTTAAACAGGGAATGATCAGTGAGAGCAAAGGCTCAAATATCTTTGTGCATGGTTTAGAAACTCTCAAAAATGTACGTTCCACTGCCAGCAATTCTTGG